>CP063848.1:1559576-1871492 GCA_015277795.1 Massilia sp. UMI-21 | reverse complement strand
ATGTTGCCGGTCACCGAGATGGTGTCCAGGCCACGCTTGACGCGCTCCAGGGTGTAGCGCATCGCGCGCACCTGCGACATGATCTGGATGTCCAGGCCGGTGGTGTCGTGATCCTTCAGGTAGGTCTTGACCTTCTTGATCAGTTCATTCTCGTGCGGACGGTACGGGTCGAGCCAGAACACGGCCGGCATGCCCGAGTTGCGCGCGCGGGTGACCGCCAGCTTGACCCAGTCGCGGATCGGGGCGTCCTTCACCTGGCACATGCGCCAGATATCGCCCTGCTCGACGTTCTGGCTCATCAGCACTTCGCCGGTGGCGAGGTCGGTGATGTTGGCCACGCCGTCTTCCTGGATCTCGAAGGTCTTGTCGTGCGAGCCGTATTCTTCGGCCTGCTGGGCCATCAGGCCGACGTTCGGGACGGTGCCCATGGTCTTCGGATCGAAGGCGCCGTGCCATTTGCAGAAGTTGATGACTTCCTGGTAGATACGGGCGAAGGTCGATTCCGGAATGACCGCCTTGACTTCCTTCAGGCGGCCGTCGGCGCCGTACATCTTGCCGCCGGCGCGGATCATCGCCGGCATCGATGCGTCGACGATCACGTCGTTCGGCGAGTGGAAGTTGGTGATGCCCTTGGCCGAGTCGACCATGGCCAGCGCCGGACGGTGCTCCTGGCAGGCGTGCAGGTCGCGCTCGACCTCTTCGCGCTGCGAGGCCGGCAGGTCGGCGATCTTGTTGTACAGGTCGGCCATGCCGTTGTTGACGTTGATGCCGAGGCTGTCGAACAGGGCGCCGTGCTTTTCGAACGCGTCCTTGTAGAACATGCGCACGCAGTGGCCGAACACGATCGGGTGCGACACCTTCATCATGGTCGCCTTGACGTGCAGCGAGAACAGCACGCCGGTGTCCTTGGCGTCCTCGATCTGCTTCTCGTAGAAGTCCAGCAGGGCCTTGCGGCTCATGAACATCGAATCGATGACTTCGCCGGCCTGCAGCGCGACCTTCGGCTTCAGGACGATGGTCTGGCCCGACTTGGTGACCAGCTCCATCTTGACTTCGCGGGCGGCATCCAGGGTCATCGACTTTTCGCCGTGGTAGAAGTCGCCGTGGGTCATGTGCGACACGTGGGTGCGCGATGCCTGCGACCACTCGCCCATCGAGTGCGGGTTCTTGCGGGCGTATTCCTTGACCGCCTTCGGCGCGCGGCGGTCGGAGTTACCCTCGCGCAGGACCGGGTTCACGGACGAGCCGATGCACTTGCCGTAGCGGGCCTTGATGGCCTTTTCCTCGTCGGTCTTCGGGTCGGCCGGGTAGTCCGGCAGATTGTAGCCCTTGCCCTGCAGTTCCTTGATCGCGGCGACCAGCTGGCCCACCGAGGCCGAGATGTTCGGCAGCTTGATGATGTTCGCGTCCGGCTCCAGGGTCTTCTTGCCCAGCTCGCTCAGGGCGTCCGGCACACGCTGCTCAGGCGTCAGGTTTTCCGGGAACTGGGCCAGGATACGGGCGGCGACCGAGATGTCGCTCTGCTCGACCTTGATGCCGGCCGGCTTGGTGAAGGTGCTGACGACTGGCAGGAAGGCGTGGGTCGCCAGCAGCGGTGCCTCGTCGGTCAGGGTGTAGATGATGGTCGGATCACTGCTCATACGCTTTTTCCTCGATGCTCGCGCGATCGGCGCGATGTCAAAAAACAGGTGGTAACGCTCGGGTCTGCAACTGCAAGACTTGCTGAAGTCTTCTATAAGACATAAGACGGCGTTTCACATTATGCACCAGTATTTTACTGTGCGCCACGGTTTTAGAATATGGCGCCTCCGCCGGCAGGGCCGGCGCGAAGCAGGCTGGAGCGTGCGCAAGGAGCGAAAAAACCCGCCGGGACCGAAGTCGGGCGGGTCTTTCTCTGCACAGAACTGCCTGCGCGGCCCAGGGGCCGCACGCACCTCGCTATTAAGCGGACAGTGCCTTCAGGGCAGCGGCCAGACGGCTCTTGTGGCGGGCTGCTTTGTTCTTGTGGATGATCTTCTTGTCAGCGATGCTGTCGATGGTCGACACGGACTGCTGGAAGATGGTGGTCGCAGCGGCCTTGTCGCCAGCCTGGATGGCCTTGCGAACTGCCTTGATTGCGGTACGCAGGGTCGAACGCTGTGCCGAGTTGTGCGCGTTTTGCTTAACTGCTTGACGAGCGCGTTTGCGCGCTTGTGCGGTATTTGCCATGAAATTTCCTAAATCGGGGTCAAGTTGCGTTTGCAAACATTAGCGAGTGAAACCGGCGCTCCTCATTGGTGTACGACGGGTGCCTGCCCAACGATTAGTGTCTGCTAACAGAATTCAGTACAGCCCACGATTATAGCGAAGGAAACCGATCAGGGCAATTCATAAATGCATAATTGTCGTCCCAATCTCATAGGCTGGACGAATAATTCTCGCGTTTGCCCAGCGTGTGCCGGTCCTGTGCGGGTGTTGCCCAAGTATAATCGCCCGCCATGAACCTGCTCCGTACCCTCGCCGCAATTTCCAGCATGACCATGGTGTCCCGCGTGACCGGTCTGCTGCGCGACAGCCTGTTTGCCGCCACCTTCGGCGCCTCGAATTTCACCGATGCCTTCAACATCGCCTTCCGCCTGCCCAACCTGCTGCGGCGGCTGTTCGCGGAGGGTGCGTTCTCGCAAGCCTTCGTCCCGATCCTGACCGAATACAAGACCAAGCATGGCCAGGCCGCCACCAAGACCCTGGTCGACCACGTGGCCACCGTCCTGATCTGGGCCACCGTGCTCACCAGCATCGTCGGCATCCTCGCCGCGCCGCTGCTGATCTACCTGATCGGCGGTGGCCTGCAGCGCGAGCTGGCGGCCTTCGACGCGGCGGTGGTCATGACGCGCATGATGTTCCCCTACATCGCCTGCATGGCCTTCGTGGCCCTGGCCAGCGGCGTGCTCAATACCTGGCGCCAGTTCAAG
Source organism: Massilia sp. UMI-21 (assembly GCA_015277795.1). Taxonomy (NCBI): domain Bacteria; kingdom Pseudomonadati; phylum Pseudomonadota; class Betaproteobacteria; order Burkholderiales; family Oxalobacteraceae; genus Massilia; species Massilia sp. UMI-21. The sequence continues at coordinate 1,868,541 of CP063848.1, read as the reverse complement.
ATTCCGGCCTTCACCCCGGTGCTGCTGAACATCTCCTTCATCGTGTCGGCACTGGTGCTGGCCGACTGGTTCGAGCAGCCGATCTACGCGATGGCGGTGGGCGTCTGCGTCGGCGGCCTGGCCCAGGTGGCGGTCCAGATTCCTTCGCTGGTCAAGCTCGGCATGCTGCCGCGCATCGCGCTCAATCCGATGACCGGGCTGCGCGACAGCGGCGTGCGCCGCATGCTGGGCAAGATGGGGCCGGCCGTGTTCGCGGTGTCGGCGGCGCAGATCAGCCTCCTGATCAACACCACCATCGCCGCCAGCCTGGCAGCCGGCGCGGTGACGGCCCTGCAGTACGCCGACCGCCTGATGGAATTCCCCACCGCCCTGCTCGGCGTGGCGCTGGGCACCATCCTGCTGCCCAGCCTCGCCAAGGCCAATACCGAAGGCGATACCCAGGAATACTCCTCGCTGCTGGACTGGGGCCTGCGCCTGACCTTCCTGCTGGCGCTGCCCTCCTCGGTCGGCATGGCGACGCTGGCGGTGCCGATGATCGCCACCCTGTTCCACTATGGCGTGTTCGATGCCGCCGACGTGCGGGCCTCCTCGCTGCCGCTGATGGCCTACAGCGCCGGCCTGCTCGGCTTCATCCTGGTCAAGACCCTGGCGCCGGCCTTCTACGCGCGCCAGGAAGTGCGCACGCCGGTGAAGATCGCGCTCGGCGTGCTGGTCGTGACCCAGCTGCTCAACCTGGTGTTCGTATGGCGGCTGGGCTTCGGCGTGGCCGGCCTGGCGCTGTCGATCGGCCTGGGCGCCTGCATCAACGCCGCTTTTCTCTACAGCGGGCTGCGCCGCCGCGGAATCTACGTGCCGCAACCGGGATGGGGCAAGTTCTTCTTCAAGCTGCTGGTGGCGGTGAGCGTGATGGGCGCGGTGTCGTGGTTCGGCCAGCTGCAATTCGACTGGATCGCGCTGCGCGCCACCCCGCTGCTGCGCGCGGGCGCGCTGGCGGCGATCATCGGCGTCGCCGCCCTCGCCTATTTCGCGGTGCTGATGCTGCTGGGCTTCCGTCCGCGCGACTTCAAGCGCCGCGCCAAGTAGGCGACCCGCCCCGGACCACCCTAGCTCCCCGAATCCTGTGACTGGATCGCAGGCTCGTCAGCTTGCTCCTCTTCCGGCTCGGGCGGCGGCTCGTCCGCCGGCACTGCGTCCTTCGGCGGATCGGGTTCCGGCTCCGGCTGCAACTCCGGCTGCAACTCCGGCTGCGGCGGCTCGCGCACGGGCGCTTGCGGCGGTGGCGGTGGCGTGAGCGTTCCCGGCAGGGGCGGCGGGATGCCAGGCGGACGGGCGCCGGGCGCGAGGGGCGCCGCCACACCCTGCTGGTCCGCCATGAACGTCCAGTCCGAGATATGCTCGCGCCTGTCGAAGCCGGGGAAGCGCCTGTCGAAATTCCCCTGCTTGAGCGGCGCCGCCTGCGACAGGCTGTGCACACCCAGGATGCGCCCGCCCGCGCCGGCCCGCACCAGCCCCCATTCGGCCTTGCCGCCGACCGGATCGACGAAGATCTTGCGCAGGTGCCGGCGCGGGCTCGGGAAGCGCGTGTCGCGCAACAGCTCCTCCAGGCTCATCGGCTGCGGCGGCCGGCCGCGCGGGGTCGCATCCGCATAGCTCTTCAGCGCTGCGCTGAACTGCGCGCCGATCTCCAGCAGCTCCTGTTCCGCGTGGGCGCGCTGCAGCAGCGCGCCGATCTTCAGCGTGGCGGCGCCCACCAGGCCGACGATGAACACGAAGATGATCAGCCCAAGATAGGTGAACCCGGCCTGCTGCCGGCGTGGACAGGCGCCGGCGCGCATCTACCACTCCCCGTAGGGCTTGCCCTTGCGGCCATTGCCCGGGGCGCCGCTCTTCACGTTGCCGAGCTCGCCCTGCTCTCCTTCCGGCGGCGGCTCCACGATCCAGGTCTCGCGGCTTTCGGTGATCGGGTCCATCGGCAGCTCGCGCAGGTACTTCTTTTCGACCAGCTGCTCGAGCGAATCCGGATAGCGCCCGGTGTCGGCGCGGAACTGGTCGATCACGGCCCGCGTATTGCGCAGGTTCTCCGCGAGGATGGTCTCGCGGGTCGAGTCGATGCTCGGGAAGAAGCGCGGCACCGCGAGCGTGAGCAGCAGGGCCACGATGCCCAGCACCACCAGCAGTTCGATCAGGGTGAAGGCGCGCGGGTGCAAGGGGAAATGCGGGCGGGAATGCGGGCGGCTGGGCATCGTGCTCACCATTTGTTGTAGGGGATGCCGTTCAGGCCGGGCCTCTCGGACATCGAGTAGACGTCGTAGACGTCCTCCCCTTCTTTCGGCTCGTCCGGCTCGCTGGCGTAGCTGCGCTTGCCCCAGGTGTCGGCGTCCGCGCTCTCCGGGTCGGCATGGAAAGGGTCGCGCGGCAGGCGCCGCATGAAGTAGATCCGGGCCTGCTTCGGGCTGCGCAGGTCGCGTACCCCCTCGACCAGGACCGCCAGGCGCGGCGGATAGCCCGAGCTGCCGGCGGCCTTGGCCACGCGGCCTTCGTCGCTGGCCTTCTTGTAGGCGTCGATGCCGGCACGGATCTCGCGCAAGGCGCGCCGCAGTTCCACCTCGTCGCGGCGCTGCGCCGTGACCTGGGCCGCCGGCAGCGCCAGCGTACCCAGCAGGGCCAGGATCGCCAGCGTCACCAGCAGCTCGATGAGCGTGAAGCCGCGTTTGGCCATCAGCGCTGTGTTGCCTGGGCGGGCGGCGGCGGCACCGGCACGACCTGGATGTTCGGCGCGGGCGCCGACGGCGGCGGACCGGATTGCGGCGAACCGCCCTGCGGCGTCACCGGCAGTTGGGACGGCGGCACCGACACCGGCGCCGCCGGGGCGCCTGCGGGTCGCGCCGCGGCGGCCGCATTGGCATTCACCGGCAACTGCACCGGCGCGCGCGCGGTGTTGTCCGGACGGCGGCGGAAGCTGGCCTCGGTGCCGGCGCCGAACTCGGAGGCGGCCGCCGGCGGGCGCTGCACGGTACGCACCAGGTGCGGCGTGATCGACAGCACGATCTCGGTGCGGTCGTTCGAGTCGCGCGTGCTGCCGAACAGGCGGCCGATGATCGGCAGCTCGCCGATGCCCGGCACCTTGCTGGCCCCGGACCGGTCTTCGTTGCTGATCAGGCCCGCCAGCACCTGGTTCTCGCCGTCCTTGAGCTGCAGGAAGGTGGTGGCCGAACGGGTGCCGATGCGGTAGGCGACGGTGCCGGATCGGGTGGTCACCGACTCGCCCAGCGAACTCACCTCGAGCGAGATGCGGATGCCGACCTCGTTGTTCAGGTAGATGGTCGGCTCGACGTTCAGGGTCAGGCCCACGTCCACGTAGTTGACCGATTCGGACGCGAAGCCGCCCACCCCCGACGAGATCGTGGTCGAGATGTTCGGGATCTTGTCGCCGATCACGACCTTGGCCTTCTCCTTGTTGCGCACCCGGATGCGCGGATTGGCCAGGGTGTTCGAATCGCCGTCGGTCTTGTTGGCATTGACCGTGGCCGTCAGCTCGCTCAGGGTGCCGACGTTGCGGCTGTTCAGGCCGCGCAGCTCGTCGATGGTGACCGGCACGCCGTCCAGCGTGGCCAGCGGCGAGAACGACACCGCGCCCGGCCAGCGGATGCCGAGGTCGGTGACGCGGCTGCGCTTGATCTCGAGCACCTCGACCTCGAGCATGACTTCCGGTTCGGGCACGTCCTGCAGCGCCACCAGCCGGGTGGCCACGCGCACCGCCTCCGGGCTGTCGCGCAGGATCACCAGGTTGAGCTTTTCGTCCACCACCACGTCGCGCGCCTTGAGGATGGTCTTGAAGGTGTTGGCGATGTTCTTGGCCTCGGCATTGGCCAGGAAGAAGGTCTTGACCGTCATCTCCTGGTATTCCTTCAGCTTGGCCGCCACGTTCGGATAGATCAGGACGGTGTTGCCGTCCATGACCTGGCGTTCGAGCCCGTTGGTCATCAACAGGTAGTAGACCGCTGCCTCGACCGTGCTGTTCTTCAGGAAGATCGAGCTGCGCTGGTCAGTCTTGACGTCCTTGTCGAACACGAAGTTCAGGCCCGAATGGCGCGAGATGATCTCGAACACCTGCCTGAGCGGCGCGTCGCGGAACTCCAGGCTGATCGGCTTGCGGAAAGCCGCGGCCAGGGCCGCTTCGCCGCCAGGGCTGGCGGCCGCCTTCTCGTCGACCTCGAGCATCAGGAGGCGCGCCGGCTCGTGGCCCGGGCGCTCGGTCAGGATCGCGCCCAGCTTCTCGCGTGCGGTATCGAAGTCGCCCTTTTCGACGGCGGCGCGGGCCGCGTCCAGCATGCCGGCATGGCGGCGGTCGGCCTCGACCTGGCGCAGGCCGCTGCGGGCGCGCTCGTTGGCCGGGTCGAAGGCCAGCACCCGGCGGTAGTCCTGCAGCGCCCGTTCCGCCTGGCCGTCGGCGAACGCGGCCTCGGCCTGCCTGAGCAGGCGGTCGGCCGCGCTGTCGCGCGCGCGCAGGTAGGCCGCGCGGTATGCGGGATTGCGCGGGTCGGCGCTCACCGCTTCCTGGTATTTCACCAGGCCGGCCGCGACCTGGTCCCGCGCCACCAGCGCATTGCCTTCCTGGTAGGCGCGCTGCCCGGCGCAGCCGGCGAGCAGCAGCACCCCGAGACCGGCAGCCAGCATGCATGTGCGGATACGAACCATCAGTCGAATACTCCAATATTGAGCTGCTGAACCTGGTTCAGCGGCAGGTAGGTCAGGGTCAGCACCGGCGGCTTGATCGCATCGACACGGTAGGCGCCGTCGATGACGGTGTTCTCGCGCACCAGGTGGGTGCGGTCGCCGCGCGCCAGGTAGATTTCCCAGACGCCGTCCTGCAGCGACTTGCCGATGAAGGTGAACGGCAGCGGCGGTGCGCTGGGCGGCGGCGGCGGCGGGGCCGGCGGCGGCGCTGGCGGCGGCGGGGTCCAGTCCTGGCGCGCGAACACGCCGTCTTCGCCGCCATGCCCGCCCGCGTTGAAGCGCTCGCCCCTGTCGCCGATCAGGACCTCGCGATCGAGCTGGCGCAGGATGACCGGGGCCTTGTCTTGTTCGTTTCCGGCGGCCGCGGCGGCGCGCGCAGGCGCCTGCGCCGCCAACGCCTGCGCGCGCTCGACCGGTTCGGCCACGGCATCCTCCGGCGTCCTGTCGCCGAAGATCGCCAGGCCCGCGGCTGCCGCCAGGGCGACGCCCATGGCAAGATGGCGCGGCTTCATCGCGGCACTCCCGGCATGGGCGCCAGGTACAAGGTCAGGCGCAGGCGCGCCTCGACCGTCTCGCTGCCGATCGCATCGCGCCGGAACGCGACGTCGTCGAGCGCGGCATGCGGCAGCGCGCGCAGCGCGTCGAAGGCGAACTGCCAGATCGCCCCATAGCGGCCGGTCACCGGCAGCGTGATCTGGTAGGTGAGAAAACGCCCGGCGCGGTCCTGGGCGCTGCGGTATTCGCCCTGGCGGAGCAGCAGGCCGTTCTTCGCGGCCAGCGCGAACAGGGTCTTGAGCTGGCGGTCGACCTTGCCGCGTTCGCCCAGCGAGGCATAGAAATGCGCCAGGTTCTGGTCGGCGCTCGGCGGCGGCGCCGGCAGCGCGGACGGCAAGGGCGTCGGCGCCGCCGCCTGGCGCCGCGCCGCCGCGTATTCCTCGTCGAGGTCGACCAGCGCCTGCACCATCAGGAGCACCGCCACCACCAGGGCCAGCGCCAGCGCCAGCGCGCCGGCCAGCACCGGATTCATGCGGCGCAGCGCCAACTGCACCCGCAGCCACGGCGTCGACAGGGGCATGTCCTTCATCGGCCGTCCTCCGCTGCCGACTCGGCCGATGCGCCCGATGCGCCCGACTCGCCCGATTTGCCCGATTCGGCCATCTCCCACTGTGCGCTGAGCTGGAAACGCAGGGGCCGGTTCGGCTCCTGCTCGGCGATCTCGTGGCGCACCAGGGCGCTTGACGCGAACCAGCCCCCCTCCTGCAGCGCCGCCACGTAGGCCAGCATGTCGTCGCTGCTCTTCGCCTCGGCCGTGATGCGCAGGCTGCGGCGCTTCGCGTCCGGCTCCAGCGCCAGCAGGGCCACGCTGGCCGGGGTCGCCGCGCCCACCGCCTCGACCAGGTCGCGCCAGGGCAGGTTGAGCTGCATGACGGCCTCGTTGACGGCCTGGGCCTGCGCCTCGGGCACCATGAACGCCGCCGGCGCCGCGAGCAGCACCGGGCGCATGGCGCCCGAGCGGGCCGCGATGGCGGCCTGCAGCGCGTCCAGCTGCTCGCGCTGTTCCTGGTAGGCGAGCAGCTGCGACACCAGCGCGAAGCACATCACGGCCAGCGGCAACAGGAAACCCGCAAAGCGCGGCGGCACCCGGAACAGGGTGCGGCGCAGGCTGCGCGGGGCAAAGTCGATCCGGGTACGCTTCATGATCCGATTCCGGTGCGCGCCAGGCGCACGTGCAAGGGCCAGTCGGCGCTGTCGTCTTCCAGCAGCGTACAGGCGAATTTCAGGCGGCCGGCCGCACTGGCCCAGCCGGCGGGGGCGGCGCCGCACAGTTGCAGGCGCTCGGGCCGCCCCACCCCGACGCGCAGCGCTTCGCGCGCGACATGGGCTTCAAGCCAGTCGCGGTCGGCATCGGGCGGGATCACGGCGGTGCGCACCGCCGCCAGCGCGCCGCCCTCGAAGGCCGCGAGCGAGAGCACGCCGCCATGCACCAGTCCGAACCAGGCGCCGGGCCGGTGCGCGCGGCGCCAGGCGTTCATCGCGGCCACGAACTGCGGCGTCACCTCGACCAGGTGGAAACGGTGCTGGCGCGCCAGCGTCTCCAGCAGCGCCAGCAGGGCCTCGGGCGCGGCGGCGGCCAGGAAAGGCCGCGCGGCGCTCCAGTCGGCGCTGATGCGCCACGCGAGCGGCGGCGCGCCGAACAGGCTTTGATGGCGCAAGGCGCAAGCGGCCTGCAGGTCGCTGAAGCGGGCGGCGCCCGGCGGCGGCGTCACCTGCCACAGGCGCACCAGCTCGTCGGCCAGCACCACCGTCAGCGGCCAGCCGCGCGGGTTCGCGTCGCCCAGCAGGGCGCGCAGGCCCGCGGCCAGCGCATCGGGCGCACCGGCCTCCAGGGGCACCGTGGCCAGCACCTCGGCGCCGGCGCGCGGCCAGCCGCTCACCCGCAGCAGGGCAAGGCCGTCGGCGGCGACGCCGAGGCGCAGCGACTGTCCGAACCGTCTACGCATGGAGCGTCACCCGCTTGATCTCGTCGATGGTGGTGGCGCCGCGCCTGACCAGGTCGAGCGCGGCCAGGCGCAGGCTGCGGGTGCCGTTGGCATGGGCCGCGGCCTTGATGCGGCGGATCGGCTGCTTGTCGACGATCAGCTCGCGGATCTCGTCGTTCAGGGTCAGTATCTCGGCGATCGAGCGGCGCCCGCGGTAGCCGGTGCCGCGGCAGTCGCCGCAACCCTTGCCGCGCATGAAGACGTAGTCCTGCGCCTCCTCGCGCGCCAGGTGCACCGAGGCCAGCTCGGGCAGGTCCGGCTGGTAGCGCTCGGCGCAGTGCGGGCAGTTCATGCGGATCAGACGTTGGGCCCAGATGCCGTTCAGGGCCGACACGAAGGCATACGGGTCGATGCCCATGTGGGTGAAGCGCCCGAACACGTCGAACACGTTGTTGGCGTGGACGGTGGTCAGCACCAGGTGGCCGGTCAGGGCCGACTGCACCGCGATCTCGGCGGTCTCGCGGTCGCGGATCTCGCCGACCATGATCTTGTCGGGGTCGTGGCGCAGGATCGAGCGCAGTCCCTTGGCAAAGGTCAGGCCCTTCTTTTCGTTGACCGGAATCTGCAGGATGCCCGGCAGCTGGTACTCGACCGGGTCCTCGATGGTGATGATTTTCTCGCGCCCGTTATGGATCTCGGTAAGCGCCGCGTACAGGGTGGTGGTCTTGCCGGAACCGGTCGGCCCGGTCACCAGCAGCATGCCGTAGGCTTCCTGCGCCAGCGTGCGCAGGGTCGCCAGCGACGGCGCGTCGAAGCCCAGCGCCTCCAGCGTGAGCGCGCCGTAGGCTTCGATCATGGCGCGCTTGTCGAGGATACGGATCACCGCGTCCTCGCCGTGGATGCTGGGCATGATCGAGACCCGCAGGTCGATGTCGCGCCCGCCGGATTCGACCCGGAAGCTGCCGTCCTGGGGGATGCGGCGCTCGGCGATGTCGAGTTCGGCCAGCACCTTCAGGCGCGAGATGATGTGCTCGGCCAGCTCGATGCCCCCCACCGTGGCCGCATGGTCGAGCACCCCGTCGACCCGGTACTTCACCGCCAGGCCGCCGGCGGTGCTCTCGAGGTGGATGTCGGACGCCCCGGCCTTGAGCGCATCGTACAGGGTGGAGTTGACCAGCTTGACGGCCGGGCTGGCGCCTTCCGACACCGAGGCGAAGGACAGCACCTGGGCGGTCTTGCCGTCGCGCCGCGCTTCGCCGTCGCCCCCGACCAGGCTGTCGACGGCGCGCGCCGATTCTTCCTGCTTGGAGAGATAAGCCTGGATGTCGGACTGCAGCGCCAGGCACAGTTCGAGCGGGGCCCTGGCGGTGGCGCGGGCCTGCGCCCCGAGCCAGGTCTGCAGGTCGAGGTCGAACGGATCGGACAGCACGCCGCGCAAGCGCCCGCCCGCGTCGCGCAGCAGCACGCAGTGGCGCGCCATCGCCCCCGCCAGCGGCAGCAGGTCGAAGGCGGGAGACTGCTCCAGCATGGCGGCGGTCTCCATCACCGGCAGCGCGAACGGGGCCGCCAGCTCGCGCACGATGCGACGCGGCTCCAGACCGGTCAGGCCCTCGAGTTCGGCCACCAGGCCGCGCCGCGACTGCGCGGCCTGCGCGCGGGCCCTGGCCAGCAGCGCCGGATCGAGCGGATGCATGGCGCCGGCTTCGCTCATCCCCGCACTCATCCCCGCACTCATCCCATGTCTCCGGCCAGGTCGAAGATCGGCATGTAGAGCAGCACCACGATGGCGCCCACCACCAGGCCGATGGCCGCCATCAGCAGCGGCTCGAAGGTCCGGGTGAAACGGTCGATCCAGCGGCTGATCTCGCCGTCGTAGAAGGCGGCCGACTGGGTCAGCATCGGCCCCATGTCGCCGGTGCGCTCGCCCACCCGCAGCATGCGCAGCGAGATCGGCGTGGTCAGGCCGTTGGCCTCGAACGCGTTCGACAGCGGCTGGCCCGATTCGACGGCGGCGCGCGCATGCAGCAGGCCCTTGCGCACGTTCCCGGACACCATCGGCTGCACCGTCTCGATGGCGCCGACGATGGTGATGCCGCCCTCGGTCAGCATGCCGAGCGTGAGGTAGAGGCGCGACAGTTCGTAGATGCGGGCGCGCTCGCCGATGCCGGGCAAACGCACCAGCAGGCGGTTGATGCCGCCGCTGCGCAGCAGGTGGCGCCCGCCGGCCATCGCGCCGGCCAGCAGCAGCAGCGCCGCGACCAGGATCGCACTGCCGTGGCTGGCGGCGAACTGGCCCCAGTCGAGCAGCAACTGCGACATCCAGGGCAGCGAGCGCCCTGCCCCCTGGTAGACCTCGGCGAACTTCGGCACCACATAGCCGATCAGGAAGGCGCTCACCCCGCCGCCCACCAGCAACAGGATCACCGGGTAGATCGAGGCGCTGACGATCTTGGCGCGCACGATGTCGATGCGCTGCTGGTAGTCGATGTAGCGCGTGAGCGCGCGCGGCAGGTCGCTGGTGCCCTCGGCGGCGCGCACGATGCCGACATACAGCGGCGGGAACAGATCGGGTTGGCTTGCCAGCACGCCGGAGAAGCGCTTGCCCTCGCGCAGGCCGGCCAGTAGCCGCTCGAGCACGCCGCGCGCGCCCGGGCTGGCTTCTTTTTCGAGCAGCGCTTCCAGGCCCTCGACGATGCCGAGCCCGGCGTTGAGCAGGGCCAGCAGTTCCTGGCTGAACAGGACCAGCGACAGCCTGCCGCCGCTCTTGCGGTCGAAGCCACTGAACAGGCCCAGCGGCGAGGACCGGGCCGGCTCGACGGCGCTGACGAACAGCCCGCGCGCCTCGACCTGGCGGCGCGCGTCGAGCGCGTCGGCGGCGTCGACGACCAGGTTCGAAATCGACATGTCGGGCGCAAGGGTGCGAACGGCAAACTGCATGAAGGCGGGCCCTGCTAGGTGTTAGCTCTATGGAACGGTGACGGTGTACTGGTCGCGCTCAGTTCGACGAAATGTCGGCATTCTCGCCGGTACCGCCCGGCTGGCCATCCTTGCCGAGCGAGAGGATGTCGTACTCTCCCTTGCTGCCCGGTGCGCGGTACTGGTAAGGACGGCCCCAGGGATCCTGCGGCACGCCTTTCTTCAGGTAGGGACCGTTCCATTTGGCGCCGGCGCTCGGCGGCGCGGCCATGAGGGCATTCAGGCCTTCCTCGGCGCTCGGATAGCGGCCGACGTCGAGGCGATAGGTGTCGAGCGACTTGTCGAAGGCGTCGATCTGCGCCTTTGCCACCGTCACTTCGGACTTGCCCAGTTGCGAGAAATACTTGGGACCGACATACGCCGCGAGCAGGCCGATGATCACGATCACCACCAGCAGCTCGAGCAGCGTGAAGCCCCGCTGCCCGTTGCGCGCCATGCCGCGCACGGCCACGCATGAGGCGGCACGCGCTTGAGCGTGCTGTTCCATTACTGAATGCATCGACCCACTCCTAATTGCACATACGAAAAGCCTGGCTTGGAAGGCTACCACGCCGCCCGATGTCAAGACAACATTTCTTTCTCTTTTGTCATTGCCGCGACATTGCGCACAGCGACGGCTGTCACTATCGCAGGCGCCTGCGCGGGCCCGCTTGCGCTGCCGCACAGCGGCTGCGCTCGCAAGCGAAGCAGACGAATCGGGATGGGTCAGCGCGCCACCGGCGGTGCCGCCGGGGAGGAGGCGCCGAGCTGGCAACTGCCGCTGCTGCAGACCGCACCCGGGTCGACCAGGTAGCGGCAGGTGGACACCAGGCCACTGGCCTTGATCTCGGCCTGGCGCTCGGCCTTGTATTGCTCGGCGAGCGCGCGCAAGGCTTTCTCGTCGGTGCGCGATTCGGAATACGGCAGGTAGGCCTGCGGGCCGCCACAGGCCAGCGCCCCGACCGGCAGGCTGCGGCACTGGCCGGAATGGGTACAGGAAGCCTCGCCGATCAGGGCGCGGATGCGCGCCAGCGTGTCGCCACCGTGCGCGGCCGCCGCTGTCTCGCCAGGGCTTTGCTTGCGGCCGGGATCCTGGGCCTGGGTGCTGCAGGCGGTACAGCCGAGCAGGAGGATTAAAAGGAGTTTTCGCATGCCGTTCATCTTCCCTGCTTGCCCGGACGTGGTCAAGCGAATCGGGGTGTGCATGGCCGGGCTTGCCAACGCGACCGGCATTCGCAGGCCGTCGCCGGGCAGCAGAGGCAGCAAAGAAAGTGTTGCCGTAGAACATCAATTGCCACACAGAATTTTTTATTCCCTTAAAAACATATTCCGCAACTGCCACTAAAACCCACGAACATCGCGCAATTCTATTTCTAAACTTTAATATTTTCTGTTCACTAATGAAAATAATTGAGCACCGGAAAAATTTACTCTCTACAATTAGATTCGTTACCGACGAGCTTGCTCCACAGACCGATCATGAACACCTCCTTCCGTACTATCGCCGCCATCGCCCTGACTACCCTCCTGACCGCGTGCGGCGCAGGCCAACAGGAAAGCCAAGTGTCGATGACGCTCGGCGCGGCAGTGCAGAGCGACCTGGGCGTCGCGGCGGGCGCTCCCGCCATCGCAGTCGCCGCGCCTGCAGCCTCGACCGGCCCGGCGGTCGCCGCCGCCGCCGGCCCCAACAATCCGGTCCCGGACTGCGCCGCCGAAGGCTGCGCCAGCCTGCGCATCATCGACGGCAATGCCGAAGCCTACCGCGTGGACGCGATGCGCCGTGCCGCAGCCGAAGCCGACGGCATCACCCGGTCGTAATCCTCCTCCCGACGCATCCGTCACGGCGCCTTTCGGCGCCGTTTTTTTTGGCTCTGTCAGCGTTAACTATGGATGAGGGCTGAACTGCTGAGCACCTCCCTGGTCGAACACCTGTCTCCATCGACAGGAAGCGGCCGTGAAAACACCCAGCTTCACGAAATGGTTCGCGCGGCTGCCCGCGCTGAACGGGGCGCAGCGCCAACAAACACTGGCGGCATTGCATCCGGCCGCAGGGCTGGACCGGGTCGTCGCCCTCATCGAGCAGATCCGCGCACCCCAACGCGCCTGCCCGCGCTGCGCCTCCCAGCGCTGCCACCGGCACGGCCATGCCAACGGCCTGCAGCGCTATCGCTGCAGGGAATGCGGCCGCAGCTTCAACGACCTGAGCGGCACGCCTTTGGCACGGCTGCGGCTGCGCGAAAAATGGCTCGACTACCTGGACGCATTGATCGGGGCCACATCAGTGCGCCGCGCCGCCCTTGACGTGGGCGTGCACCGCAACACCGCGTTTCGCTGGCGCCACCGCTTCGTCGACCGGGTCAAGCACGACCAACCAGAGCAATTGAGCGGCATCGTCGAGGCCGATGAAATGTTCATCCTGGAATCGCAAAAGGGCGCGCGCAAGCTGGACCGGGCGCCGAGAAAGCGTGGCGGCGCGGCGCGCAAACGCGGCATCTCAAACGAGCTCGACTGCATCCTGGTGGCACGCGACCGCGCCAGGCAGACCATCGGCGCACTGGTCGGGCGCGGGGCCTTGAAGGCGGTGCACCTGGAACGCCACCTGCTGCCCAAGCTCGACCGGCAAGCACTCCTGGTCAGCGACGCCAATGCCGTTTACCGGACGTTCTCACGCAAACATGGGATCGCCCACCAGGCGGTCAACTTGCGCGCCGGCGTGCGTGTGCGCCGTGACGCTGGCAACGCCCTCCACGTCCAGAACGTCAACGCCTTCCATCAGCGTCTGCGCGACTGGCTGGCCCGCTTCCGCGGCGTGGCATCGCGCTACCTGCCGAATTACCTCGGCTGGCACCGGGTGCTCGACCGCGCGCAGGTAATTTCTGCGGAACAGTTTTTACGCATCGCAATCGGGGTCATCAATAGATAAAGGTAACAGCGCCTTTTTTTTTGCCCCAGGAATCGGCATCCTGCGACAAGGCTCAGCGGCGCTGCAGGCGCCGGGTCGCACCGAGCAGGAACAGTCCGGTGGCGACCAGCACCCAGTCCGACGGTTCCGGCACGTCCCCTTCCGGCAAGACCTCGACCCGCGCCAGCTCGGCGCCGACCATGGTGGTTTCTTCGCCCGGCACCAGGAAGAAGGTCAGCGCCGGGAAGTCGCCGGTCAGCGGGGCGAAGTCGCTGTCGACCAGGGAAACGCCGAAGTCCGCGCCCAGTCCGGCCAGCGCTTCCTCGAAACGCAGGTCGAAGCTGAAGATGCCGCCGAAGGTCACCGCCTGGCTCACCAGCGACAGGTTCTCGCTGGCCACCAGGGTGAAGCCATCGGCGCGGTTGCCGCCGGCCAGCGATTCGAAGTACGCCTCCACGCTCTCGTCGAAAGCGCCGTGCAGATTGGTCACGGTCGCCTTGGCCGGGCCGACCCCGACATAGCCGCCGAAGCTCAGGTCGAGGTAGCCGGACAGGCCGACCCAGTCGCTGGCGCCGGTATCGAGCGTCACGCGGTACAGCGGTCCGGCCAGTGCCGCCGGCGCGGCCGCCAGGATCGACAGCGCCAGCAAGGCGCGCAGGAACAGGTTCTTGAAGTTGGTCATGACAGTTTTCCCTTGATATTAGAACGAGCCCGAGAACAGCTTCGGCGTGTAGCCGATCGCCTTCTTCGACGGGTTGCTGAAGGTGACGGTGACGCTCACGCTGGCGCCGGGGGCCAGCGCGGCGCCCGGCAGCGTCAGGTAAGGCGCGCCGTCGTGGGTGCCGCTGGCGCCGTCCAGGCTCACGCCCTCGGTCAGGCCCTGCAGCACGAAGTGCAGCGGGCCGGACAGGGGCACGGCGGTGGTGTTGGTGAAGGTGAGCTTGCCGCTGTACTTCAGGGTGGCGCGGTTCATCGTCAGGCCGCCCTGCGTGACCTTCACCGAGGCGGTGACGTCGGCATACGGCGCGCTCAGGTCCAGGCTGACCACCACCGGGTCATGGTCCGAAGCGCGGTAGGCGTTCTCGCGATACGGGTCCTGGACCGTGTCGCCGAGGTTGTAGTCGATGTGCTCCGGCTCGTCGGCATTGTTGTGCCATTCGGCGGCGCCGGCCACTTGCGCGCTCAGCGCAGCACTGGCCAGTGCATGGTCGAGGTAGCCTGCCTGGCCGTCGAACACATAAGAATACGGCATGCCTTGCGGACGGACGAAGCGCTCGATCTGGTTGACCAGGCCCTTGCTGGTCAGCAGGTTGATCGGGTTCTCGAAGGCATAAGCGTTCATGTCGCCGATCACCAGCACGTCCGGATCGCCGGCGGCCTGCACCACTTGCGGGATGAAGACATCGGCCAGGCGCGTGGCCTGGTTGACGCGGGTGGTATCCCAGCAGCCCTGGCCGTTGCCCGGATCGAGGTCGCCGCCGGTGGCGCCGCCGCAGCTGGCTTTCGACTTGAGGTGGTTGACGATCACGGAGAACCTGGCGCCGTTGCCGGCCTTGAAGGTCTGGGCCATGGGCGGACGGTTATTGATGCGGTCGCTGTCCGACAGGGCGCCCCCCACCAGCGAGACCACGGCCGGCTTGTAGATCATGGCCACGCGGATGGCGTCGGTCCCGGTTGCGGCAGGCGCCGGCACGGCCGCATAGACCGGCTGGCCGATGGCGGCATTGAGTTGCTCGACCAGGTAGCCGACGGCGACGTCGCCGTTGTTCTGGATTTCCATCAGGCCCACCACGTCCGCGTCCAGGCTCTTGAGCGAAGCCACGATCTGGTTGCGCTGGCGGACGAACTCGGTCATGTTGTCGGCGCCGCGGCATTCGCTGGCCGCGGTGCGCGAACCGATGGTGCAGCCCTGGCCGGTGCGGCCCCAGGCGTCGCCGCCGTTGGTGAAGGTGGTGAAGAAGTTCAGCACGTTGGCGCTGGCGACCTTGACGCCGGCCGGCAGGCTCGGCGCTGCCGGACGCGGATTGCTGCGCGAGAACTGCGGTGCTTCGGTCGGCTGCAGCTTGAACGCCGCCCCGCCGCCGCCGATCGAGCCGTAGTCGAGCACGCCGGTCAGGCCGCTCACGGTATCGCCGGCGCGCACGGTATTGTCTTCGCCGAGGTAGGGAATGACGGCCGGGGCGCTGAAGATGCCATCGTCCAGCACCACTTCGTTGGCCGCATTTTCCTGCGCCAGCGCCGCCGCTTCCGGCGAACCGGCGGGATAGCGGTTGGTCGGGTTCTCGCGACGGCCGTAGGCCAGGGTCAGTTCGCCGCGGTCGCCCAGGTACTTGTTCTGGTTCACGGTCAGGTCCGACACGAAGCGCACCAGCATGCCTTCATAGCGGGCCAGGTCGGCGTTGGGCAGCACGATATTGGTCGGCGTCACGGACTGGCCGCTGGCCAGCCGGGCGACCTGCGCGATCTCGGTCAGCTCGGTATAGGTACGGTTGGCGCCGCTCGGGCGGTATTCGGTGACCTTGCCGCTCACGCGCACGCGGTCGCCCGGATTGATGCCGGTGACCAGCGCCGCATTGCTGTTGAAGACGTAGATGCCGTCGGAGGTGGTGGGGTCGCCGTCGCCCACCGGATCCTGCACGAACAGGCTGTTGCCCAGCTTTGCCGTCACCACGCCTTCGGTCGACTGTACCGTGCCGGCGTAGGGGCTGGCCGGGCCGCTGCCCTGGATTTGCGGAATGCTGAGCTGGCCGGCGACGCTCACGGCCACGGTGCAGCTCTGTTCCTGGCTGTCGTTGTTGGTGAAGCTGACCTTGACCGGGTAGCTGCCGGCCGCGACGGCGGCGCCGACCTGCAGGGTCACGCTGGCGCTGGCGCCGATGGCGCCGGCCGGCGCCAGGCCGCTCAGGCCGATGCCCGGCGCGGCGCCGGAGACGATCACGGCATTGTTGACGATGCTGTCCGCGTCGCTGGCCGACAGCAGCGCCGAGCCGCCGCTGCCCTGCTCGACCTGCAGGCCCGCCGGGCAGCTGGCGACGATCGGCGCGGCGACCGGTTCGCCCCCCGAGCACATGTTGCGCGGGCTGGCGCTGGTGCGCGGGGCGACCGGGCCGATGCTGAAGTCGACGCCGTTCTGGTCGCTGTCCTGGCAGCCGTCCGCTGCGCGCGAGGCCGAGCTGGTGTTGCCGATGCCGGCAGTCGGCGCATCGCCTTCGAAGCCGTTGGTGCCGCTGCCGTAGCCGACCAGGTCGACCACCGTGGCGCCGGTCGGCTTGGTGCCGCCGAGGGCCGTCCCGTTCCTGACCAGCGCCACCTTGCCGGCCGCGCCGGCCATCGGGATGCTGCCGTTCAGGTCGGACGGGGTATCCGGCACGGCGGCGGCGCCGGACGCCTCACGGATCAGGAAGTACTGGCCCGGCTCGATCCGGGTGCCGGCCGGGATCCGCGTCACCTGCCACGAACTTCCGGTGCTCGAAGCGTACTGCACGCTCCAGTCGCCGATATCCACGGCGGCGCCGCTACGGTTGAACAGTTCGATGAAATCGTGCTTGTAAGTGGCGACGTTGGCGCCGCTGCCGTTTCCGCCGGCGCCGTACACCTGGCTGATGACGATGTCGGGCGATGCGGCAAAAGCCGATACCGAAAGGCTGGCAAGCAGGCTGGCCAGGACCGTAAGGCGGCCGGGAGAAAGAGGCGATGCGGCGATCTTGTTCATGGGGTCCCTGATGTTTGATCCGGATCTGTATTTAAGGGGAATAAATTAGCAAAATGAAATTTATCATTGGGAAAAATTAGTGTAAATAAATAAATTTACATCCCCGTGACAAGTTTTTGATGTCATTGCCTCTACAACAGGCACGCGCGGGGAGAAGGAAGCATGTGCTTCCTTCTCTCTCATAGGGAAGAGCCGGTTTTAGCGGGAACGGTAGGGTGCGGCGAGGGGCTCGCCGATGAAGAGGCCTTGTGTTGGCCACGCAACACTCTTCCAGTAGGCTTCGATGGCACTGTTACCGCTCAGGTAGTGGCGCAACAGGACGGAGGGGTTAGGAAACTTCTGCCAATGGTTGCACGGCTCGCTGACGGTGCCGTAGCTGGCGGTGGCGCCGGCTTCCAGCCAGCGCAGGCTGCTCATCTGGGACGTTCCCAGCAGGTCGCCGCCGAGCGAGGTCAGGTGGTCGGCCAGGGCGCCGGGCACGAAGCCGAGGGTCTCCAGCTTGGGCACCTGGGCCATGCCGGTCTGGTAGACCAGCACATCGCGCACCCCTTCCAGCACGTCGGCCTGCATGACCCGGGTGCTCAGGCGGCGTCCGGGGATGCGTCCCGGGCGCGGGAAAAAACCGGCGCGGGTGTTGCGCGCCTTTTCCGACGTGGCGAGGTAATAGGCGGTGGCCGGCACGGTGCGAAAGCCGGCGGCCGCGCCGCGGTCGATCAGGTCTTTCGCCCCCTGCACCGATGCGGTCGGCAGCAGCATCGAGATGCGCATCTGGTGGTCGGTATAGGGGCGCGCCGACTTGCTGTTGAAATATGGACTGGGCTGGCCGGCGGCGCAGGTCCTGGCGCACTGGCTGCCGTCGAAGCCGAGGGTGTAGGCGCTGGTGATGGAATTGCAGTCCACGGCATACGGCGCGGTCCAGACCATCAGCACGGCCTGGATCTCCGGACCCAGCCGGCTGTCGATTTCTTCCTTCAGCAGGCGCAGGCGCGCCGGGCTGATGCTGCGCGGCTTGCCGGGTATGCGCACGTGCACCACGTTGGCGGCCGGGATCGCGCGGCGCTTGCGGTAGTAGGCGCCGACGGCGACGCTGGACGGATCGTCGTCGTTGATGACGATCGCCAGTTGCCGGGGCGTGAGCGCGGAGGCGCCGGTCGCGCCAAGCGCAGCTGGGGCATGGAGGGCGCCGGCGGCGCACAGCAGGGACAGGCAGCAGAGCAGGACGGCGCGCAAGCGCGCACCCAGGTAAGCGTGCAGGGTCGGTCGCATGGATCGGTCGCAGGATGAACGGGGGCGGAACCAAGGCTCCGCCGCCATCATGCCACAGCTTGCCGTTCAGTCATCTCACGCCTGTCAAGGCGCCGGCCGCAGGCTGCACTGCCCTTCAGTGCGTGCGCCGGGGCGCCGGACGCGCGCGGCGCCGCCATGCGGTCCAGCCCAGCACGCCCAGGCCGCCGAGGAACATCGCCGTGTTGGCCGGCTCCGGTACCGGGGAGATCGAATACACCTCGAGCGCGTCGACCTGGAACAGCTGGCCGCCCGTGCTGCCGTCGATGATGCTGGTGCCCTCGGTGAGCCCGTTGCCGTAGCTTACCTGCCAGGACAGTGCGGCATTCAGGCGGTCGTTGACCAGCAGGTCGGGGCCGGCGCCGAAGGTCGGACCGTGATTGGGCTCATTGAAGGTCTGGCGCAATCCGCGGTTCGGGAGAATGTCGCTGGTCTGGACCTGGCGCCACAGTTCGCCGGCGGTGTAATTGAAGATGAAGGCGGTGCGCTGCCAGTCACGCGGGGTTTCGTGCCAGCCGTCGGTGGACGACCAGCTCTGCGGGTTGTAGCCGCCGACGATCCAGCTCTGGCCGAAGTCGTTGGTGACCTGCAGGAGCGTGAACGTGATGCCGGCGCCATCGGCGGCCTCGTGGAAGTCGCGCGAGTTGTGACCGGTCTGGCGTGTGTAGATGTTGCGCAGGTCCAGCGGGCCGATGCCCAGCCAGCGTTCGAGCTGGCCGTACAGGGTCAGGTCCAGCAGTGGCGCACCGCTCTGGGCATGCGCCGCCGGCGCTGCCAGGCCCAGCGTCATGCTGATGGCCAGGCCAGACGCTGCAAGCATTGTTTTCATGGTGCTCCCCCCTTGCTCGGTTCAGTTGCGGGCATTGTATGCCCGCGTTCCGGAAGGGGTTCGCACGGTTCCGCTGCGCAAGCGGGTTCGTCCGTAAGCTGGACGAACCCGCTTGGCCCGCTATGCCTGCCTGGCCTTGCCGCAGACCCTACGCGCGCTGGTAGATATCCTCGAAGCGGACGATGTCGTCCTCGCCGAGGTAGCTGCCGGACTGCACTTCGATGAGGTGCAAGGGCAGCCTGCCCGGGTTTTCCAGCCGGTGGGTGACGCCGATCGGGATGTAGGTCGACTCGTTTTCCGACAGCAGGCAGACCTTGTCGCCGCAGGTCACGCGCGCCGTGCCCGACACCACCACCCAGTGCTCGGCGCGGTGATGGTGCATCTGCAGCGAGAGCTTCTCGCCCGGCTTGACCGTGATGCGCTTGACCTGGAAACGGTCACCCGCGTCGATGCCCTCGTAGTGGCCCCACGGGCGGTACACGCGGGTATGGTGCAGGTGCTCGGTACGCGCCTTGCTCTTGAGGTGGTCGACCACCTGCTTGACGCGCTGGACCTGGTCCTTGTGGGTGACCAGCACCGCGTCCTGGGTCTCGACCACCACCAGGTTGTCCACCCCGACCACCGCCACGATGCGCGATTCCGCGCGCACCAGCGAATTCGTGACGCCGTCCAGGTAGACGTCGCCGCGGCGGGCGTTGCCGTCGGCGTCCTTCGGCTGCACTTCCCACAGCGCCGACCAGGAGCCGACGTCGTTCCAGCCGATGTCGGCCGGCACCACGGCCGCATCGCGGGTCTTTTCCATCACCGCGTAGTCGATCGAGTCGGACGGGCTGTCCGAGAAGGCCTTTTCTTCGAGGCGGCAGAAGTCGAGGTCGCGGTAGCCGGTGCTGACGGCCTGCTCGGCGGCGGCGGCGATCGCCGGCGCGTGCTCCTGCAGTTCCTTGAGGAAGCGCTCGGCGTGGAACATGAACATGCCGCTGTTCCAGTAGTAGCCGCCTTCGTCGAGGAAGGTCTGGGCGGTGGCGGCGTCCGGCTTCTCGACGAAGCGCGCCACCTTGTAGCAGTCGCCGCAGTTGGCGACCTGTTCGCCGCGGCGGATGTAGCCGTAGCCGGTTTCCGGGGTCTTCGGCACGATGCCGAAGGTGGCCAGGGCGCCCTGCCCGACCAGGGTCACGGCGCGCTCGACCGCGTCGCGGAAGGCGGCGCCGTTCTCGATGACGTGGTCGGCCGGCAGCACCAGCATCAGCGCTTCCGGATCGATCGACTTCAGGTAGTGGGCCGCCGCCGCGACCGCCGGGGCGGTGTTGCGGCCGACCGGTTCGAGCAGGATGCCGAGCGGCGTGATGCCGATCTCGCGCAGCTGCTCGGCCACCATGAAGCGGTGGTCGTTGCCGCAGACGACCAGCGGCGCCATCACTCCCGGCCAGTCGGCCACCCGCAGCGCAGTTTCCTGCAGCATGGTCCTGTCCGCCACCAGGGGCAGCAGCTGCTTGGGCAGCACGGCGCGCGAGAGCGGCCACAGGCGGGTACCGGCGCCGCCGGAGAGGATGACTGGATAAATTTTCATGCGCTGACTTTCTCTGGAATTTTTTCTGAGGTCTTGACGACGGCGTGATCGGCGACGCTGTCGATTTCCTTGCGACGGGAGCGTCGGCGGTCGCGCGCGTTCAGCCACTCTTCCGAGGAGTACTCGGATGCATGCTTCATCTCGCCCTTGCGGTCGACACTGTAGTCTTTGAATACGATCATTTCATGCAATGTTACATCATGCAACACCCGTGTGTATTCGAACAACACGCTACGCACGACCTCGGCGCCTTCGCAGATGTGGCTGCCATGGCCGATCCAGGTCGGGCCGACGATGCGGGCGCCGGCTTCGATGCGCACGTTCGAGCCGATGTAGACCGGCCCTTCGATGCTCGTGCCGTTCCAGTCGATGCTCGTGTTCAGTCCGGTCCAGACGCCCGGCTCGATCTGGATGCCGGGCACGTCCATGTGGTTGACCTCGCCGGTCAGCACGGTCTGCAGCACTTCCCAGTAGTCGCTCATGGTGCCGATGTCGAGCCAGTTGAACGGGCGGCCCTGGGCGTAGAACGGCAGGCCGCGTTCGGCCAGCAGCGGGAACAGTTCGCTTCCGATGTCGAATGGCACGCCCGACGGAATCAGGTCGATGACCTCGGGCTCGAAGATGTAGATGCCGGTCGAGATGAAGTTGGACTTGGCATCGGCCTCGGACGGTTTTTCCTGGAACTCGGTGATGCGGCCCTCGGCGTCGGTGACCACCACGCCATAGGACGAAACCTTGTCCCATGGGACTTCCTTGGTGATGACGGTCGCCATCGCACCCTTGCGGCGGTGCTCGAGCAGCGCCGCCTTCAGGTCGAGGTCGATCAGGGCGTCGCCGCACAGCACGATGGTGGTGTCGTCGAAGAAGCCGCCGAACTCCTGGATCTTCTTCATGCCGCCGGCCGAGCCGATCGGCTCGGGCACGATGGCGCCGTCGTCCTTGATATAGCCCTCGAAGGAGTAGCCGATCTGGACCCCGAACTGCTCGCCCTCGCCGAAGTATTCTTCGATTTTCTCGTGGAGCCAGCTGACATTGACCATGATCTCGGTCACGCCGTGCTTCTTGAGATGGTCGACCAGGTAGGCCATCACGGGTTTGCCCAGCAGGGGAATCATGGGTTTGGGCAGGTCATAGGTCAGCGGGCGTACACGCGTGCCTTTGCCTGCAGCGAGAATCATGGCTTTCATCAGACCGTCCTTTAATTTACATGACTTGGATTATTTGGCTGTGGTTTGGTAGCGCCATACGTCGGCGCACATTTGAGCGACATCACGCTCGGCAGTCCAGCCCAGCTCTTGGCGCGCCTTGGCCGGGTCGGCGTAGCACTTGGCCACGTCGCCCGGACGGCGCTCGACGATCTGGTAGGGAATCGGGCGCCCACAGGCTTGTTCGAAAGCGTGCACCATTTCCAGCACGCTGTTGCCACGGCCAGTGCCGAGGTTATAGGTAACGATGCCCGGCTCCTTGGCCAGGCGGTCGAGGGTCTTCACGTGGCCGATCGCCAGGTCGACCACGTGGATGTAGTCGCGCAGGCCGGTGCCGTCCGGGGTCGGGTAGTCGCCGCCGAAAACCGAGAGTTTGTCACGCTGGCCATTGGCGACCTGGGCGATGTAGGGGACGAGGTTGTTCGGGATGCCGTTCGGCTCTTCGCCGATCAGGCCGCTCTCGTGGGCGCCGACCGGGTTGAAGTAGCGCAGCAGCGCGATGCGCCAGTCCGGCTCGGCCTTGGCGAGGTCGCGCAGGATGTCTTCGATCATCAGCTTGCTGCGGCCATAGGGGTTGGTGGCCGACAGCGGGAAGTCTTCGCGGATCGGCACCGAGGCCGGGTCGCCGTACACGGTGGCCGAGGACGAGAACACGATGGTCTTGACGCCGAACTTGGCCATCGTCTCGAACAGGATCACGCTGCCGTTGACGTTGTTGTCGTAGTAGCGCAGCGGCTGCGCCACCGATTCGCCGACCGCCTTCAGGCCGGCGAAGTGAATCACCGCGTCGGCCCGGTGGGCGCCGAAGACGCGTTCCATGGCCGCGCGGTCGCGGATGTCGGCCTGTTCGAAAATGAAGGGCTTGCCCGTGATGCGCTGCACCCGCTCCTGCACCGATGCGACCGCGTTGCACAGGTTGTCCACCACGACCACCTCATGGCCCGCGTTCTGCAGTTCGACGACGGTATGCGAACCGATGTAGCCCATGCCGCCAGTAACCAGGATCTTCATGTCTTTTTGCTCTCTGTGATATGTAGAATGTATTAGTAGTATGACAAGCAATAGCGCAGCATATCACGGCCATCGCGCACAGGCCCGCACGCTTCCGGCGCCCACGCCATGGGCGGCAGGGCCTGGCGGCGCTGCGCGCGCCGCGCCGTGTTGCTGCTCCGGGGCGCTTGCTGTGTATTCTCGTACGGGCGGCTTCTGTGGCCGCCCTTATCCCTGCTTGACCTGCCTGCCCCGGCCCTTCAGGGCTTCTTTCAGCAACAGGCCGATGAAAGCCATGTCTTCGATGAAATAGCGCCGGAACATGCGGCGCGGCTCTTGCAGGAAGCGGTAAAACCATTCGAGCCCCGACTTCTGCATCCAGAGCGGGGCCCGCTTGACCTTGCCGATGGCGACATCGAAGGTGCCGCCGACGCCCATTGCGAAAGGAATCCGCATATGGGCCTGGTATTTGCCGAGGAACTGCTCCTTCTTTGGCGAGCTGATCGCCACGAACAGCAGGTCGGCCCTGCTCGCCCGGATCTGCTCGGCAACCAGGGCTTCTTCTTCCTCACCCTGCCAGTAGCCGTTGCGGTAACCCGCCAGCACCAGCTGCGGGTACTTGCGGGTATAGGTGTCGGCCACTTGGCCGACGACTTCCTCGCGCGCGCCGAGCAGGAACACGCGCCAGCCCTTTTCGCCGGCGCGCCGCATCAGCGCCTCGAACAGGTCGACCCCGGCGACCCGTTCCTTGAGCGGCTTGCCGAGCAGGCGCGAGGCCCACACCACCGGCATGCCGTCGACGTTGACCAGCGCGCAGTCGTTGATGATCTGGCGCAATTCGGGATCGCGACTGGCCTTGACCAGCTTGTCCACGTTGACCACCACATGCTGATGGGGCAAGCCGGATTCGATGAATCCTTCAACCTTGCCCAGAGTCTCTTCCATGCTCAGGTTGTCCACCTGACAGCCCATCAACGTGATCCGGTCATCCATGTGATTCCTTTACTCGGGTAAGGCACCTATGCGGCAAGGCCTTGCGGCGTTGCCGGCGCGATCTCCTTGGCCAGGATCGCGACGATGCGTTCGGCCGCCTTGCCGTCCCACAACTGCGGGCGGCGGCCCTGCTTGCCTTCGCCGCGCAGCACCTTGCGCGCTTCGCGGACGATGGTGTCGGGATCGGTGCCGGCCAGGACATTGGAGCCCTCTTCGACCGTCACCGGACGTTCGGTGTTCTCGCGGATGGTCACGCAGGGCACGCCCAGCGCGGTGGTTTCTTCCTGCAGCCCGCCGCTGTCGGTAAGCACCACGGCCGCGTCCTTCCACAGGTTGAGGAAGGCCATGTAGGCCTGCGGCCCGGCCAGCGTGATGTTGGGGCCGAGATCGATGCCGAACTTCTCGATGTTGGCGCGGGTACGCGGATGCACCGGGAAAATCAGCGGCAATTCCTGGGCGATCTCCTTGAGCGCGCCGGCGATGCGGGCGAAGGTTTCCGGCTCGTCGACATTGCTCGGGCGGTGCAGGGTCACCACGCCATAGCGCCCGCCCTGGGCCCCCTGCTGCGCCTTGAAGCCGCTGGTCTCGAAGGCCGCGGTGTCGGCGCGCGACAGCTTGTCGGCCTGGTACAGCACGTTGTCCACCATCACGTGGCCGACATAGTGCACTGCGGAATCCGGCTTGCCTTCGCGGCGCAGGTGCTCGACGGCGGCCGGCTCGGTGGCGAAGAACCAGTCCGAGATGCTGTCGGTGACCAGGCGGTTGATTTCCTCGGGCATGCTGATGTCGCCGCTGCGCAGGCCGGCCTCGACGTGGGCGACCGGGATCACCAGCTTCTTGGCCACGATCGAGCAGGCCAGGGTCGAGTTGACGTCGCCCACCACCAGCACCGCGCTTGGCCGCTCGGCCATGCACAGCTCTTCAAACGCGACCATGATCTTGGCGGTCTGCTGCCCGTGGCTGCCGCCGCCGGCGGCCATGAACACGTCCGGCTGCGGAATGCCCAGTTCTTCGAAGAACACGTCGTTCATCTCGCGGTCGTAGTGCTGTCCGGTGTGGATGATCTTGAAGGACAGCGTCTCCTGGGCCTGCAGGGCGCGCACGATCGGCGCGATCTTCATGAAGTTCGGACGCGCACCGGCAACGAGGTAAATCAACATATGGACATTTCCCTTTGTAAATTTCTAATTTATTAAAGACACACTGCTTGTTGTCTGTTAATGCAAAAACGTTATTGTAAACCTGCATTCGACCGGAACGGCGGACGATACGGTCGTGATCCTGAGCACCTCGCAGGGACGTTTCGATTCATAGGTGCGCGAGCACCAGCCGAGCGGCGGGTTCTCGGCCCCGCGCACCAGTTCCAGCTGCAGGTCGGCGCCGCTGGCCTGCATCTGCAGCACGAAGCGCTGGCCGCGCACCGACAGGCCCTGGCTGGTCAGGCGCACGTCGAGTTCGGGCGCGAAGTGCCAGAACAGCTCGACCTTGTGCTGCTTGCGCGCCGAGATCTCGTCGCGCACCACCAGGGTGTTGGCGGCGCCGTCGAAACGCACGCTGCGCATGTGCCGTACCGGGTCCGGCAAGCGGGTATAGCCGTCGTGCGAGCCGCGAAAATCGAAGTCGTTCGGGCTGTTGGGCATGCGGTCGATATGCGCCTCGGCCTTGCGCAGCCACATGAAGCGCCCGCCGCTGGTCGACTGGTCGAGGCCGTCGATACGCACCGTATTGTGGCTCGAGGTGCCGCGGAAGTAGTCGCGCCACTTCTGGTCTTGCCAGTAGGAATAGGTGCCCGCGTCGATCAGGCATTCCTCGCCGGCCACCGACAGGCTCAATGCCAGCGCATCGGCATGGCCATGGGCGGCGATGCCGAGGTAGCCCAGCGGGCCGCAGTCGAGCAGGCCCTTGATCTCCTGGTGCTCGCCAAAGTGGTTGCCGAACATAAAGTACCCGCCGTCCGGGAAGGCCCAGCCGGTATCGACCTCGTGCGGGTCGCAGTCCGGCCGCGCGCCGGGCAGCGCGTGCAGCAGCCAGCGTACGCCGGGGTGGGTATCGTTCGACGCCCCGAAGACGGTGTCGCCCAGCGCCAGCAGCTGGGCGGCGCGGTCCATGCCGGCGGCGTCCAGCCGGAACACGCAGCCGTCGTCGGCGTCGCCCACCGCCGGCACGTGGCCGCCAAGGTCGCGCACCGAGCGCAGGAAGCGCAGCGCGCGCTGCAGCGAAGCCCAGTAGGGGCGCGGGAAAGGCTGGCCGCAGGCCTCGCCCATCAGGCCGGCGACGAACAGGAATTCACTGGAAAAAATATGGTAGGCGAAGGCCTGCTCGCGGTTGACGCCGTCGCGCGAGAATTGCAGCACCGCCTCGTGTTCGAGTTCGCGGCGCGCCTGCTCCAGCCAGCCGGCGGACTCCTTCCAGCACGGCCAGGTGCTGGCACCCACGTACAGGCCGGCCAGCTCGCCGATCAGGTGGTTGTTGGCCGAGGAATGGCGCGACAGGTGGCGCGCGATGCTGCGGCAATGGGCGTGGATGCTGCCCTGCCAGTCTTCGCGCAGCTTGTGGCCGGACTCGCCTTCGAACAGCGGGCTGTTCTCGCCGCCCACCAGTTGCCACACCAGGCTCCAGTTGATCAGGCGGATGCCGAGTTCGAGCGAACTGGTCCAGTTGGGGCCGGTCAGCGGCGGGCACTGCTCGAGCCAGCTGCGCAGCTGCTGCGCGAGCGCGTGCAGCCAGCGCTCTTCGCCGCTCAGCACCCAGGCCTGGGCCAGGCGCACCAGGTGCAGGTGGCGGTTCAGCTCCCACACGTGCTTGATGTCGCCGACCTGCTCGCGGTCGGTAATGGCGATGTCGCCGGCGTAGACGGCGGGGCCGAGCACGCCGGTGTCGGGGTCGCGGTTCCAGGCGGTGGGCACGCCGACGTCGAAGCGGCGTTCGGCGAACAGCACCACGTGGCCGGCGCAGATGCGTTCGGCGTCCAGCAGCAAGGCTTCGATCTCGTGCTTGTCGAGGGCGGGCGCGCCCTGCACCGCCAGCGTGCGCGCACGCGGCAGCGGCGCGGGGGCGCTGCGGCCGGCCAAGCGCCGGCCCATCCTGGTCGCAGCCGCCTGGCGGACCCGGTAGCCGACTTCCGCCACCGACATGCAGCGCAGCCGGTTGACCAGCCACCCTATCCTCACTGTTGCGTTCATCGCTTTCCCCCGTTTTGCAACCTGGTCACAATATTGTTAGTGCTCGCCTGCCGCCCGGTTCTTCCCGGTTCTTCGCAGTTCTCGATAGACCGCCGAAATCTGTCCGATCACGACGCCGGACTCGAATTCCGATGCGATGGTGGCGCGGGCGCGGGCGCCCAGACGCCGGCGCTCCCGGTCGTCGCCCATGAGGGCGCCGAGCGCCGCCGCCAGCGCCTCCACCTTGCCCGGCTCGACCATCAGGCCGTTGTCGCCGTCGCGCAGCGCATCCGGGATGCCGCCGACGCCGGTGCTCACGACCGCCTTGCCGGCCGCCATCGCTTCCAGCAGCGCCATCGGCAAACCCTCGGCGTGCGAGGGCAGGCAGAACATGGCGGCGCGCGCCAGCTCGTCCTGCTTGCGCTGGGCGGTGACCCAGCCCAGCTCTTCCACCCGATCGAGCACGCCCAGCGCGCGCGCGCGACGCCGCACCTCCTCGAGCTCGCCCTGGCCGCCGATCGCCAGCCGCGCCTGCGGGAAGCGCTCCTTGAGCAGGGCCAGCGCTTCGACCAGCTCATAGATGCCCTTGCGCGCTTCGACCTGGCCCAGGAACAGGATGCGGCCCGGCTCGGCGCGATCCGCGCCCGCGGGCGGCAGCGGCACCGAATTCGGAATCACCACGATCCGGGCGCGCGGCGCAAAGCCCTGCAGGTAGGCGGACCAGCGGCTGGACAACGCGATCACGACCGAACTGCTCTCCAGCGTATGGCGGATCCAGCGCTGCATCAGCGGGCTGGAGCCTTCGATGAAGGCGTCGAAGCAGGCGCCGTGCAGGTGGAATACGGTGCTGGCGCCGCTGGCGCGCGACAGCGCCAGCAATACCGACTTGCGCACGAAACTGCCCTTCGAGGCCGCATGGGCGTGTACGACATCCGGGCGGCGCGCCAGGCAGGCGAGCGTACGCGCCAGGCCCTTGAGGGCGGCGCCGATCCTGGCCATGCGCGAGCCTTCGGCATGGGTGGCCACGTAGCGCACGCCTTCGCGCTCGAACAGGCCGTTCTGGCGCAGCAGCGATACCACGGTGGCGACGCCGCCGCGTCCCCCAGGCTCGGTTCCCAGCATGAGCACCCGTGGCGACACGTGCGTCGTCGCTGGCGCTGCCGGTGCCGATGCCTGGTTCATGCCATATGCCTTTCCTTCGGGGGACGCTCAGTGCGCGTGGACGTCAGTTTGCAAAATAGAAATAGTTTTGGATGGTACAACAGTGTTTACTCCAGGAAGCGCACAATATCGCGCCTCGTGAACGCGTGTGTTGCTTTTTCAGCGCCCATGCGGGAGGATTTTTGTGTACGTTTCTGCAACTATTCGACCCAGAATAGCATAGGTCCGGTGGCTGCTTACGTACGCTGGACCACGTTTCGCGAACTCGGCGGCAAGCGCCTTGTCGTCCAGCAAACGCCGCACCGCGGCCGCGAACGGCCGCGCCTGCATCGGCGCGCACAATCCCGCCCGGCTCTGGTCGATGACCAGTTGCTGGTCCGGGATATCGTTGGCGACGCTGGGGATGCCCAGCGCCAGGTACTCGACCAGCTTGGTGGGCGAGGACACGTCGAACAGGGTGCCGCGCGGAATCGGCGACAGCCCCACCTCGGCCCGCAGCGCATAGCCGAGCGCGGCGCGCTGGGGCAGCCAGCCGGTCAACAGCACGTGATCCTGGACGCCGCGGCGCGCGATCTCGGCGCGCATCCAGTCCATTTCGTCGCTGGAGGCGGCGTCGCCGGCGATCACCAGGAGCAGGTCGGGGACGTCCTTTTTCAGTTCCTCGGCCACCTCGAGCAGGAAGTCGGAGCGGCGCGACTGGGCGATGCGGCCCAGGTAGAGCACCACGCGGCGACCCGACAGGCGCGGATCCTCGCTGGGCGCGACCGCCTTGCGGTCGAACAGGGTGGCGTCGACGCCCATCGGCACCGCCGTCATGCGCGCGCGCGCGAAGCCCTGCCCGGCCAGCCAGTCGGCCATGGCCTCGCTCTGCACGAAGATGTGGCGGGCGCCCGGCAGCACCAGGCGGTAGATCACGAAGCGCGAGGCCGCCGCACGCACGGCATGCGCAAACCATTTGAGGCCCTTGCCGCGGCTGCCGATCTCGTCGCGCCGCACCTCGAAGCCTTCGACGATCGGGAAGGACATCCAGTAGATGAAGGGCACGCCCAGCAAGGCGGCGGCGAGGCGCCCGAGCAGGCCGGAGGCGATCTTGTCGCGCACCTGGATGCAGTCGGGCCGCTGGGTGCGCCGGGCCTGCAGCAGGCCGCGCAGGTCCCACAGCGGCGACAGCACGCTGGCAAAGCGCGACTTCAGGCTGCCCACCGTGTGCATGCCGCCGGCCGGCCATGGCGCCGTGGCTTCCCCTCCGGACTGGCCCACCAGCTCGGTATTCACCCCGTAGCGCGGCATTTCGTCGCCGAACAGGGTCGCCACATCGGCGCGCAACGGCGGCAAGGGATCTCGGACGATGAAGGCAATGGACAGGGGTTTGCGCATGAGGCCAGTATCGATGGGGCAGACCCGACGATTCTAGCGCGGCAGGGAGCACGCACGTTTCAGGAATGACATGCCAATGTGCACTGGAACACGTTTGCGTGATACATCGAGCGGCGAGTGCCGAAGCGATCGGCACGGCGCGCGGGAGGAATCGCTTGCTTTCACCAGCAGATTCATGAGTGAGAGAGGGTTGGCGCTGGTGTCGGCCCAGCGCTCGGGCAGGCCGGCTCGCTCAGCAGCTTGGTCCATCGTCGGGGAGCGTTTGTCGTTTCGTTGACGTAAAACTTCCCCGAACTGCGGGTAAAGCTGAGCTTGCCAGCGCCACGATTACTTTTTTCGGCGAGAACGAATTAAATAGATCCCCGCCCACAAACAAAGGAGCGCGCCAATGGCATAAATTGCGACAAATGTATAAAAGGCATCCGGCATTTTCTCTATTGAGTAAAAGGTAGTCGCTGCTGAACGTGTAGACACCTCGACCACCCTATCATAAAAAGCTCTGAATACCAGCCCCCCCGAGACCAATTCCAAATAATATGCTGATCCAACCTAAAATAATTGATGGCATGCCTATCTTCCAATTTATTGTTTCCCTGGACGAGATTTTGGCTCGCGCACGCGCGCGCGACAAGTGTTTCTCTGCCTGTTTATTAATGGCCTGACATGGCCGCTGGGGTTGGGTTGGGTAGATTCCGTCTGACTGACGGCGAAGCGCGGCGACAAGCGACGCAGGAGCGCGCCCTGTACACCTGACTGGCTTCACTCCGTTTGGTGGGCTATGCGCAGCGCCTGGAATCGTAAAGCGAGCCATTGCTGCCGCGCTCCGAACCGACGGGTCCCAGGCCACCGGATCCAGTAGGGCTCGAATATCTATACGGGCGGTGTGTCGTTTGCTGCCGGATCAACGAATTGTATTGTATCCCCCAAACGCAACCGAAAATCTTCGATTGCGGCCTTACCTAAATCAGTACGTACAGAAATCTCGCTGGCAAAACCGGCAATGCCGTATATAACATTTATTTGAGTATGTTTATCCTCAAACTTTTTTATTCCTAAAAACTCCTCAACAAATGGAGTGCCGAAGTAATTGACAACTTTCTCCACAATAAGCTCAGGAATTGAGGACGTGGAAGTAAAGAACCACCCATCTTCAGTAAGTTTGGCTTCGGTTCCTGGTGGAACTACGAAAAACCTTAGAAACGCCATTGTTCTTCCAATTGGACTGCAATTGATTCACTGCCCTGCAACTTCTACCGGGATCTTCCCTACCCCTGCCTTAATAGCTGCAGCTGTTCGGTGATGTCCATCCGTGATCTCTGGACGTCCTCGCTCATTCTTTTGTGCTTGTACAGGCTTGATATGAGCTTGCCCTTGTCCTTGCCTTGTCGGTGTCGCGCCGCGACACCGACGATGCCCGGGCCGGATTGCCCTCAGGCGGCCCGGCTTTCCTTCCACTGCACCAAGCGTGGCAGCAGTCCGGCGCTGGCCTGGCTGTCGAGCTTGCGGCAAAAATGGGCGTTCGAGGCGCGGATGCGCTCGAAGTCGCCGGCGTCCAGGACCTTGGGGTTGCGCGCGCCCTGCTCCGGCCACTGGACGTAGCGGTAGTTGTCCGACAGTACCCGGTCGGCGAAGCGCGAGCCCATCACCAGGGTCTGGAACAGCATCTCGTCCGGGCACTGCACGGTGCGCATGAAACGCATCAGGCGCGGGTGGGCATCAAGCAGGCGCAGCACTTCGGCCAGGCAGTCGCGCGACAGCGCCCACCACGAGGCGCCGCCGTGAGGCACGAAGCCGTCCGGCATGCCGCGGCGCCGGCCGCCCAGGCGCAGCAGGCGATTGGCCAGCGCGCAGGCCAGGCGCTCCACACGCCCGCCGCCTTCCCGGTAAAAGAACTGGTAGCGGAAGCCCACGTTCCAGCCGCCGGGCCCGATCGGCGTCGTTTCCATCAGCTCGCGATCCTGCAGGCGCGCCAGCTCGCGCTTGAGCAGGGCATTGGGCAACAGCGGGAAGTCCTGGGCCGACAGGAAGATGACTTTGTCGAAGTCCGGCTGCTCGCGCAGGATCTGGCGTAGCGCCACCAGGGTGGCCTGCACCTGCGAAAAGCCGCCCCAGCGCACCTCGATGCGCGGCGCGACCCGGCGCGCGGCCGGATGCAGCGCTGCGGGGTCGAGCGCGCTCTTGCGGTCGAGGTGGACGTAGACGGTGAAATCGGGGTCGCACAAGGCCTCGACCAGCGCATTGAGCTGGTCCATGTCTTTATGCGCACAGATCAGGAACACCTGTTTCATCGCCCTCCCCGGTCGGCTCCGCAAAAGAAAAATCCCCCCGCAGCGCCTGCCGCGGGGGGACTTGTGCTGCGCGCCGAGTCTAGCACGGCGCGCAGGATGGACAGCGTCCGGTTCAGTGTACTGCGGCTCAGTTGATGGTTACCGACTGGCCGCCCACGGTGACGGTACGCACCGAGCCCGAGGTGGAGATGTTCACGCTCGGCTTCTTGCAGCCGACGTCGAGCAGCACCAGGTACTCGGCGGTCGTGTTGGCGTTCGCCTTCAGGTAGAAGGCGCCATGGTCCTCGACCACGTTGGTCTTGGCGCCCGGACCGATCCACTTGGCGAAGCTGGCGTTCGCGTTCAGCGAGCGCACGCACAGGGTCTCGGTGCCGGCCGACACCTTGACGTTCTGGGCGTTCTCGACCGCCATGATGACCGGGGTGTGCATGTTCCACTCGTAGGTGCGGGCCACGGTGCTGGACAGGCGATCGCGCACCAGGATCGCATTGCCGGCGTTGCGCAGGTGCCAGACCTGGCGCTTGGCCATGGTCAACTGGCCACCGTACGCGGGCGTGGCGTCGCCTTCCGCGTAGTCATAGCTCGGCTGGGCGGTGAAGGCCGTGATCCTGCCGTTGCGCTGCAGCTGCTCGCGGTAGCCGTTCACCATCTGGCCCTTGCCGCCGTCGAAGGTGATCGCGTTCTGCGAACGGGTCTGGTGGTACCAGTCGGTCCAGTACGGCGAACCGTACCAGTCGTACCAGCCGGCCTTGACCAGCAGCGGCTGGCCGGCGCTCGACAGCAGCAGGCCGTTCTGGTCGCCGTGGCTGTGGTTGAACGAACCGTAGGGGCTGGACTTGAAGAAGGTCGAGATGCGCGAGGACGAAGCAAGATCGCTGTGCATCGCGACCCAGCCGACGGTCGGATAGAAGGCCGAGTTCTGCGGCGCTTCGCGGTAGGTGGTATAGCTGACCGGCAGCGGGTACTCGGCCTGCAGCAGCGACATCGCATCTTCCATGCCGGTGGTGTTCTTCACGTACCAGGAGGCGCGCGGCGACCACATGCGCGAGGCGAAGGCGCGGAACACGCGCGCATCCGGCTTGGTCTCCGAGGCGTCGCCGAAGGCATGCACGCGCGCGCCCGGCGGCGTGAATTCCATCGCGAAGTCGAGGAAGCCGAGGGTCCAGGGCTTGCCGAAGAAGTTCACGCCGCTGGCATGGGTCAGCGGGTCCCACAGGGCCAGCAGGTAGCCGGCCGCATATTCGGCGTAGGCGGTGCCGTTGGCGTAGCCGCCTTCCGGGCCGCCCCACGGGTTCGGGCTCAGCGCGTAGGCGCGGAACGAGAAATCGAACCAGGTCTGGGCTTCCGGGATGTCGCCCAGGGTCAGGGTCGAGATCAGCACCATGAACACCAGGCTGGTGTTGCCGTGCGAGTCGAACGGATACTGGTCGAGGCGGCCGTTGTCGCCCGCCAGGTTCTTGTAGATTTCGGTGGTGCGGACCTTGATCGACCCCAGCCAGCGCGCCTTGCGGGTCGCGTCGAGTGAGCCGGCCAGCAGGTCGATGGTCTTGGCCAGGCCCCAGGCGATCTGGCGGGTGGCCTGGTCCTGGTTGACGTAGCTGGTCGGGCCGGACGGGTTGAGCGCGGCCAGTTCGTCGCCGCGGCGCAGGGCTTCGTTCAGGTAGATGCTCTCGCCCTTCATGCGCCACATCAGCGCCGCCGCTTCCATCTGGCGGGTGGCCTCGTTGATGCGCTGGCGCACGTCGGTCTGCTGGGCCGCCATGGCGGCGGTCAGCGGCGAGCTGATGACGATCGTCCAGCGCGTGTCCGACAGGGACGGCACGGCGGCGATCTGGGCCTTGACCTCGTTGCCGAGGCGGCTCAGGTAAGGCTCCAGCGTGGTGCGCTTGGCGTAGTTCCAGGTCGAGAACGGCGTCACCGACGACGGGAGCGAGCGCGGGCGCGCTTTCGACAGGATGCGCTTGCGCAGGGTGGCGTTGTCCGGCACTTCGAATACGTTCGAGCGGCTGGTGATCGAGAAAGTACGCGGCGTCGACCAGTCATTGCTGCCCACCGGACGCACGCGCCAGGTGTAGTTGCCCATGGCCAGCGCCTTGGTCGGCAGGTACCAGTTACGCTCGACCACCACCTTGGTCGGCGTGCCGCCGACCGGGGTGATCTCGAGTTCGTAACTGGCCGGGCCGCTCGCATGGCGGGCCCAGGTGAAGCCGGGCGGGTTCTGGGCCTGCACCTGGTTCATTTCAGGCTTGGCCTGCACGACCAGGGGATCGGTCGACTGGACCCAGTCGGCGCGCGCGTTAACGCTCGCGAACAGCGAGGCGAAAGCAGCGGCCAGGACCAGGCTCTTCCGTTGAAATTGCATGTGGGTGCTCCGAGAAAAATCTTGAAATCGATGCGCCGCACCGACTGTACCGGCGGGCTTGAGAACGTGTTCTGCGCTTGCTGGCAGCTTACTCGACAGGGTTTATGCTAACCCAAAGCAAGTTGAATACAGGCAAATTCCCCAAAGAAATCACAGATTTTTTACTTGCTTTGCAGAAATCCCACGATAAAAATTCAACGTTAACCGAACAATATTTGCAGGCTTTTAACGATCATAAATTGCCTGCAAAGACAAAAACGCAAAGCTGTCAGTTTGCTACCGTTTCACTGGACCGCCAGGGCACGTGCTTCGGCCTGCAGCGCGCGTTGGCGCTTCAGGTAGCGCAGGCAGTAGATACCGAAGGCCAGCGGCGCCTTGTCCATGTGGCGCCGGCGCACCTTGAATTCTTCCTGGCGCGCCTTGATCCGGTTGGCCGAAGACACGCTGCCGGCGTGGTCGCGGAACACGGTCAGCGGCTGGTCGATCATGGCCGGCGGCGACACCGCCCCCAGCCGTAGCCAGAGGTCGATGTCCATCGCGTACTTGAGCTGTTCGTCGAAGCTGCCGACGCGTTCGAAGGCTGCCTTGCGCACGAACACCGCCGGGTGCGGGATCGAACTGCGCCCGGCCACGAAAGAGCGGTAGGAAAAGGCGGGCATCGCATACGGGGGCACCATCTTGCCGTCCTTCAGGATCTGGATATTGCCGTACACCCAGTCGACCGGGCGCCCGGCCGCCTTGGCCTGCTCGAACGTGCGCTTGACGGTGGCCAGCACGTCCGGACCGTTGTAATAGTCGTCCGAGTGCAGGTGGGCGATGTATTCGCCGCGGGCCGCTTCGATGCCCTGGTTCATGGCGCGGCTGATGCCGCCGCCGACGTCGCGCAGCACCCGCTTGTTGCCGGGCCTGTCGCTCAGGTAGGCGGCGATCATGTCCAGGGTGCCGTCGGTGGAGCCGCCGTCCACGAAGATGTGTTCGTAGTCCTGGCAGGTCTGCGACTGGACCGAGGCCAGGGTATCAGCCAGCGTGGCGGCGCTGTTCCAGGTGCACGTAACGATCGAGAAGGTTGGTTTGCTCTGCATACAACTCCAGTAAGCGAGGTAGTAGGCGCCCGGCGTCGGCGCCGAAGGAAAGCGGCGGCGCAAGCTGGCGCGGTGGTTCGGCGAGCTGGGCGCGCACGCGCTCGACCAGCTCGTCCATCGTGTCGGCCAGTTGCAACTGGCCGTCGTATTGCTGGTAGGCGGCCAGCTCGGGCGTGCCGCCGCGCGCCATCGCCACGCACTGGCGACCCAGGGCCAGCGCCTCGAGCACGGTGGTGCTGCAGGCTTCCTCGCACACCGAGGGCACCACGCACAGGTGGGCGCGTGCGCTCAGCGCCAGTGCGGCATCGTAGTCCTGCCAGCCCAGGAAACCCACCTGGGGACTGCTGTAGCGCGCCTGCAGCGTGGCCAGCAGCGGGCCATCGCCGGCGACCCGCAACTGCGCATGGGGCGGCAGGCGGCCCTGGCTGGCGGCCAGGAACTCGCCGAAGCCCTTGCCGGCGTCGACCCGGCCGACCAGCACCACCTCGCCCGGGGTCGGCGCCGGCGCCCGGCGCGCCACCGCCAGCAGGCGCGGATAGTCGACGAAGTTGTGGATCACGCGGCAGCGCGACAGGTCGGCATCCGGAACGGCGCGCAGGAACTGGCGGCGCAGGAAATCGGACACGAACACCGTCTTGTGGCGCGCGAAGGCGCGCGCGACCTGGCTGCGGTAGCCGTTGACGGCGATCGCGGTCACGGTCTTGCGCATCGCCCCGGCAGGCTTGTCCTTGCGCGCAATACAGGCCGAGCAGTCGCCCGGCACCAGGTTGTCGCACACGGCCTCGTCGCGAAAGCGCAGGTGGGTCAGGCACTCGCTGCCCTGGTCGTGGCGGGTCTGCACGTAGTTGATGCCCTCCTCCACGTGCAGCCCGACCATCGGCACGTGGCCGTGGTAGTGCACCACGTCGAAGCCCGGCGCGTGCTCGTTGATCGCCGTCGCGATCTTGCGTGCGAAGAAGGGCCGCTTGAGGGGGTTGAACACGCCCAGCTGCAGCTCTTTCCAGCCGGGGCGGGCAAGATCGAACCCGGGGCGGAAATGGCCCCTGAAGCCGATCTGCTCGGCGCAACGCTCGATGCCGCGGTCGTTGCGGCCCAGGATCTCGACGTCATGGCCTTCGGCCAGCAAGCGGTTGGCGAGCGTCACCACGTGCTTGCCGAGGCCGCCGACCTTGTCGCCCGGTAGATCTTCCGACACCATCAAAATGCGCATGTCACTCTCCACAGGCTTGGTTTTCCCATCACGCTTCGACCACATCCTTTCGTATCATGTTGCAGAGATTGCGCACCGCGCGCCGCCACCCTCAGCCGGCCGCCTGCGAGCGCGCCCGGCCGGCCTTCAGGCGCGACCAGGCCAGCAGGCGATCGTCGCGCTCGACCACGAACAGCGCGCCGTGCACGCCCAGCAGCAGCACCGTGACGCCCAGGATGAACACGAAGTCCCAGGCGCCGCGGTCGAACAACTGCTCGGCCGTGGTGGCGGCGATCGCCACCAGCGCCACCCCGGCCAGGCCGGGCGCATAGCCCTGGCCCAGCAGCCTGCCGAGCGTGGTCGGCACCGTGCGGCCGTGCACGTACAGCAGGAAGGCGCTGGTGAACACCAGCGAAGCGGCCAGGTGGCCCCAGGCCGCGCCGTCGATGCCCCAGCCCGCCACCCCGATCCAGACGATGCCCAGCCCGGCGATGGCGCGGGTGACCGCGAACAGGCCGGACACGCGCGGATGGCCCATGCCGTCGTTGACCAGCGAAGGCAGGCTGGTGAGCGAGTCGACGAACTGCGACAGCGCCATCACGGCCAGTACCGTGGCGCCGTTGCGGGCAAAGGCGTCGTTCATCCAGTAGCCGAGGATCTGGTGGGCGAACACCGCCACCAGCACCAGGATCGCGGCGTTCAGGTAGACCACGTAGCGCGTGGCCTTCAGGTAGACGCGGTCCAGGCGCGCCAGTTCGCCCGCCGCCGCCAGCGCGCTGGCGGCCGGGAAGAACACCCCGGACAGGCGGAAGGTCAGGCTCAGCACGCGGTTGGCAAGCGTGGCCGCCACCGTGAAATAGGCCAGGCCGGTCACGCCGACCAGGGCGCCGATGATCAGCTTGTCGGCATGGGCATACGACAGCGTGGCGAAACGCGACAGGAAGGAATAGGCCGAAAAGCCGAGCAGCGCGTTGCGAAAGCCCCGGCCCGGCCAGCGCCAGCGCATGCCGGGCAGCAGGCGCCGGATCGCGCCCCACAGGATGCAGCAATGGACGCTCGAGGCGAACACCCGTAGCAGGATCACTTCGAACAGGCCGTAGCCGAGCAGCAGCACGCCGACGGTGCCAAGGGGCACCAGGGTGCCGAACACCATTTCGAGGCGCGCCGAGATGTCGTAGCGCATCAGCGACTGCGGCACGCTGTTCAGGTAGCTCTGCAGCTGGCCCGCCAGGAAGCCGAGCGCCGCCAGCCGCAAGGTCGCGGTGGCTTCCGCCACCAGTGCCTGCGGCACCTCGAACACGCCGCCTGCGAACCAGGCGGCGCCGAAGAACAGGCCGAGCGCGCCCAGCACGCCGATGCCGGCATAGGTCGCCAGGCCGAAGGAGATGGTTTCGAAGATGCGCTCGTCATCCTTGCGGGCATTGTGCTCGGCGATGTACTTGACCGAACCGGCGGTGACGTTGATGTCGATGACGGCGAAATAGCCGACGATGGCCGTGACCAGCGAGTACACGCCATAGCTGGCGTCGCCCAGCCCCTTGACGACCAGCGGCACGGTGCCGAGCATGACCAGGGCGGGAATCGCGGCGCCGAGCAGGTTCGACCAGGCATTGCGGGCGAGGCGCAGGTTCATCAGGCGTGCACCAGGTGAGGACGCGGCGGCATGAAGGGCTTGAGCGCCGGCTTCGTTGCCGGGGCCGCCTTCGCCACCGCCGCCGCCACGTAAGGCAGGGCCAGGCAGATCGCCAGCATCTGGGTCGTGCGTACCTGCGGGAACGGCGTGCCGATCAGGAAGTCGGGAATCATGAAGGCGATCCCGGCCACGCCGGCCGTCGCCAGGCCGAGCAGTTCGGGCGGCAGGGTCTTGAGCGTGCGCCGCGCGAACAGCACGAAGGTCACGATGGTGCCGAACAGCAGGAAGGTGCCGAGCAGGCCGCTCTTGAGCGCGACATGCAGTGCGCCGCTGTGCAGGAACAGGCCGCCGTCGGGATTCTGCTGCCACGAGATGTACTGGTAGCCGGTGTAGCGCCCCCAGGAACCGATGCCGGTCAGGGGATTGGCCAGGAAGTCGGCCAGCGCGAACTTCAGCTCCAGCACCCGTTCGCTCTCGGGGCCGAAGCGGCGCGACTGCATGTCGTAGACCAGGCTCGACAGGCCACTACCCGCCCCCTTGGTCTGGGACAGGCGCTGCACCGCGACGTAGGCAAGCGCGGCCCCGACCACCGGCACCCCGGCCGTCATGAGCTGCATGCGGCGCTTGAGCGGGAAGCGCATCATGATCACCAGGAAGGCCAGCATGAAGCCGATCCAGGCGCTGCGGCGGTAGGACAGCAGGATGCACAGCGCGGTCGAGCACAGGGTCATCCATTCGATGGCGCGCCAGAATCTGGGACGGTCGACCTTGACCGTCTGGAACAGGTGGACGGCGGCGATCGCGAAGGCGACGGTGCACACCAGGCTGTCGTTGATGTCGAAGAAGGTCAGGCGGATCTTGATGGCGTTCAGGTTGGCATACACATTGTTCGGGTCGCCCCCGAAGGCGGCCCAGCGCGCCAGCCCGAACAGCGAGCGGCACAGGCCGACGATCAGGATGAAATGGGTGAGCTCGAGCACGTGCTCGCGGGTGCGGAAAGACAGCAGCATCAGCGAGATCAGCGGCGCCATCCAGACGATGTTGGAGAAGCCCTGCGGGGTAAGCGCCTCGGCCACGCCGACGTCGTTCATCAGGCCGACCGCGAGGTGCCCGGCCAGCAGCGCCAGCCAGGCCCAGAACCAGGGCCGCAGGTTGCAGGCCGGGGTCGGATAGCGCTGGAAGCTGGCGGCCACGCGGGCACAGGCCCAGGCCCCCAGCACGTACCACAGCAGCAGGCCGAACAGGAGCACGCCGGAGCCGCGGCTGTAGATGCTGCGGGTGGCGAAGATCGCCATGTTCCCGTAGCTGGTGGAGTTCATGCAGAAATAGATCGCCAGGTAGGGATAAACCAGGAAGCGCGGCCACACCAGCCCGATGCCGATCCCCACGACGGCCGCGATCGACAGGCCGATGATGAAGGCCCACGGGAGCGAATAATAGACGTACGGGATGATCGCGTTGATGTTCATCTGGTGCCGTTACCCTTTTCTCTGCCTTCTCTGCTTCAGCCCTGCGCCGCCGGCCCAGGCGCCGGCGCCGGCGCCAGGCCCGCGCCGACCAGGCGGGCGCGGTCGCGCGGCGCCATCACGCCCAGCATCTCGGCGACGAAGCGATCCTGCACCTGGTAGGCCCGGGCCTCGTTGGCCTGGATGGTCGAGACCCGCACCAGCATGCCGTCCGGAATCTCGCCCGACAGGCCGTAGGCCAGGCGGCGCAGCTTCTGCTGGATGCCGGCCCGCTCGGCGTGCTCGCCGATCGTGATCCAGTAGGTGATCGGTTCGTTGCGCTCGTGCAGGCGCGCCACCAGGCGCTTGACCGGGAGTTCGCCGAAGCGCGTGGGCAGCCCGCCCTCGTCTTCCTGCACCATCTGGAAACCCTGGGCCACGTAGCAGACCTCGGGCAGGTGCAGCTGCAGCGCCTTGCTCTGGTCGCCCCCGTAGGCGATCGAGAGCATCACGCGCTGGCCCTGGCCGTTGACGTAGGTACGCGACAGGGTCTGGTCGTAGATCTTCTCGAGCACGCTCTGCTGCTCGGGGTCGGGCTGGAGCGGCACCACCGAAGGGTCGATGCGCCAGTCGCCGAAGCGCTGCGGGATCATCTGTTCCAGGCTGAACTGTTCGTGGGCCTGGGGCACGCGCGCCTTGGGCGTGAGCGCGCCGGTCAGCGCCGAGGTGCCGGCCATGGCCACCCCGAGCACCAGGCTGATGGCGAAACGGCGATTCATGTTGCCTCCTTCATGATGGGCCGGCGCCCGCCGCCGCGCGGGCCGCCGTCGCCGCCGCCCGCTTCGCGGCGCTTGATCCACCACTGCAGGCCGTTGTCGACCGCCAGGATCAGCACCAGCGCGGTGATGAACAGGACCATGCCGGCAAAGCCGTGCAGGAAGCCCTGGCCGGCGGCATCGCCGAAGTAATAGGTGATCAGGGTCAGTGCGATCACGCGGATCACGTTGGCCGTGAACGAGATCGGGATGATCAGGACCGCCAGCGTGATGTTGCGAAAGGCCGAAGGATGGCGCATCAGGTTCAGGTAGAACAGGCCGAGCGCTTCCAGGGTGAGCAGGGTCTGCAGGCCGGCGCAGGCGTCGGCCACCAGCAGCTGGTACTGGCCCATTTGCAGCACCACCCCGGAACGCGAGATCGGGTAGCCCAGCGCGAACAGGATGTGCTCGGTAACATAGGACACCGCCATCTTCATCGGCATCGTCACTGCCGCCACCAGTTCGCTCGGCAGCGGCACCATGAACAGCATGAAGAAGAACGGGAACCAGAGCACGCGCAGGGCGCGGCTGCCGAACTTGAGCAGCATCACGGCCGCCATCACCACCAGGATCGACGCCACCTCGAACATCAGGATCTTCTGCGAGCGGCCCAGCAGGTGGAAGGCCAGGCCGATGGCCAGCACCGGCCAGCCGGTCCAGCTGCCGGGCGGCCGCTCGGCGGGATAGCCGATCGCGGCCATCGTCTCCGGCCAC
The DNA here is from genome assembly GCA_015277795.1 of Massilia sp. UMI-21. Lineage (NCBI taxonomy): Bacteria > Pseudomonadati > Pseudomonadota > Betaproteobacteria > Burkholderiales > Oxalobacteraceae > Massilia > Massilia sp. UMI-21. The sequence goes on along the minus strand of CP063848.1, from coordinate 1,827,660 downwards.
TTGCGCCAGATCAGCCACAGCGCCAGGAAGAAGATGATCGGGCCATGTCCCTGTTCCTCGCTGACCCAGGCGCCGGTGAACAGGTCGTAGAAGGTCGGCCCGAACAGGATCGCCAGGCCGGCGAAGATGGGCCACCATTCCGGCAGCGCGTTGCGCAGCGCCGCGAGGGTCGCGGACAGGCTGGGCGGCGCGTCGTACGGCATGGCTGCCGCGGATTGCTTGGGTGCGGCCGTCGCCATCTCAGAACTCCACCACCACCGAGCCGACCACTTCGGCGCCGGATTCGGCCATCTGTTCGGCCATGCGGCTGATGTTGGCGATACGGGTGCGGTGCTTGCAGGCCACCAGCAGCACGCCGCCGGCGCGTCCGGCCACCGCCAGCGCATCGGCCCCGGCCGCGAACGGCGGCAGGTCGTACAGCACCACGTCGTAGCGGCTCTCGAGCTGGGTATTCAGGTTGCGGAAGCCTTCGCGCGCCAGCAGTTCCTGCGGGTTCGGCGGCAGGGTGCCGGCCGGCATCAGGGACAGGTCGACGAAGGCCGGGACGCGCGCGATGACGTCGAGGTCGGCGCGCCCGGCCAGCAGGTCGGACAGGCCCTGGCGCGGCTTGACGCCGAACATTTCCTGCTGGCGCGGGCTGCGCAGGTTGGCGTCCACCAGCAGGGTCTGCTCGCCGAGCTGCGAGAACACCACCGCCAGGTTGGCCGCGAACAAGCTGGAGCCGTCTTCCGGAGTGACGCCGGCGATCGCCAGCGCGCGCCGGCCGCGGGCGAACCAGCGCAGCATCAGCTGGCTGCGGATCGCGCGCAAGGCCTCGACCTGGGGCGAAAAGGGGTCGTAGGCAGCCACCAGCTTCGGTGACAGGTTGGCCTGCCCCTTCTGCAGATACGGGTAGGAGAACTGGCGCGCCAGCACCTGCTGGATGTCGTCCTCGCTCACCAGTCCCAGGCGCACGGCGGCTTCGCCAAAGCGGATCCCGAGGTCCTTTTGCATGCGCAGGACACGCTCGGCGCTCTCGGGCGTGAGCTTGCCGGCATCGAGCAGCAGAGCGCCCATGCTCGAATCGGCGTTGTGGCCAGAAGGCAATGCTGATAGCACGGAAGAATTCATGGTCGTGTCCTATTCTTGTTGAAATGCGCCGGCGTCCTGCGCCTGCCTGGCGGCGCTTGCGCCGCGCGCCTCGTGAGCGCGCGGCCCTCAGTTCAGCCGGAGCAGACGGCGCGGGGCCATCAGCGCGCGGATGCCCTTGCCGCGCGGCCGCTTCATGCGCCACTCGATGGTGCCGAGCACCGGAATGCCGAGCATGTCCTTGACATCGCCGCTCGAGCGCACCGGGCGGTTGATCAGCTCCAGCAGCAGGGCCAGGCCGACGCCGAGGATGGTGCCCAGCAGGATCGATACCAGGGTATTGAGCAGCACGCGCGGGCCGGACGGCGCGGTGGGCGGCACCGCCGGATTCAGGATCGAGATGTCGGATTGCTCGGACTGGGCCTCGATGCGGGTCTGCGAGAAGCGGTTGCTGACGGCGTCGAAGGCGCGCTGGGCGCTGTCGAGGTCCTTCAGCATCACGCCGAGTTCGTCGCGGGTGCGGTTCAGCTCGAGCACGCGGGTCTTCTGGGCGGCCAGGGCGGCGCGCAGCTCGGCCTCGCGCTGGCGGTAGACCTGGGCGTTGGCGCCGACGCTCTTCGACACGCTGCCCAGGGCGGCGTTCAGTTCGGCGCGCATCTTGCCCACCTCGGCCTGAGCCGACTGGTAGGCCGGGTGGTTGCGGCCGTAGCGCGAAGCGGCCTCGGCCAGCTTGGCCTCGGCGCTCGCCAGGCTCACGCGCAGGCTCTGCACCAGGGCGTTGTTGGCGACGTCGGGCGAGCCCACGCCAGTGGCCATGCGCTCGCGCGAGCTGGCTTCCATGGCCTGGGTCTGGGCCGCGACCAGCTGGCCCGACAGGTCGTTCAGGCGCGACAGTTCGACGTCGACCCGGTTGTTGTCGAGGCTGACGATGCCCTTCTCTTGCTGGTACTTCGACAGGCGCGCCTGCGCGGCTTCCAGATTGTCGCGCAGCTGCTTGGTCTGTTCGTTGAAGTAGGACGATGCCTTCTTGGCAGGCTCGGTCTTGAGCTGGACGCTGATCTTCTGGTATTCGTCGGCGAAGGCGTTGGCGACGGCCGCGGCGAAGGTCGGGTCGGCGCCCTTGAAGCTGATCTCGACCACGCTCGACTCGCGCGACGGCATGATCTCGAGTTTCTTGAGCAGCAGGTCGGCCAGCCAGTCGCGCACCGTGCCCTTGCCTTCGCTGGCCTCGCGCCACTGGGCCTGCACGACCGGGCTCGACGCCAGGCGCAGCGCATCGACCACGCGCAGCGCCACGTTCTTGCTGCTGATGATGTCGATCTGGGTCGCCATATAGCCCGGCATCAGGTTGCCCGGCATGGTCAGCCCGCTCACCGGGTCCACGCCCTTGTAGTTCAGGAGCACGGATGCGGTTGCCTTGTAGGTCTTCTGCTGCATCAGGCTCCAGCCCAGCGCGAGCAGGACCGTGACCAGCAGGGTCGACAGGATGATCTTCTTCCTGGCAAGAAGGATCAGCAGGAATTGATGAACGTTCATGGCCTTACCTTTGCATCAGATGCCTTTGACAGCGGGTGGACAAAACGGGCGAATCGGGTGTGTCTTCGATACAAACGCTTTTTACGAGGGATCAACAGCGACAAACCGATGGGTGCCGAGAAACCGTAGCGCGCCGAAGCGCTGGCGCTCGAGAAGCGCGCCGGCGCGCAGCAGGTTTATCGGCATCGATCAGAACCAGCTTTCACGGACGATGATGACATCGTCGACCTGGACCGGATCGCTGGCCTTGACATTGATCGTCACCGGGTTGCCGCTGGCATCCTTGCGGGTGATCTTCATGCCGCTATCGCTGCCACGCATGTTCAGGCCGCCGCCGGCCGAGACGGCCTGCTGGACGGTCATGCCGCGCTCGAGACGGAACGGCCCCGGACGCTGGACTTCGCCGGTGACGTAGGCACGCGGGGCGCGCTCGACATAGATGATGTCGCCGCCGGCCACTTCGTAATCCTTGTTCAGCTCGCCATTGCGGACCATCGCGACGACGTCGATGGTCTCGCGGGTGGTGTTGCCGTCGCGGGTGCGCACCAAGCTGATGATGTCGCCGCCCTCGCCGTGGATGCCGCCGGCCATCGCCAGCAGGTCGAGCACCTTGCGGCGTCCTTCGACCGCATAGCGGCCCGGACGGTTCACATAGCCCAGCACCGAGACCTGCTGGCTGGCCAGCGTGGTCACCAGCATGTTGACCTGGGCCTTCTTGAGGTAACCGCCCTTCTCCAGCATGTCGCCGATCTTCTTCTCGGCCGCCGCCACCGACAGGCCGCCGACCGGCACCTGGCCCAGCAGCGGGAAGGTGATGTTGCCGCTTTCGCTGACGCGGGTCTCGAGCGAGAGGTCGGGGCTGCCGTAGACGGACAGCTTGACCACGTCGCCCGGTCCGAGCAGTACCTCGGCGGCGCCGGCGACGCCCATGCTCAACACGAGCGCAGCGGCCATCATCCACTTGACGAATCGTTTCATGATTGCTCCTTCAATTCCTGTTATTGCTGTTGGTTGGTGGGAACGATGCATCACGCCGCTTATTTCAGGCCCGCCACGCCACGGTCGAGCGCGGCCTTGTCGGCGGCGGCGCCGGCTGCGGGAGCGACCGAGGCGGTGCCGGCCGGCGCTTGCGCCGCGGTTCCGGCCACCGCGGTCGCGGCCGGATCCGGCGCGCCCGGCGGCGTGACGGCGGCCGGCGCGGCCGGGGCGTTCGGGTCCGGCGCGTAGTCCTTGTTCAGGTAAGCAATCTTGGCAGTGCCGCGCAGGCGCTGGATTTCGGCGGCGGCCAGCTCCTTGTTCTTCTTGTTCATCAGGTACTGGGCGATCTGCGGGCTGGCCACGTCCAGGGTGACCGGCGCATCGCGTACTTCGGCGATCGAGATCAGCATCGCACGGTCGCCTTCCTTGACGGCGAACAGCTGGCCCTTGGGCATCGACAGCAGCTTGCCCGAGAGCTGGGGATTCAGGTCGGCGGTGCTGCGGGTAACCTGGGCACGACCGTACTTGATATTGCGCGCGTCGAGGAACACGGCGACTTCTTCCAGCGACTTGGCGTTGTCGGCGGCGGCGCGCACTTCCGGGGTGAGGTCGTTCGCCGCGATGATCAGCTCGTTCATGGCGAACTGCTTGCGGTTGGAGAAGAACTGCGGGTTCTTGTTGAAGTAGTCTTCCACCTCGGCCGGCGTCGGACGGGCCGGCTCGCCCATGCGCTTCTGCATGTAGGCCTGGGCGATGATCAGCGAGCGCGCGCGCTCGATGGCCTGCATCACTTTCGGGTCACGGTCGATTTTTTCCTTGGCGGCCTCGCCTTCCAGCAGTTCGCGGTCGATCAGGGCCTGCAGCACCTGCTTGCTGGCCGTCTTCTGCTGCTGCGCGCCGACGCCCAGGCGCTGCAATTCCTCGTTCAGTTGCAGCACGGTGATTTCTTCACCGTTGACGCTGGCCAGGGCCTGGCCCGGCTTCGTTTCCTTGGGGGCATCATCCTTGCTGCAACCGGCCAGGGTCGCGGCGCACAGCACCAGGGCTGCCGCGGACAGCAGGCGCCTGGGGCTTGGGAAAGAGGTTTGATTGGCTGCCAAATGGAAGGTTTTCAAGATAGTTTCCTCGACGTTGGTTAGCGGGCACGCCCGCCACTGATTCCTCTGCTTATGCGTGACCCGCTCCGGAACCCGGTACTGAATCAGGACTCATCCATTCTGGGTTCCATACGATTCCTTCTCTGTTCGTCAATTAACATTCTGCTACCGCGCCGGCATGGCCGGACGTGCGGCATCCTCATGCCGCCACCCGCGCCGCCGCGCCCGGCGCGCGACCGAGCAGTTCGGCCGGCACGTCCTGCGCACCGGCCTCCTCCGCCTTCTGCTGGGCCACGAAGGCCTCGTAGGCGCGGCGCAGGCCTTCGTGCAGCGGCGTGCTGGCGCGCCAGCCGAGCGCGGCAAGCTTGGACACGTCGAGCAGCTTGCGCGGCGTGCCGTCCGGCTTGCCGGCATCGAACACGATCTGGCCGCGGTAGCCGACGGTATCGCCCACCAGCCGCGCGAGTTCGGCGATCGTGACGTCCTGGCCGGTGCCGACGTTGATGTGCGAATGCATGGGATCGGTATTCGCCGCGTACACCTCGTGCGCCAGGTTCATCACGTAGACGCTGGCGGCCGCCATGTCGTCCACGTACAGGAACTCGCGCATCGGCTTGCCGCTGCCCCAGATCACGACTTCCGGCGCACCGTTCTCGCGTGCCTCGTGGAAGCGGCGCAGCAGGGCCGGGATCACGTGGCTGTTTTCCGGATGGTAGTTGTCGCCCGGACCGTACAGGTTGGTCGGCATCACGCTGCGGTAATCGGTGCCGTACTGGCGGTTGTAGCTCTCGCACAGCTTGATGCCGGCGATCTTGGCCATCGCATAGGGTTCGTTGGTCGGTTCCAGGATGCCGTTCATCAGGTACTCCTCGCGGATCGGCTGGGCCGCCAGGCGGGGATAGATACAGGAGGAGCCGAGGAACAGCAGCTTGTCGACGCCGGCGCGCCAGGCCTCGTGGACCACGTTGGCCTGCACCATCATGTTGTCGTAGATGAACTCGGCCGGATAGCTGTTGTTGGCATGGATGCCGCCCACCTTGGCCGCGGCCAGGTAGACCTGGTCGATGTGCTCGGTCCGGAAGAACTCGCGGACCTGGGCCTGGTCGGTCAGTTCCAGCTCATGGTGGGTACGGGTGACGATGTTGGTGTGGCCCTGGGCGCGCAGGACGCGCACGATGGCCGAGCCGACCAGGCCACGATGGCCGGCGACATAGATGCGAGGCTGATTATTCAACACATTTACTCCAGTGAAAGTGCGACGTTGTAGCCATGCGATGCGAGCAGCTTGTGGCGGCGCGCCTTATCGAGGTCATGCGCCACCATCTCCTGCACCATCGCTTCGAAACTGGTCGTCGGCTCCCAGCCGAGGCGCTCGCGCGCACGGCGCGGGTCGCCCAGCAGGGTCTCGACCTCGGTCGGACGGAAATACTGCGGATCCACCGCCACGATCGGCTGGCCGACCGCCACGCCCGGCGCCTTCTCGCCATGCACGGCGGCCACCAGGCCGCGTTCCTCGACGCCCTGCCCCTGCCACGCGATCTCGATGCCGAGTTCGCGCGCGGCCACGTCGACGAAGTCGCGCACCGCGTACTGGCGCCCGGTGGCGATCACGAAGTCTTCGGGCTTTTCCTGCTGCAGCATCAGCCATTGCATCTGGACGTAGTCGCGCGCATGGCCCCAGTCGCGCAGCGCGTCCAGGTTGCCCAGGAAGAGCCGCGATTCCAGGCCCTGGGCGATATTCGCCAGCGCCCGGGTGATCTTGCGGGTGACGAAGGTCTCGCCGCGGCGCGGCGATTCGTGGTTGAACAGGATGCCGTTGCAGGCGTACATGCCGTAGGCCTCGCGGTAGTTCACGGTGATCCAGTAGGCGTACAGCTTGGCCACCGCATACGGGCTGCGCGGATAGAAGGGCGTGGTCTCGCGCTGGGGACTTTCCTGCACCAGTCCATACAGCTCGGAGGTCGAGGCCTGGTAGAAGCGGGTCTTCTTCTCCAGCCCCAGGAAGCGGATCGCTTCCAGCAGGCGCAGGGTGCCGATGCCGTCGACGTCGGCGGTGTATTCGGGAGACTCGAACGAGACCGCCACATGGCTCATCGCGCCCAGGTTGTAGACCTCGTCGGGCTGCACCTGCTGCAGGATGCGGGTCAGGTTCGAGGTATCGCTGAGGTCGCCGTAGTGGAGGAAGAAGCGCGGATCGTCGGCGTGCGGATCCTGGTAGATGTGATCGATGCGCCCGGTATTGAACAGGGAGGCGCGGCGCTTGATGCCGTGCACCTCGTAGCCCTTCTCGAGCAGCAGTTCCGCCAGGTAGGAACCATCCTGGCCGGTGACGCCGGTGATCAGTGCTTTCTTCATATAATTTTCCTATGCGAAACCAGACATGACAGCGGCCACGGCAGTTGCAAACTCATCAACAATTCTACGCAGCTGGCATGGTCATGCAAGCAAGATCCCAATCGTGCGCGCGGCTTTTAAGTTGACTTTAAGCGAATTGTTTCCAATTCGAACTTAAAGTATGTTCGCCAGTAAATAAAAGCATATTGTGCGCAGTTAATTACTTTTAGTGGAGCACGGCTCGCACGGCACCCTGCTGTTCGATGCGCGCGGCAAGGCCGGGTTCCATCGGGCGGCGGCCCGCGCCCGCACCCTGCGCAGCGGCGCTCAGTGCGCGTTCTCGCGGGTCAGCACGACCTTCACGGTCTTCACCAGGATCCACAGGTCGAGCCACAGCGACCAGTTGCGCAGGTAATCGAGGTCGCACTGGATCCGCGCTTCCATCTTGTCGAGCGTGGCCGTCTCGCCGCGCAGGCCATTTACCTGGGCCCAACCGGTAATCCCCGGGCGCACCTTGTGGCGCAGCATGTAGCCCTTGATCAGCTTGCGGTATTGCTCGTTATGGGCGACCGCGTGCGGCCGCGGCCCGACCAGGCTCATGCGCCCCTGCAGCACATTGATAAACTGCGGCAGCTCGTCGAGCGAGGTGCGGCGCAGGAAGCCTCCGATCTTCGTCACGCGCTGGTCGTCCTTGCGGGCCTGCACCACGTTCGCCCCGTCCTCGGTGACCGTCATCGAACGGAACTTGTAGACGAAGATTTCTTCGCCATACAGGCCATAGCGGCGCTGGCGGAAGATCGCCGGCCCCTTCGATGTCAGCTTCACGGCGAGCGCGATCACCAGCATCAGCGGTGCCAGCAGCACCAGGATGACACTGCCGATCAGGACGTCGCTGCCGCGCTTGATCACGCTGTTCCAGCCCATGAACGGGGTCTCGCTGATGGCGATCACCGGCATCCCGCCCACGGTATCGAAGCGTGCCTGCATCAGGTCGAACACATACACGTCGGGCAGGAAGTAGACCGAGGCGGTGGTGTCCTTGAGTTCGTCGATCAGCTTGCGGATGCGCGGCTGGGCCGAGATCGGCTGGCTGATGAAGATCATCTTGATGTTGTGCTTGCGCACGTAGTGGCAGACATCGGCCATGCCGCCCAGCACCGGATGCGCGATGTTGGCCGGCCTGCGCTCCTCGCCGCGGTCCTCGAAGAAGCCGCAGACTTCCATGAACAGGTTCGGGTGGCGCTCGCAGACGCCGGCGAACTTGATGCCGACATCGTTGACGCCGACCACCACGATCGAGCGCACTTCGCGCTTGCGGTCGCGGCTGCCGGTGGCCTTGCGCACCGCCAGGTGGCTGACCAGGATCGTCACCGGCGTGGCGACGAACCAGGCCAGCAGCACGCGTTCGTCGTAGAAGTATTTTAGGCCGCTGGCCGAGCCCAGGAAGTACAGTACGGCAATGGTCAGGCACCAGCCGAACACGGTGTCGCGCGCATACGCCAGCATGCGGCCGCTGCGCCAGGTGCGGTAGGGATCGACGTGCTGGTACACCGAAGTGGAGATGAAGAAGGCCAGGATCATCAGCACCAGCGAGTAGCCGGAAAACGGTTCACCGTAGTACAGGGTCGCCAGGTACAGGGTCCCCATGATGATCAGGGGATCGAGTACGCGCTGGAAAAACGAGATGATCGGGATGTCATTGACCGTCATGGTTCACTTCAGGAGTCCTGCAATGCTTCAGAACAGCACGTTCGCGTTCACCATGACGGTGTTGGCGTCGAATTTGCCCAGGTTGAGCGATTGCGAGCCGCTGCGCGCCTGGTGCTGCCAGCCCGCCGACACCGCGACCTTGCGTCTGAGCTGCCAGGTGGCGCGCAGGCTCGCGGTCTTGAGCGAGTCTTCCAGCGAGTCCGAGCCGTCGAAGGCGCGCCGTGCGTTGTAGGCGCGCTGCTCGTAGGCGGCGCTGGCGTCGACCTTGATCTTGCCGGTGGCCTGCCAGCTGGCGCCGATGCTGGCGCCGCGGTTCAGGGTATAGCTGACGATCGTGCTCTCGATCGGCGCGAATTCGCGCCACACCGAGGCCTGGTAGGTGATCTTGCCGCGCGGCTGGTAGCTGGCGTTCAGGCGGCCGTTGAAGCCGCTGGTCTTGCCCTCGCCGAACGACGGCTGCTCGCGCCGCACGTAGCCGCCCAGGGCCTGCAGCGTGGTCGAGCCGCTGGCGTACCAGTTGACGCGCACCTTCAGCTCGTCCTGGGTGAAGTCGTCGACCAGCACGCCGCTGGTCACCGGACGCCGGAACGGATATTCGCCCTTGACCCGGCGCGCCACCAGGCCCACCGAACTGCCGCTGCGTGGCCGGTACAGCAGCTCGGCCTCCACGGCCTTCTCGGTGCGGTTGTTGTAGCGCTGGCGCAGCAGCTCGTATTCGTAGCGCTCGCGGGTGAAGCCGGTGCGCAGCTTCCAGCTCGGGTGCAGTTTCCAGCCCGCATCGACCCACTGGCGGCGCCGTTCGCGCACGTTGCGCTCGTCGCTGAAGAAGTCGGTGTACGGCGCCAGCGTGCGGTCGTAGAGCGTGCCGGCCTGCCCTTCGAACTTGTTGCCCAGCTCCCAGAACCAGGTGGCCTGCAGGTCGCGGCCGTCGTAGTCGAGCTGCTTGAAGTAGTCGAAATTGACTTTCGAGACCTTGGCCACCACCGCCACGCGCTGGCGGCTGATGCGCTTGTTGTAGACCACGCCGGCATCGAGCTGGCGCCAGCGGTCGCTGCGCTTGCCGCCGAAGGCGGGACGGTTGTCCGGCACGCGCAGCAGGTTGTCGTCGTAGCCCCAGCCGATGCCGCCGTACAGCTTCAGGCTTTCTTCCTGCTGCGCACTGTTCTGTGCGGCAGCCTGGTGGAGCGGGAGGAGGAACAGTGCGCCGACCAGGGCGGCGATCGGGCGGAGGGTGTGGCGGCGTAAGGGCGTCATGTTGTTCGTCTTTTCTGAAGTCATTGCGCGTATGAAGGCTGCGTGCGGATTACCAGAAGGCCCAGCTGCCGGTGGCGACCACCCAGGCCCCGAGCAGGCCATTGGTGACAGCGTGGGCGATCACCGCGGACCAGAGATTGCGGTGCCGCATGTACAAGAGGCTATAGGCGACGCCGGCCACGATGCCGGCCAGCCACAGGTTGTGCTCGAAACCAAACAGGACGACCGACACCAGGAAGCCCCGGATGCCCACGCGCGCCGGCGCCAGCGCCTCGAAGTCGGCGGCATCGACCCAGCGCATGACGAAGGAGCGCCAGAACAGTTCTTCCATGACGGGCACGACCAGGGCCGCGCCGGCGATGCGGATGGCAACCAGGAGCCAGTCGAGCTCGCCGTTGGTGCGCGGGTCGTAGCCGGGGCTCGATCCGACCGTCATCCAGGGGGCGTCGAGATTGATCCAGAGAACCAGCACCAGGACGCCGACCGCCACCGACACCAGCAGTTGCAGCGTCCCCGGGAGCGGCATGCGCAGCTCGTGGTAGCGGCGCCAGGAAACTGCGAGCAGCAGCGCGACCACGCCGATCTGCGCCGGGTACAGCCAGCGCAACTCGGCACGGGACATGCCCGTGCGCTCGAGCATGTCGCCGAGGATGATGAAGAAGATGTAGGCGCCGAATGGCAGGATCCGCGCCCAGGCGGCGCGGCTGAAGAGGGGTGCGTCGACCGATCGAGCGGCAGGTGGCGATGGAGCGGAAGGTGGAGCAAAGCTCGGTTCGTTATGCTCGGTCATGTCCTTGTATCGCAGGCGCCTGGCCTGCCCCGTTCGTTACGCTACTCGCCTCTTGCTCGGGCTTCGATGCGCTCCCAGCGTTCGAGGGCGTCGAGCAGCAGGTCGTCGATCTCGGCGTGGCGCTCGCTCAGGCGGCGCGCGTCGCCGGGATTCTGCTTGTAGAAGTCGGGCGAATTCAGCTGGGCCGTAATCGCGGACTGCTCATCCTCAAGAGTGGCGATCAGCTGGGGAAGTTCCTCCAGCTCGCGCTGCTCCTTGTAGCTCAACTTTACCTTTTTACCAGACCCGCTCTGTGCGGTAGATGACATTTCACCAGCTTTGGCCGAGCCCTGGCCCGGCGCGGCCTCGGACCTGGCGGCGCTGGCGGCCGCCTTTTGCGCAGCGGCCGGCTCGCTGGCGCGCACGCGTTCCCAGTCGCTGTAGCCGCCCACGTATTCGCGCCACAGGCCCTGGCCTTCGGCCACGATCACCTGGGTGACGACGTTATCGAGGAAGGTCCGGTCGTGGCTGACCAGGAACACCGTACCGGTGTATTCCTCGAGCAACTCCTCGAGCAGCTCCAGGGTTTCGATGTCGAGGTCGTTGGTCGGTTCGTCCAGCACCAGGCAGTTGGCCGGCTTGGCGAACAGGCGCGCCAGCAGCAGGCGGTTGCGCTCGCCACCCGAGAGCGATTTCACGGGTGAGCGCGCACGCTCCGGCGCAAACAGGAAATCGTTGAGGTAGGTCATCACATGCTTCTTCTGACCATTGATCTCGACCCAGTCGCTGCCCGGCGAGATGGTGTCCGCCAGACTCGCCTCTTCGTTGAGCTGGGCGCGCATCTGGTCGAAATAGGCCACGTTCAGGCGAGTGCCGAGCTTGACCGTGCCGCTGTCGGCGGTCTCGTCGCCCAGGATGATCTTGAGCAAGGTGGTCTTGCCGGCGCCGTTCGCGCCGATCAGGCCGACCTTGTCGCCGCGCATGATCGTGCCGGTGAAGTTGCTAACGATAACTTTTTCACCGTAGGATTTGGAGATGTTTTCCATGTCGGCGACGATCTTGCCCGAGCGTTCGCCGGTGCCGACGTCGAGGCGGACCGTGCCCTGCTGATCGCGGCGCGCGGCGCGCTGCAGGCGCAGCGCCTCCAGACGGCGCACCCGGCCCTCGTCGCGGGTACGGCGCGCCTGCACGCCCTTGCGGATCCAGACCTCTTCCTGCGCCAGGAACTTGTCGAACTTGGCATTCTCGACTTCCTCGTTGGCCAGCAGCTCGCGCTTGCGTTCCTGGTAGGTCGAGAAGTTGCCCGGGAAGGACAGCAGGCGGCCGCGGTCGAGCTCGATGATGCGGGTGGCGACATTGTCGAGGAAGCTGCGGTCGTGGGTGATGAACAGCACCGAGCCGGTGTAGGCGCGCAGCAGGCCCTCGAGCCACTTGATCGAACTGAAGTCCAGGTGGTTGGTGGGCTCGTCCAGCAGCAGCACGTCGGGCGCCGAGACCAGGGCGACCGCGAGCGCCACGCGCTTTTGCATACCGCCCGACAGGGTGCCCATCTTCGCCTCGCGGTTCAGGCCGAGGCGGTCGAGCGTGGTGTCGACCTTGTGCGCCAGGTTCCAGCCGTCGACGGCATCGAGCTTGAGCTGGAGCTCGTGCATCCGCTCCATCAGGGCCTCGTCGTCATCGCCGCCGAACTGGCCGGTGAGCGCTTCGTACTCGGCCAGCATCGCCTGCTGCTCGCCCATGCCGGCCGCGACCGCATCGAACACGCTCGCTTCCGGATCGAACACCGGTTCCTGCTCGACGTAGGCGATCTTGACGCCCTGCTGCATCACCAGCAGGCCGTCGTCGAGCCGGGCGCGGCCCGAAATGATTTTCAGCAGCGAGGACTTGCCGGTGCCGTTGCGGCCGATCAGGCCGACGCGTTCGCCGACCTCCAGGGAAAAGTCAGCGTGGTCGAGCAGTGCGACGTGGCCGAAGGCCAGTTGCGCGGAAGAGAGGGAAATGACAGCCATGGTCCGTGGTCCGCCGGTCGCCGATGGAAGGCGCCGGCCGCAAAAGGTTGAATGAAACGCGCATTGTACCGACTGGCGCGCAAGGCCAGCAGTTTTGGCCGCCCGCCGCGCAAACGACGACAGCGGGCGCGCGTGCCGGCGGTATGTCTGGTAAGAAGGATTGCCCGGAGGGGCGAAGAAATGGTGTCGCCAGCAGGAATCGAACCTGCATCTAAGTCTTAGGAGGACCTTGTACTATCCATTGTACTATGGCGACACATCTGCCTGCCTGCGGCATCCGCAGCATGCAGTCACCTATTGTACCAGCGGTCTTGCCAAATCAGAACAGTGGCGCACATCCACGCTGTCTCGCGTTCCGCCGGAATATCTCGACGGCTTCGTGTCGGACTTTATTCCAGCGCAGGTTCATTATTGTTTTTGCAATACGTTCTACATTGCATTCGACAATTCCCCGGCACCGCGAACGCCCGCCTCATTTCGGCCCGGGCACCCGAAGCCGCTGCTTCATCGAGGCCAGCAGTGCGATCAGGCTGGCCTTGTCCTCGGCCGGGATGTCGGCCAGCATGTCGTCGAGCCAGCGCTCGTGCACGGCCGCCATCTCGCCGAAGGCGCTGCGGCCGGCCGGGGTCAGGCGCACCGCCCAGGCGCGCCGGTCTTGCGGATCGGGCACGCGCAGCACCAGCCCCTCGCGCTCGAGCTGGTCGGTAATGCCGGTGACGTTGCCGCCGGTGACCATCATGCGCCGGGACAGCTCGCCCATGCGCATGCCGTCGGGATGGCGCTCCAGCTGGGCCATCAGGTCGAAGCGAGGCAGCGTGATGCCGAAGCCGGCGCGCAGCCGGGTGCGGATCTCGTTCTCGATGCGCACGGTACACGACAGCATGCGCAGCCACAGCTTGAGCGACTGGTGGTGGTCCTGGGTCAAGCGGCTGGCCAGGTCGAGCCCGTCCTGCTCCCGCATTTGCTCACCGTCCTCCGGATCGGACATTTTTTTCCTCAGACCGCATCCATGCGTAATTTAAACCGTTGCAGTTTACCGGTTTCGGTGCGCGGCAGCTGTTCGCGAAAGCGCACCACCCGCGGATACTTGTAGGGCGCGATCTGCGCCTTGACGAATTCCTGCAGCGCCACGGCGGTCTCGCCGCCGGGCGCGACGCCCGGCTTGAGCACGACGTGGGCCTCGACCACCTGGCCGCGCTCCTCGTCGGCGCGCCCGACCACGCCGCACTCGGCCACCGCCGGGTGGCGCAGCAATGCTTCCTCGACTTCCGCGCCGGCGATGTTGTAGCCGGCCGAGATGATCATGTCGTCCAGCCGCGAGCGGTAGTAAAAATAGCCGTCGGCGTCCATCTCGTAGGCGTCGCCGGTGATGTTCCAGCCGTCCTGCACGTAGTTGCGCTGGCGCGGGTCGTCCAGGTAGCGGCAGCCGGTCGGCCCTTGCACCGCCAGGCGTCCCACCACGCCGGGCCCCAGCGCCTGCCCCTCCTCGTCGACGATGCGGGCCCGGTAGCCGGGCACCGGCTTGCCGGTCGCGCCCGGACGCACGTCGCTGCCGGCGGCCGAAATGAAGATATGCAGCATCTCGGTGGCCCCGATGCCATCGATCATGTCGAGCCCGGTGGCCGCCTTCCAGGCCTCGCGCGTGGCCACCGGCAGCGCTTCGCCGGCCGACACGCTGCGGCTCAGGCTGCGCAAATCGACGTCGGCCGCATGCTGGGCCATCTGGCGATAGAACGTGGGCGCAGTGAAGCACACCGTGGCGCGCTGCTCCTGGATCGCCGCCAGCAGGCGTTCCGGCGTGGGTTTTTCGATCAGCACGGCGCGCGCTCCCACCCGCAGCGGAAACAGCAGCAGCCCGCCCAGGCCGAAGGTGAAGGCCAGCGGCGGCGTGCCGGTGAAGACGTCGTCGATCCGCGCGCGCAACACATGGCGCGGGAAGCAGTCGCAGATCGCCAGCAGGTCGCGGTGGAAATGCATGGTGCCCTTGGGGACGCCGGTGGTGCCGGAGGTGAAACTGATCAGGCAGACGTCGTCGGCGGCCGTGTCGGCGGCAGCGAAGGGGGCCTCGTGGGCCGCCATGCGCGCTTCCAGCGACGCGTCCCCGGCCGCGCCCTGCGCATCGTCGAACAGCAGCAGCGGCAGCGCTTCGTGCGCCATCGCGTCGACCTCCGCGCGCAGTCCGGCCGCGCACAGGACGGCGCCGACGCGCGCGCGGTCGGCGATGGTGGCCAGTTCGCGCGCCCGCAGCAGCGGCATGGTCGGCACCGCGATGCAGCCGGCCTTGATCACGGCCAGGATGCAGGCCGCCATCATCGGACAGTTGGCGCCGCGCAGCAGCACGCGGCTGCCGGTCGCGAGCCGGAGGTCCTGGCGCAGCACGTGCGCGATGCGGTCGACCCGGGCACGCAGTTCGGCATAGCTGAGCCGCTCGCGGGCGCCGACCAGCGCCGAGCGTTCACCCCAGCCGCGCAGGCAGGCCGCATCGAGCAGCTCGGCCACGCTGTTCAGGCGCGGCGGGTACTGCAGTTCGGGAAGGTCGAACAGGAATGCGGGCCACTCGTCCGGCGGCGGCAGGTTGGCGCGGGCGAAGCCGTCGGCGTAGCCGGACGGCGCAAGTGCTGCGGAAACGTCGGTCATGTGGGAGCCCCTGTGGAAATTCCGACCATGGTGCAAGCGAAACGCGCTGTACTTCGCGCTTTACTTTAAATCTAAAGTAATTTGCCGGCAAGAGAATTCGGGCGCGGCCTTGCGCTCAGCCCTGGATGCGCCCTTGCTGGCGCGCGACCGCGGCAAGCGCATGGGCGAGCGCCGCCTGGATCGCCGGTGCCCGGTCTTGCGTCTGGTCTTGCGCCTGGTCTTGCGCCTGCGCCGGCTCCTGCGCCGCGGCGCGCAGCCGCGCCGCGCTGTCCGCCAGCCCGAGCGTGGCGCAGCCCTCGGCCAGGCGCTCCAGCTGCGCGGCCCGTTCCGGCGCCGCCGCGGCTGCGGCGAGCTGGCGCTGCAGGCCGTCGAGATAGAGCAGCAGGCGCCCGGGCGCGACGCCCAGGCGCTGCGCCACCGCGGCCGGGTCTTCGTCGGGCTGCGCCAGGCGCGCGAGCTGGGCCCGCACCTGCCCCACCGCGAAGGGCTTGACGATGTAGCCGTCGGCGCCCAGGCGCCCGGCCTCGGCCAGGGTATCGGAATCGGAGGCCGCCGACACCAGCACGAAGGGCAAGCCGGCCAGCGCAGGATCATCGCGGGCGGCGCGCACCCGCGCCAGCAGCGCCATGCCGTCCAGGCGCGGCATGCGCAAGTCGCAGAACACGACGCCGGGACGCAGCCCGTCCGCCAGCGCACGCCAGGCGTCCTCGCCGTCCTCGGCCTCCACGATGTCGTAGCGTCCGCAGCCGTCGACCAGATGCATCAGCATCATGCGCGACACCACGTCGTCATCCACCACCAGCACTTTCATCGAGCCTGTGCTCCCATTCCCTGCGTCAATGTTGTCATTATATGTACAGTGCGGCCAGCATGCCGCACAAGCGGGCTCAGGACTGCTCGAAAGCGTCCAGCTGGCGCCCGAGATGAACGAGGCCGGCCCGCAGGCGTTCGCGCTCGCCGGCATCGGCGGCCGCTTCGAGCGTCGCGCACAGCTGGCCGAGCCCGGATTCACCCAGGTAGGCGGCGCTGCCGCGCAGGCCGTGCAGCACCCTGCCCGCCGCCTCCAGGTCGTCCGCCTGCAGCGCCGCATCGAGTTCGGCGCGGCGGCGCGGCAGGTCGGCGGCGAAGGCGGCGCGCAGGCGCGCATCGAGGTCGCCGGCGCGGCGGCCGGGATTGACCGCCGCCGCCGCCGCCGCGTCCGCGTCCTGCGTCGCCGGCGCCACGCCGAACATCGCGTCCAGCGCGGCCAGGGGCGAAGCCAGCGACGGCATCGGCGGCAGCGCGATGCCGCGCCCGAGCTGGCGCTCGATGGCACGCGAAATCTGCTGGTGCAGCGCGTCCTCGTCGATCGGCTTGGTCAGGAAGGCGTCCATGCCGCAGGCCAGGTAGCGCGCGCGGTCCTCCCCGCTCGCGTTGGCGGTGAGGGCGACGATCATCATGTGCTGGTCGAGCACCGGCGCATCCGGCGTGCCGCCGGCGCGGATGAGGCGGGTGGCGGTGGCGCCGTCCATCTCGGGCATGCGCCCGTCCATCAGCACCAGGTCGTAGCGCACGCGGGCGCAGGCCGCCACCGCATCCAGTCCGTTCTCGGCGATATCGATCCGGTGGCCCATCTCCTCGACCATGGTGCGGGCGATGATCTGGTTGGTCGGGAAGTCCTCGGCGCACAGGACCCGCAGGCGGTGACTGTGGGGCGCGCGCAGCGCCTGTTCGACCTGCGGGGGCTCGATGCCGTCGGCCAGCGGCAGCAGCACGCTGAAGGTGCTGCCCTTGCCTTCGACGCTGTTGACGCCGATCGAACCGCCCATCAGCGCCACCAGCTGGCGGCAGATCGCCAGCCCGAGGCCGGTGCCGCCGTAGCGGCGCGTGGTCGTGGTGTCGGCCTGCTCGAACTTCTGGAACAGGCGCGGCAGCGCATCGGCCGGGATGCCGATGCCGGTGTCGCGCACCGTGAAGCGCACCATGTTCCAGCCTTCGCCACGCACCTGGTCTTCTTCGCGCAGCTCGACCTGCAGCGAGACCGAGCCGGAGCGGGTGAACTTGAAGGCATTCCCGACCAGGTTCACCAGCACCTGGCGCAGGCGGGTCGGATCGCCCACCACGAAGTGCGGCAAGGCCGGGTCGATGCCGACCTCGAAGCCGACGCTCTTGCCGGCGGCCTGCTCCTCGAACAGGCTGGCCACGCTGCCGACCTTGGCGCGCAGGTCGAAGTCGATGTTCTCGATGCTCAGCTTGCCCGCCTCGATCTTCGAGAAGTCGAGCAGGTCGTTGATGATCGCCAGCAGCGACTGGGCATTGCCCTGGCCGCGCTGGATCTGCTCGCGCGTGGTCTCGCGCAAGCCCGCATCGCGCAGGGCGAAGCCGAGCATGCCGATCACGCCGGCCAGCGGGGTGCGCATCTCGTGGCTCATGTTGGCCAGGAACTCCGACTTCTGGCGCGTCGCGTCCTCGGCGCGCTGCTTGGCCTGGCGCAGGAACTCCTCGTTCTCCTGCAGCGCGCGGTAGGCGCGCGCCAGCTCGTTGGACTGCTGGCGCACGCGCTGTTCCTGGTCGCGCAGCTCCTGGGTCTGGCGCTCGAGCATGCGGTTCTGCTGCTCGACCTGTTCGGTGCGCGCGCCGACCTGGCTTTCCAGCTGCTCCTTCTGGCGGCGCAGTCCCGACAGGCGCATCCGCACCGCGGCGTAGCCGAGCGTGGCCAGCAGCAGCGCCGCAAGCGCGCGGAACCATGGCGTGCCCCAGGGCGGCGGCTCGATCGTGATGGCCAGCGCCGCCGCCTGCTCGCTCCAGACGCCGTCCTTGTTGGCCGCGCGCAGCCGGAACACGTAGGTGCCGGGGTCGAGGTTGGTGTAGGTGGCAAAGCGCTTGGCGGCGTCTCCCTGCACCCAGTCCTGGTCGAAGCCGTCGAGCCGGTAGGCGAACCGGTTGCGCTCGGGGGCGGCGAAATGCAGCGCCGCGAACTCCAGCGAGAACACCGAGGCCTTGGCCGGCAGCGTCACCATCTCGGCATGCTCGATCGGTCCCTGGAGCGCACCCGGCAGCGCTTCCTCGACCGGCCGGTTGAAGATGGTCATCCCGGTGATCACCGGACGCGGCGCCACCCCGTTGTGGCGGATCGCGCGCGGATCGAAGGCGGTGATGCCGTTGAAGCCGCCGAAGTACAGGGTGCCGTCGGGCCCGCGCAATGCCGAGGAGTCGAAGAAGGCGCCTTCCGTGATGCCGTCGGCGGCGGTGTAGTTGCGCCAGCGCCTGGTGGCCGGGTCGAAGCGCGAGATGCCGCTGGTGGTGCTGACCCACAGGCGGCCATCGGCGTCTTCCAGTATCGCGGCAACGGCATCGTCGAGCAAGCCGTCGCGCGTGGTGTAGCGCACGAAGCTGACCGAGCCGTCGGCGGCCGTGACCATGCGGTTCAGGCCCACCGCCGTGCCGACCCAGATGTCGCCACGGCTGTCCTCGAACAGCGCGTGCACCTCGTCGTGGCTCAAGCTGTTCACATCGTAGGGATCGTGGCGGAAGTGGCGGAAGCGCCCGCTGGCGACGTCCATCAGGTCGAGGCCGTCGAAGGTGCCGACCCACATGCGGCCGCGCCGGTCCTGCAGCATCGGGCGCACGATGTCGTCGGCCAGGCTGGTCGACCGGTTCGGGTCGTGGCGCCAGCTCTCGATCATGCGGGTGGCCGGATCGAGCCGGTGCAGGCCGCCACGGGTGGCGATCCAGATTCCCCCGTCGCGCCCGGTGTACATGGCGCGCACGCTGTTGGCGTCGGCATCGCCGGGCAGCGCCTGGTGCACGAAACGGCGCGTCGCGGGATCGAACGACGTGATCCCGGTGCGGCTCCCGATCCACAGGCGGCCCATGGCGTCGCGGGCCAGCGCGGAAGCCGGCACATCGGCCAGGCTGTTCGGGTCTTTCGGGTCGGGGCGATGGACGGTGGTGGCGCCGGTGGCCAAGTCGACGTGGTTGAGGGCGGTGGCGGTGCCGACCCACAGCCGCTGCCCCGCTTCCGTCACGTCGGCGAGCAGCGCGCGCGCCTTGTTGTCGGCCAGGGTATGGCGCGCATCGCCGCTGCGCACGATGCGGGTGAAGCCGCCGCTGCCCAGGTCCACGCGCGATACTCCCGCATACCAGGTGCCGACCCAGAAGGTGCCGAGGCGGTCGCGGTACAGCGAAGCCACCTGGTTGTCGCCCAGGCTGTGGCGGTCGGTGACGATGTGCCGATGGCGCTCGAAGCCGTCATCGCGGCCGCGCCAGCGCAGCAGGCCCTCGTCGTGGGTGCCGATCCAGATGTCGTTGCCGGCGTCGCGGTACAAGGCCGTGATCCACCAGGGGCCGATGCCGTCCGCCGGGCCGAAACGGCGTGCCTTGCCCGCCTCCGGCCCGGTCAGGGCGCGGCGCTCCAGTCCGCCCAGGCGGCCCACCCACAGGCGCTGCTCGCCATCCACCATCAGGGCATGCACCGGGTTGCTGCGCGGCCCCAGGCCGGACGGATGGTGCTCGATGCGCCGGCGTTCCGGCCCCAGGCTGTCGAGTCCCCCGCCGGTGCCGATCCACAGGCGCCCGGCGCCATCGAGCGCCAGCGCATTCACGTTGTCGTCGCTCAGGCTGGCCTCGTTGCCACGCTCGTGGTGCCAGGTGGTGAAGCGGCGCAGCACCGTGTCGAAGTGCTGCAGGCCGTCGTTGGTGCCGATCCAGAGCCCGTCGCGGCCGTCGCCGACGATGGCACTGATGTGACGATTGCCGTTGCCGCGCCGCGCCGTCTCCTCCGGCACGAACAGGGTGAAGGACTGGGTGACCGGGTCGTACAGGTTCAGCCCGCCATCGGTGCCCAGCCACAGCCGGCCGTGGCGGTCGAGGTGCAGCACCCGCACCCAGCTGTTCGACAGCGAACGCGGCTTGCCCGGCACGGTGCGGTAGTTGATGACACGGTAGCCGTCGTAGCGCGACAGGCCGTTCTGGGTGCCGAACCACATGAAGCCGTCGCGGTCCTGGGCCACGGCCAGCACCGTTTCCTGGGCCAGCCCTTCGGCCACCGACAGGTGCTCGAAGCGCAGGGTCGGGCGCGGCGGGGCGGCCAGCGCGCCGCTGCACAAGGCCAGCAGCAGCAGCGGGAGCAGGCGCGCGGCCAGCAGGCGAAGCAGCGCGCTCATGCGGGGAAGAAGGCCAGCACGTCGTCGCGCCGGGCCAGTGTGTCGCGCTCGCCGAGGCGGATCAGCTCGCGCGTGTAGGCGCCCTCGAACAGCAGGTAGGACGCCAGCGCCGCGCCGCGGGTTTCGAGCGCGCCGATCCCGCCCAGCAGCGTGCGCACCGGGGCCGGCAGGTCGTGGACGTGGCGCAGCGCGATGTCGTCGAGCCGTTCGGAGGGCGCGATCACCAGCAGTTCCACGCGCCGCAGCGGCAGCGCCGCGCGCGCCGCGGGGGGCACGCCTTCGAGGGTCTGGTTGACCCGCTGCAGGCGTTCGACGTCGGCCGCCAGGCTGTCGAGGAAGATCGAGGACAGCGCATGGCCGGCGATCTGCGCCAGGCTCGGGTAGCCGCCGCTGGTGGCCGGGCCCTGGGCCGGGTCGGGCGCCGGCTCCGACATCCGCCCTGCCCCCACCACCAGCACCCGGGTCGCGCCCAGGTGGATCGCCGGCGCGATCGGCGCCAACTGGCGCATCGAGCCGTCGCCGCAGTATTCGCGCCGTCCGCCCAGGTACAGCGGCACCGCCGGAAAGATGAAGGGAATCGCGCTCGAGGCCAGCAGGTGCTCGACGCCGATCTGGGTCGACATCGCCAGCCGCTGGTGGCGCAGCCAGGGCGCGATCTCGCGCGCCGCCTGGTAGAAGGTGATGTGCTGGCCGCTCGAATAGGACGAGGCGGTGATGGCCAGCGCGTGCAGCACGCCGTCGGCCAGGGCCGCATCCAGGCGCGGCAGGTCCAGCACGCGATGCAGCAGGCCGGCCAGCGGGGTGTTGTCGAGCAGGGACTGGGGCGGCGCGGCGTGCCACTTGCGCAGCAGCCAGCCGAACGACAGCAAGGACAGCCAGCGCGCCCCGGAGCGCAGCACCGCCAGCGAATCGGCACGGTAGACCTGGTGCGCCTGCACGCCCTCCCACACGTTCAGGAGACCGCGCACGGCGCTGGTGAAGTCATCGGCGCGGCAGGCCAGCGCGGTCGCGTTCAGGGCGCCGGCCGAGGTGCCGCAGATGATGTCGAAGGGAGAACGCAGGGCCGGACGGCCGGCGTCGGCCAGGATGCGGGCGATCGCATGCATCACGCCGGCCTGATAGGCGGCGCGTGCTCCACCGCCTGTGAGGACCAGGCCCGTTTTTGCTTGACTGTCCACCCGCCAAGCTTAGCAAAAGTCAGCTGTCTGTTGGGAAATAAATAGGGTGTAGTTGGATTTCGCCGACGTTCGATCCACCCCGAGCGCATGGCCGCGCCGCATCCGGCGCCGGGCTGCCCATGCTCACGGCCCCGCGCCGGCCGCGCGGGCCAGTGCGGCATATTCGCTTTCTCCCTTGGCGCGGTCGAAGACCTGGCCGGTCAGCGAAGACGCATTCTCCTGGCGCTGGCGGGCCCCCGCCTCGTCGTAGAAGAACGGCAGGAACGCATAGCGCACGCCCGACCCGACCGGCGTCGCCTCATGCAGGAGCGAACACGAGAACACGATGGCGCCGCCGCTGGGGGCACGGTAGGTGCGCGGGCCGAATTCCGGGAAACGCAGGTCGCCACCGGTGTAGTCGCCGGCATTGAGATTGATCGTGCAGGCGAAACGCCGGTGCGCCGTGCCCAGCGTCGTGTTGTCCTTGTGCGGACGAAAAAAGCCGCCGCTCGCGGCGTCGTAGCGGGCCACCAGGAAGCGTTCCATGCGCGTCGCGTCGAACTGGAAGGCGCGCTTGATCTGGGGAAGCAGGCGGCGCTCCAGGCAGGCCCGGATGCTTGCCCTGACGCCGTCCAGCTCCGGGATGGTGTCGAAGGCGAAGTCGTGGCGGCGCTTGAAGCCTGCTTCCCTGACCTCGACCGTTTTGCCCGCCACCTCGCGCATGAACCCGGATTCCTGCCCGCCGTACCGTTGGTAAAGCGCGATGAGCTGCCGGCACAAGGCGTCGTCGAATACGCGCGGCAGGACCAGCACCGGCGCATTGAGCGCCGTCCCGGCGTGCTCCGCGACGGGAGGCAGACCCGCGATCACCGCGTCGAGCGCGGCATTGTGCCGCTGCGCCGCGGTCAAGGGAATATGGGCGATCACCCGGAGCATCGGATCGAGCACCAGCGTGAATGCCTGGAACTCCCGGCCGCCCGGGGCGGCTGCGTCGATCGCCCCGAAGACCCTGGAGAGCGCCAGCCCGGCGTCCCAGAAATAGCGGATGCCCGGAATCCTGTCGCGCAGCCGTCCGCAGGCTTCGTCGTCCGGGTCGACGGAGACGCCGAAAAAACTCGCATGGCGGTCATCGAAGACATCCTGCCGGCGCTCGACATGGGCGACCACCTGCCTGACCCGCGGGTCCGAAGCGCTGCCGAGAAAACTCAGGACCACGTAGCGTCCGGCTACCGTATAAAACGTGTAGCGCGGATTGCTTGTCGTACGTGCCTTGAACTCGGGTATCGGGTCGCCTGGCAAGAACACGGCGCATCTCCTGTGACTGGCGGATGCGGCCGATTCTAGCAGACGCGGCCGCCCCGGCGCCGGCGATCAGGCCCGCGGCCGCGCGGCCGTGCGGCCACGCTCAGTCGCCCTTGGCCACGCCCTCGCGGCGCGGATCGGCCCCGCCGTACCACAGCGGCACGCCATGCACCTCGATGCGCTGGATGCCGTGCAGGCCCGAGGTCTGCTCGCTCAGGCGCAGCTTGTGGCCGCGCGCCTCGAGCATCTCGATGGTGGCGGACGGGAAGCGCCCCGCTTCGAGTTCGGTCGGGCCGTTGCGGCTGCCGAAGTTGGGCAGCGAGATCGCCTGCTGCACGTTCAGGCCCCAGTCGAGGGTGCCGACCAGCACCTTGGCGACGTAGTTGATGATGGCCGGACCGCCCGGCGAACCGACGGTGAGCACCAGCCTGCCGGTCTGGCGGTCGAACACCACGGTCGGCGACATCGCGCTGCGCGGGCGCTTGCCCGCCTCCACGCGGTTGGCGATCGGGCCGTCGGCGTCACGCGACGCGAACGAGAAATCGGTCAGCTGGTTGTTCAGGATGAAGCCGTCGACCATCTGGCGCGACCCGAAGGCGTCCTCGATGGTGGTGGTCATCGCCAGGCCGGCGCCGAACCCGTCGACCACCGCCACGTGCGAGGTCGACGGGTTCTCGATGGCGTTGTCCTTGCCCCAGTGCCAGGCCATCTCCATGCCGGGCGGCTTGCCGGCCGGCGCCTCGCCCATCGAGCGCGGCCCCACCAGCCTGGCGCGCTCGGCCAGGTAGGTCTTGTCGATCAGGCTGGGCACGCCGCGGCCCGGCAGCGGCACGAAGTCGGTGTCGGCCGCGTAGCGGTTGCGGTCGGCGTAGGCCAGGCGGCCCACTTCGCTGAACAGGTGCACGGCATCCGGTCCCGGCACGCCGTTGGCGGGCGCCAGCGCCTTCATGTCGAAGGTCTCGAACATGCCCAGCATCTGGGCCACGGCGATGCCGCCGGAAGAAGGCGGCGGCATGCCGCATACCGTATAGGCGCGATAATCGCTGCACACCGGCGTGCGGACCTTGGGCCGGTAGTCGGCGATGTCGGCGGCGCTGAGCAGGCCGGGGTTGGTCGGGTGGCCCTGCACCTTGGCCGCGATGTCGCGCGCGATGTGGCCGTGATAGAACGCGTCGGCGCCGCCTTCGGCGATCTCGCGCAGGGTCCTGGCCAGCGCCGGGTTCTTCAGGATGTGGCCGACCGGCCAGGGCTGGCCGCCGTTGCCGTAGAAGTAGCGGGCCGCCACCGGATCCTTGCGCAGGTTGCGCTCGCCCGACAGCAGCGCATGCAGGCGCGGACTGACCGCGAAGCCCTGTTCCGACAGCCTGATGGCCGGTGCGAACAAGACCTTCCACGGCAGTTTGCCGTGCTGGCGATGCGCCAGTTCGAGCATGCGCAGCACGCCCGGCGCGCCCACCGAGCGGCCGCCGACGATGCCCTCGGTCCGCGACAGCGGCGTGCCGTCGGGGCGCTGGAACAGGTGTTCGTCGGCTTTGCCCGGTGCGGTCTCGCGGCCGTCGAAGGCCTGGGTCTGGCGGCCGTCGTAGTGGACCAGGAAGGCGCCGCCGCCGATCCCGGAGGATTGCGGCTCGACCAGGGTCAACACCATCTGGGTGGCGATGGCGGCGTCGATCGCGCTGCCGCCCTGCCTGAGCATCTGGTAGCCGGCCTCCACCGCCAGCGGATTGGCGGCGGCCACCATGTATTTCTGTGCCGGCCAGCCGGCCTTGTGGGCGTAGCCGGTGGCGGCTTCGGGGGCGGCCTGGCGTGCGTCCTGCGCCAGGACGGAGGGGCTGACGCCGAGTGCCAGTGCCAGCGCCGATGCCAGTGCCGGCAGGGCGCGGCGGATTGTCATGTTCGTCAAATCGTCTCTCCAAAAGCAAAACGGGCGCGCGGCTCGCGCCACGCGCCCGACATCTTCCCATCGTACAACAATTGGAAGCTGCCTTCAGGCCCGCTTATTTTGGCTGCATGCGAATCGCGCCGTCGAGGCGGATCGTTTCACCGTTGAGCATCACGTTTTCGATGATGGCCTTGGCCAGGTGCGCATACTCGTTCGGCATGCCGAGGCGCGGCGGGAACGGCACCATCTTGCCCAGCGAATCGCGCACTTCCTGCGGCATCCCCATCAGCATCGGAGTCTCGAAGATGCCCGGGGCGATGGTCATCACGCGCACGCCGCTGCGCGCCAGGTCGCGCGCCATCGGCAGGGTCATGCCGGCGACGGCCGCTTTCGAGGAGCCGTAGGCTGCCTGGCCGATCTGGCCGTCGAAGGCCGCCACCGAGGCGGTGTTGATGATGATGCCGCGCTCGCCGTACTCGCCGGCGTCGAGCTTGCCCATCGCGTCGGCCGCCAGGCGGCACATGTTGAAGGTACCGACCAGGTTGATGTTCACCGCGCGCTGGAAGGCATCCAGTGGGTGCGGGCCGTCCTTGCCGACGGTCTTGATCGCCGGCGCCACGCCGGCGCAGTTGACCAGGCCGCGCAAGGAGCCCAGCTTGGCGGCTGCCTCGACGACCGCCAGGCCATCCGCCTCCGAAGTGACGTCGCACTTGACGAACTGGCCGCCCAGTTCGCCGGCCAGGGCGGCGCCGGCTTCCACCTGCACGTCGGCGATGACGACCTTGCCGCCCGCTTGAGCAATCATGCGCGCCGTGGCTGCGCCGAGGCCCGACGCGCCGCCGGTCACGATGAACACATTGTCCTGAATCTGCATGGTTTTCCCTTTTAAAAGTTCTAGTGCCGCCGTCTTCGAGCGGGTGACGTTTACGTTAACGTCAAACAGCGGCATTGTAGCGAACTTTTGGCCGGAAAAACCATTTTGCCGACTCAGCTATGCTTGCGGCCTCACAGGCATTGCATGTTGGCGCCGTTGCGCGTGCACAGGCGGCCGTCGCTGCTGACGGTGGTATTGCCGGCCCCGCCGGCATTGTAGGTGGCGCCAGCCGCGTCGGTGCAGCCGCTGCCCACGCAGCCCACCACCTGGCTGGTCTGCGGGCCGACCGGGGCCGGCACGGCCCGCGCCGGCGCCGGCAGGAACGGCGGCGGCGGGACCGGCACGGCGATGCGCGGCGTGCCTTCGATGCGCTGGACCGCACCCGGACGGCGTTGCGCCTGCTTGTCCTTCCCGGCCTGCTGCCGGCGCTCGGGCCGGCCCTGGCGTTCCTGCTGGGTCTGCGGTTGTTCGCGTTCTTGTTGCGCCCGCCCGGACTGTTGCGGCGGCGTACCCTGCGGCGCCGGACGGGCCGAGGGATCGGCCGCGCCGGGCTTGCCGGTGATCGGCTCCTGGCCGGCACGCTCCTCCTGCGCCTGGGGGCGGGCCGAGCCCGCCATGGGCGCCGAACCGGCCCGGCTCGGCCGCTCGGTGGTGGCCGGCATCGACTGCGGATCCAGCACCGGGCCGTAGGCGGCGCTGTCATCCACCGGCTTACCGGTGGGCGGCGGCGGCATGGCCGGCGCCGCGTTCTGGGCCAGTGCGCCCGCCGAACCCAGCGCGAACAGCACGGCGATCATGGACTTGATGGGACTCATGGCGTACCTCATGCGATGCGAATGGTGGACAGGCCATTATGTGCGCCTGCAGGCGGCGTGGGCGCACGCGACACACGCCTTTACATGATTGATGGGCGGTAACGGACGACCTGCCCAGCGGCAGGCATGCGAAGATCAGGCCGTTCACATCACAGGAGCGAGCATGAGCCAGGTGCAGATCATGGAAGGCGACCACGTCCGAGGCAGTCCCGATGCCGACGTCGTGATCATCGAGTACGGAGATTTCCAGTGCCCCTACTGCGCACGTGCCCATCCGACCCTGTCCGGTCTGCAGCAGCAGTATGGCGAGCGCATCACACTGGTGTACCGGCACTTGCCGCTCGGCATACACCCGTATGCGGAAGCGGCCGCCGAGGCGGCCGAGGCGGCCGCACATCAAGGCAGGTTCTGGGACATGCACGACAGCCTGTTCGCGCACCAGGCGCAGATGGCCCCAGCCCAGTTGCCGCTGCTGGCGCAACAGTTGGGACTGGACGCAGCGCGCTTCGACGAAGACCTGTCGAGGCGCAAGCACCGCGAGCGGATCCAGCGCCAGGCGGCCGAAG
The DNA here is from genome assembly GCA_015277795.1 of Massilia sp. UMI-21. NCBI lineage: Bacteria > Pseudomonadati > Pseudomonadota > Betaproteobacteria > Burkholderiales > Oxalobacteraceae > Massilia > Massilia sp. UMI-21. Next base: position 1,800,528 of record CP063848.1, on the reverse strand, counting down.
GCAAGGCACTGGGAGCGGACGGAACGCCGAGTTTCTTCATCAACGGCGAGCGCTACCACGGGGACTCCGACCGGGATTCGCTCACGGCGGCGGTGGAACGCCACCTGTAAGGCGGTCGGCCCGCAAGACCGGCGCGGCACGCAGTCGCATGGAGGAACCAGGTCCGGCTGTTTTCTCGTCGGTCGCGGCAATCCGCACTGTCGAAAATAATTACAGTAAATGCAAGCCCGGCCACGCCAGTTACTGTAAGTATATTGTTTTTGTTGGGATATTTCCTTTTGGCATGAACGTTGCTTATTGAACTGAAGAAGTTCTATAAATCAACTCCAAAGGGATTCCATGCATATCCAGTCTTTGCTGCGCGCCGCTGTCGCTACCACCGTCTTCGCCGTCGCCTCTTTCGCCAACGCAGGCGTGCTCAGCGCCCCAAGCTCCTGGACCGCCAGCGGCGATGCCGATGCCACGGCCATTACCGCGACGGCCTCCGGCGTCGAAATGTTCTATTCGCGTGGCACCTATTTCTGTGCCGGTTGCGGCAATAATTACTTCACGTTCAGTGCCGCAGTGGACAACACTGGCAGCGGCGGCTTCGATTTCTCGTATAACGCCTTCAACGGCTGGTTCATGGCCGGTTCCGACCTGACCATTCTGGTCAACGATATCGCCGTCGCTTCGTATGGCGGCGACAATATCCACAACAGCTTTTCGTATGCCTTCACGGCAGGCGACATCCTGAGCCTGCGCGCCCATGAAACCAACGGCGACTCGCAGCCCTACATTGACGGCCGCATCATGCTGAGCAACTTCAGCGGTGCGCTGGCGGCGAACGACGTGCCCGAGCCAGCAAGCCTGGCCCTGGTGGGCCTGGGCCTGCTGGGCGCCGCCGCAGCCCGGCGCAAGTCGGCGCAGGCCAAGTAAGCGCGTTCCAAAGGCGGCGCAACGTTCCGCCCATGACGCCGTCCGGTCAAAGCTGGACGGCGTCGAGCCTGGGCGGCGGATGGCATTCGGGGCGCACTGTTTCTTGAAGCTGGCTTGCGTGCGGGGCCGCTTCCTGTCCCCCATCCATGGCGAACGCTGCCGGCGCCATTTTTGTTTCCTGCCGCAGAACGAAGAACGGCCCGGCCGAGCATCGACCGGGCCGTCAAGACCTCTCGACTTTGCCGCCCCCGCCTCACGCGGGAGCGTGCCAGCCGCGCGCCGGATTACTCCGACAGCGCCGCGAAGGCGGCGTCGCGCACCCCCTCGACCGGGCCGACGCCCGAAATCTTGCGGTACTTCGGCGCGCCCGGCAGGCCCGACTGGGCCCAGTTGTTGTAGTAGCCGAGCAGTACTTCGGTCTGGTTGTGGTACACGGCCAGACGCTTCAGGACGGTCTCTTCCTTGTCGTCGTCGCGCTGCACCAGCGGCTCGCCGCTGACGTCGTCGACGCCTTCGACCTTCGGCGGATTGAACTTGGTGTGGTACACGCGGCCCGAGGCCGGGTGCGAGCGGCGGCCCGACATGCGCTCGACGATCAGGTCGTCCGGCACATCGATTTCCAGCACGTAGTCGATCATGACGCCGCAGTCTTTCATGGCGTCGGCCTGCGCGATGGTGCGTGGGAAGCCGTCGAACAGGTAGCCGTTGGCGCAGTCGCTTTCTTTCAGGCGCTCTTTCACCAGGCCGATGATGATGTCGTCCGAGACCAGCTGGCCCGCGTCCATCACCTTCTTGGCAGCCATGCCCAGTTCGGTTCCAGCCTTGATCGCGGCGCGCAGCATGTCGCCGGTGGAGATCTGCGGGATGTTGAACTTTTCCTTGATGAAATTGGCTTGAGTGCCCTTACCGGCGCCGGGTGCTCCTAACAGAATGAGACGCATGAGTTTCCTAGATTCTTAGAGGATGTTGATAATTTTTATGTGCGCGAAGGCTCGCGCTTGATGCATATCTGCTTACTTGATACGAAAGTTACCACAAAAGTCAGCTTTAACGCCAATCTCGGGGCCTTCCACCGGCGAGTTTTGATATAGCGCAGACAATACAAACACAGCGCAATCGGCGTTCAGGCAAAGTAGTGGCGGCGTACGCGCTCCAGGTCGTCCGGGGTATCGACCCCTGCCGGCGGCGCGCTGTCGGTGATGTGCACGGCGATCGGGTATCCGTGCCAGAGCACGCGCAATTGCTCCAGCGCCTCGATGGTTTCAAGGGGCGCGCTCTCCAGTGCCGGATAAGCCTGGAGGAAAGCGTTGCTGTAGGCGTACAGGCCGACGTGGCGCAGCGGCGCATAGCCGGCCGGCAGCGACTCCCTGGCTGCGGCAAAGGCGTCGCGGTGCCAGGGGATCGTGGCGCGCGAGAAATACAATGCCCTGCCCGCCTTGTCGAGCACGACCTTGACCACGTTCGGGTTGAAGACGTCGGCGACCTCGAGGATCGGGTGGGCAACGGTGGCCATCGGCACGCCGTCGCGAATCAGTGCGGCGCAGGCCGCCAGCAGCGCCGGGTCGATCAGCGGCTCGTCGCCCTGCAGGTTGACCACCACCGCATCCGGCGCCAGGCCCAGCTGGCGGGCGACTTCGGCGATGCGGTCGGTACCGGACGGGTGGTCGGCGCGGGTCATGCAAGCTTCGATGCCGTGCGCGGCGCAGGCGGCGGCAATGCTCGGCGCGTCGGTGGCGACGATGATGCGCGCGGCCCCCGAGTCGCGCGCGCGCTCGGCCACGCGTACCACCATCGGCTTGCCGCCGAGGTCGGCCAGCGGCTTGTTCGGCAGGCGGGTCGACGCCAGCCGCGCCGGAATGATGACGGTAAAGCTCATGCCGATACGCTCATGCCGGCTCGATCTTGCGCGCCTGGTCGGCCCACATGATCGGGATGCCATCGCGAATCGGATAGGCAAGGCGGTCTGCGCGGCAGATCAGTTCCTGCGCCTTCTTGTCGTACTCGAGCGGGCTCTTGCACAGGGGGCACACCAGGATATCAAGCAATCGAGCGTCCACGACATTTCTCCACGATTTGTTCGGCCAGCGCGGGATCGATCCGCGCCGTCACGGGCACGACCCACAGCCGTGGATCGTCCTTCAGGTTATCAAGTTGCCGACATTTTACTGCATCCTTCTCGGTGATCAGGATGACATCGGCGTCGACCGCGTCGAAGGGGCGGTCGAGGAAGTCGTGGTGGTCCGGCAGCGGCAGCTCGTCGAAGCGCAGCCCGGCCGCGCGCAGCATGGCGAAGAAGCGGCCCGGGTTGCCGATGCCGGCGGCGGCCACGATGCGCCGGCCCTGCAGGCGCCCCAGGGGCAGGCAGGCTTCCGGACGCATCAGGGGCTCGGCGAAGTCGCCCTCCAGCCTCATGCGGAAGGGCTGGCCGCCGACCGCGCGCGCCAGCTGTGGCGTGATCTCCGGCGCGTTGATCACCGTGAAGTCGCGACGGCGCGAAGGCGGCTCGCGCAGCGGCCCGGCCGGCAGCAGCCAGCCGTTGCCGACGCCGCGGCCGTCGAACAGGACGATCTCGATGTCGCGCGCCAGGGCGTAATGCTGCAGGCCGTCGTCGGCGATCAGGACGTCGACCTCCGGATGCGCCGCCAGCAGCGCCCTGCCCGCCTGCGCACGGTCGCGGCCGACCACCACCGGGCAATCGGCGCGGGCGGCGATCAGCAGCGGTTCGTCGCCCACTTCGGCGGGGCTGGAGCGGGGGCCGACCGCGCGCGGCGCCGACCCGGCGCCGCCATGGCCGCGCGAGATCACGCCCGGCCGCATGCCGGCAGCGCGCAGGCATTGCGCCAGCCAGATCGTCAGCGGGGTCTTGCCGGTCCCGCCGATAAAGATGTTGCCGACCACGATGACCGGTACCGGCAGGCGGGTGCTGTTCTTCAGGCCGAGGCGGTACAGCAGGGCGCGGACCGCGGCCAGCAGCCGGAACAGCAGCGCGAGCGGCAGCAGCGCCACGGCCAGGAGGCCGCGCCGCAGCCAGGCGCGGGTGAGCGTTGATTCGAGGGAGTGAGCCATGAGGAGGCGAGCGCCGGGGCGCCCGCTTGCGTTGATCCTGCTGGTTTTTTGCTGGTTTTTTGCTTGTGTTTCGCTTGTTTCTTCTTATTTCTTGGTGCCGGTCTGGGCGGCGAAGGTCAGCTTGTCGTAGCCGGCCACGCGCGCCGCTTCCAGCACGTTGATCACCATCTGGTGCATCGCGAACTGGTCGGCGTTGACGATCACGACCGGGTCCGCGGCCGGCTGGCCGTCGGGGCCGCCGCTGCGGGCCGCGTTCTTCAGGTCCTCGGCCAGCCCGGCCACGCTGTGGAAGGCTACCGGTACGTTGTTGACCGTGTAGTTGCCCTTGGCGTCGATGGTGACATTGATCTCGAAGGGGCGCTGCTCGACCTTCTCGGCATCGGCCGTCGGCAGCGTGATCTGCAGTTCGGTGAACTTGCTGTAGGTGGTAGAGACCATCAGGAAGATCAGGACCACCAGCAGCACGTCGATGAACGGAATCAGGTTGATCTCCGGTTCCTCGCGCTGCCGGCCGCGGCGGAAGTTCATCATTTGCGGGTCCCGTGCACGACGTCGACGAATTTCACGGCCTGCAGCTCCATCTCGACGATGAAGCTGTCGACCAGGGCGCGGAAGTGGCGGTAGAACACCAGGGCCGGCATGGCGATGGCCAGGCCGAAGCCGGTGTTGTACAGGGCCACCGAGATGCCGTGCGCCAGCTGGGCCGGGTTGCTGCCGCCGGTCGGGCTCTGGGCGCCGAAGATCTCGATCATGCCGACCACGGTGCCGAACAGGCCCATCAGCGGCGCCAGCGAGGCGATGGTGCCGAGCGTGGTCAGGAAGCGTTCCAGGCCATGGGCGACGCCGCGGCCCGCTTCCTCGATCGATTCCTTCATCACGTCGCGCGGGGCGTCGACGTTGCGCAGCGCGGCGGCCAGCACGGTGCCGAGCGGCGAGTTGTGCTCGAGCTTGTCGACCACGTCGGGGGTGATCTTGCCGGAACGATAGACACGGATCACGTCATCCAGCAATTGCTTCGGGAGAATCTTCTCGCGGCGCAGGTAGATCAGGCGTTCCACGATCAAGGCAACCGCAACGATCGAGGCAATCAGCAACAGCCAGATGGGCCAGCCTGCAGCTTGAAAAATGGCGAGCAAGAGAAACTCCTGTAGGAAAGAAAATCAATTCAGCAATGTAACAAGTTGCTAGCAGTGCGGCAAGTGTGGTTCTGCACAAGTTCTGTGGATAAAAATGTGTGCAAGCACCGGATCCAGGTCAAAGCGCCTTGATTTCAAAGGACATTTTGCGGCTGCGCAAGAAAACGGCACATGTCAGATGCGCATCCTGGCTGGGCTGGTCCAATTTTCAAGGCGGCATTGAGATAGCTCAAGCGTTCGCAGTTACGAACACATTCTGTGGACAAAATTGTGTGCAATGGCAGCCCCGACAAGCTAAGTCATTGTTTTTCATCAGGAAACTTCCATGGCGCAAAAAATGAGCAGTGTCGCCTTCCTCCCGCGCAGCATCCACCCTGCCGGCTTCCTCACACTTTTTGTGGACAAAAATGTGAGCAATGCCGCTTTTTTATCATTAAGGCTTTGATTTTAAACATAAAATCAAAACTGCACAAAATTTAATCACAGGCCCGTATCGCCACGGTTTATGTGCATTTCCGGGCTTTCCTGCATGACTTATATTGCCTTGCCGATGTTGCGGCAAAGAAAATTCATATCTCCACAGTATTTGTGGATAAGATTGTGATGAAGCATGTAGGGGCTGGATTAAGTGCTTGATTTTAAACACATCGAACGCAACTGCACGCAAAACATGCAGGGGGCATTCCATCGTCCCCGCCAAGGCGTGCAGCGCCTGCGGGAGGACCAGCTCGGCAGCGCCATGCCGATCCGGCGTCCTCGCCCCTCAGCCGTCACCGGCGTTCTGCACACATTTTGTGGACAAAATTGTGCGCAAGCCTACGAACACTAGCTTAAGTCATTGATCTACAACAATAAAACTTCCTAGCGTCATTTTTGGGCAGGCGGGCACCCCGCTTGCCGCCCATGCATGCCGCATGCGGGCGGCGCGCGCCATGCGCACCCTATGCACATATTTTGTGGACAACAACGCGAACAAGCCCGGCATATCCGGGATAAGTCATTGATGTGTAAGGGATGCGGCCCAGCAGCACGTAAATTGTGCAGCCGCAGGTCTTATGGATGAGTTGCCCACAGATTTTGTGGATAAGCCCATGTCGAAACATGAAGATCGCTTCGCAAGCCCTTGATTTAAAACGGTTTCAATAGAATGCATTGAAAAACGGCAACTTAGGGTGAAATGCTGCAAGCATCGCGCCGGCCGCGCACGCCTGCAGACAGCCCTTGTCGTTTTCGCCAGGATATGACATAAGCATCCCTTTTGCCGTCTACCGAGCCGCCCCATGGAATCCCCCCGCGATGCCGACCCCGCCTACACCGCCCCGCCCGTCCTGAGCGTGAGCGCCCTGAACCAGCAGGTGGCGCGCCTGCTCGAACGAAGTTTTCCGCTGGTCTGGATCGGCGGCGAAATCTCGAACTTCACGCGCGCCAGTTCCGGCCACTGGTACTTCACGCTGAAGGACGATGCCGCCCAGGTGCGCGCGGTCATGTTCCGCAGCCGCGCCCAATACGCCGGCTTCCATCCGCGCGAAGGCGACAAGGTCGAGGTGCGCGCCCTGGTCACCCTGTACGGGGCGCGCGGCGACTACCAGATCAATGTCGAGACCATCCGCCGCGCCGGCGTGGGCCAGCTCTACGAAGCCTTCCTGAGGCTCAAGGAAAAGCTGTCGGGCCAGGGCCTGTTCGATGCCGAACGCAAGCGCCCGCTGCCGCTGTTCCCGCGCACCGTCGGCATCGTCACCAGCCCGCAGGCGGCCGCCCTGCGCGACGTGCTGACCGCGCTGCGCCGACGCGCGCCGCACGTGCACGTGATCCTGTACCCGGCCCCGGTGCAGGGCCAGTTCGCCGCCGACAAGATCGCCGAAGCCATCATGACGGCATCGCGCCGCGGGGAAGCCGACGTGCTGCTGGTGTGCCGCGGCGGCGGCTCGATCGAAGACCTGTGGAGTTTTAACGAAGAATGCGTGGCGCGCGCCATCGACGCCTGCCAGATCCCGGTGATCTCGGGCGTGGGCCACGAGACCGACGTCACCATCGCCGACTTCGCCGCCGACGTGCGCGCCGCCACCCCGACCGCCGCCGCCGAACTGGCGGCCACGCCGCGTACCGACTGGCTGGCCTCGCTGTCGGGCGACGCCCAGGACCTGCGCCGCGCCATGCGCCGCACGCTGTCGGAAGCCAGCCAGGGACTGGACGGGCTCGGCCGCCGCCTGCTGAACCCCTCGGCCCAGATTCGCCACCAGCGCGTGAAACTGCTGTCGATGGCGGCCGCGCTGACCCATGCGGTGCGCACCCCGGTCAACCGCCAGAACCTGGTGCTGGCCCAGCTGCAGCAGCGCTGGATGCGCCACCGGCCCGACATGCGGGCCCTGCGCGCCCAGCTGCTGGCTGACGGGCGCTACCTGAATACCAGTCTGTGCAACAGTATCAAACAGCGGCGCGATGCCCTGCATGCGCTGGCGGCCCAGCTCGAGCTGCTGAACCCGCAACGCACGCTCGAGCGCGGCTACGCGATCGTACGCAATGCCAGGGGCGAGGTGCTGCGCGACCCGGCGCAGGTCAAGGCGCGCAACAAGCTGAAGGTCCGACTGGCCGGCGGCAGCGCCGAGATCGTGGTGTCGAGCGTACAAGCCGTGCCGGGAGCAGCACCCGAGTGAGTACGACTGGCCAAGCATGCAACATCCGGTCATCCGGTTTAGAATAACGCCGCTCTGGAACAAAACCTGTCCAACCAACGCACAAGGAATAAAACATGGAACATACCCTGCCGCCGCTGCCTTACGCCAAAGACGCCCTGCAGCCGCACATCTCGGCCGAGACCCTGGAATACCACTACGGCAAGCACCACCAGACCTATGTCACCAACCTGAACAACATGATCAAGGGGACCGAGTACGAAAACATGTCCCTGGAAGAGATCATCAAGAAGTCCTCGGGCGGTGTGTTCAACAACTCGGCCCAGGTCTGGAACCATACCTTCTTCTGGAACTGCATGACCCCGAACGGCGCCGGCGCACCGAGCGGCAAGGCGCTTGACGCCATCAACGCCAAGTGGGGCTCGTTCGACAAGTTCAAGGAAGAGTTCAACAAGTCGGCCCTGGGCAACTTCGGCTCGGGCTGGACCTGGCTGGTGCAAAAGACCGACGGCAGCGTCGACATCGTCAACACCTCGAACGCCGGCACCCCGCTGACCACCACGGACAAGCCGCTCCTGACCGCCGACGTCTGGGAACACGCCTACTACATCGACTACCGCAACGCCCGCGCCAAGTTCCTGGACGCGTTCTGGAACGTGGCGAACTGGGACTTCGTGAACCAGAACATGGCGTAAGCCGTTCTCCTCAAGCGTCTTGACGAGCACGACAAGTGGCCCGCCCAGTGCGGGCCACTTGCATGATGGGCCACGCATCCCGCCATGGGCGCAAGCATGCGCCAGGAATTTGAACTAGTCCGTATGATGTGACTTGTCATTTCATCATCAAGGACTCACCATGTCTTCCGTTACGACGGCTCACGCCATCTATCGCAGCCCGCCAGGTCCGGTCCATGCGATCCTGCTCGGCGGCAGCGTTTCCCTGTTTCTCGGCGCCCTGCTGAGCGACTTTGCCTACTACAACACCTACCACATCCAGTGGACCATCTTCGCGTCATGGCTGGTTGCCGGCGGTCTGCTGTTCTCGGGTTTGGCGCTCGTGTTCGCGCTGGTGAGCCTGGTCCGCGCCGAGCGCAAGGCGGGCCGCACCCTGGCGTACTTCGTGCTGCTGCTGGTGACCTGGGTGCTTGGGCTGGTCAATGCCTTCGAACACGCGAAGGATGCCTGGGCCGCCATGCCCGCCAGTCTGATCCTCTCGGTGGTCGTCGCGATCCTGATCTGCATCGCGGCCTGGCTGCGTTTCAACCCACATTCGGGAGACACACAATGACGCCATTGCGCATCGTGACATTATTGGGCATGACGCTGCTGTTGAACGCGTGCTCCGAGAAGGGCGAAAGCATCCAGGCACGCGGACCGGACCCGAAATTGCCGGCGCCGCAGCGCGGCTTGCTGCCGAACATGAAAATTGCCGAACCGGCCGAATGGGGCCAGCAGAAGCCGGTCGTACCCGAGGGCTTCACGATCGAGGCCATCGCCACCGGCCTGAAAATCCCGCGCCAGACGCTGGTTCTTCCGAATGGCGATATCCTGGTGGCGGAAGGACGCGGCGGCAATGCACCCAAGCTGAAACCCAAAGACATCATTGCCGGCTATATCAAGGCCAAGGGGAACACCCAGGTCAAGGGCGGCAATCGACTGACCCTGCTGCGCGACGCCGACGGCGACGGCCGCTATGAGCTCGCAACGGTGTTCGCCGACAAGCTCAACGCCCCTTACGGGCTGGCGTATGCCAATAACAAGCTGTATGTCGCCAACCAGGACGAGCTGGTCCGCTTCGACTACCAGGACGGCCAGACCAAGGCCGGCGGCCCGCCGGTCAGCGTCACGAAACTGCCTTCCGAAATCAACCACCACTGGACCAAGTCGCTCGCGATCAGCCCGGACGGGCGCTTCCTGTATGTCGGGATCGGCTCGAACAGCAATATCACCGAGCGCGGCATGGACGCCGAAGTCGACCGCGCCATGATCTGGCAGGTCGATGCCGAGACCGGCGCATACAAGCCGTATGCCACCGGCGTGCGCAATCCGACCGCCCTGGCCTTCCAGCCCGACACCAAGCAGTTGTGGGCGGTCGCCAACGAGCGTGACGAGCTGGGGCCGGACCTGGTGCCGGATTACCTGACCTCGGTGCGCGAAGGTGGTTTCTATGGCTGGCCCTACAGTTACTGGGGACAGAACGTCGATCCCCGCGTCAAGCCGCAGAATCCTGAAAAGGTCGCCGCCGCCATCAAGCCCGACTACAGCCTGGGTTCGCACGTCGCCGCGCTCGGCCTGGACTTTTCCGTGCCGGCGATGGGCGCAGCCTATGCGAACGGCGCATTCATTGGCGAACACGGCAGTTGGAACCGTGCCGATCCTGTCGGTTACAAGGTCATCTTCGTGCCCTTCAGCAACGGGGTCCCGTCCGGCAAGCCGATCGACTTCGCCACCGGCTTCCGTGATGCCGAAGGCAAGACCCGTGGACGGCCGGTGGGTGTCACCGTCGATCCGCGCGGTGCGCTGATCATTGCGGACGACCTGTCGAACACCGTGTGGCGGGTGCGGCCAACGCGCTGACCGCGACTTGACGCCGGCGGCGGCCGGTGGCCAGGTGGCGTCGGCACCGGGCGCGTGCCCCTGCCGACCGCTGCCGACCGCGTCCGGTCACCGTCGCCATGGCGGCGCCTGGCCCCATCATTGTCATCAAACTGTATGCAAATGTCCCCCCTTTGTAGGGGCTGTGCCATCAAGCATTGAGTCTTATACAATCTCGGACGAAGGAGATACGAGAATGTACCGAGTGATGCTGGTGGAAGACGATGCGCGTTTGGCGGAACTCGTCACCGAATACCTGTCTGGCTATGAATTCGCGGTCGACCTGGTCAGCCGCGGCGACGGGGCGCTGGAACGCTTCAAGGCGCTGTCGCCCGACGTCGTGGTGCTCGACCTGATGCTGCCGGGCCTGGACGGCATGGTGGTGTGCCGCCAGATCCGCGAGATGTCCGAAGTGCCGATCCTGATCCTGACCGCGCGCGAAGACTCCTACGACGAAGTCTCGGGCCTGGAACAGGGCGCGGACGATTTCGTCAACAAGCCGGTGCAGCCGCGGGTGCTGCTGGCGCGCCTGCGCGCCCTGATGCGGCGCACCACCCAGGCCAAGGGCGGCCTCGATGCGCGCGTGCTGCAGTTCGGCGCGCTGCGGATCGTCACCAGCGACCGCAGCGTGGTCTGGCGCGGCGAAACCTGCGTGCTGTCGAATACCGAATACAAGCTGCTGCTGGTGCTGGCCGAGGCGGCCGGCCGCGTGCTCTCGCGCGACGCCCTGCTCAAGAAGATGCGCGGCATCGAGTTCGACGGCCTGGACCGCAGTATCGACAACTGCATCTCGAAGCTGCGCCGCAAGTTCGAGGATGCCGACTCGGAGAAGATCAAGACGGTGTGGGGCGAAGGCTACCTGTTCTCGCCTTCCGCCTGGGACTGAGACTTCCTGCGGGGTGTGCGGCCGCTTTATTCGAACAGCGGCACGATCGCCAGCGGCGCGCTAAACGTAATCACCTGGGCGCGCTCCGGACCGAAACGGTAGGTGGCGGACGGAAAATCCGCGTCCATGTCGCCGCCGAAGGCCGGCCCCGGCGCCACCGGCAGCGGCTGCTCGCCCTCGGCACGGCGCAGCTTGACCGAGGTCTCCACGCCCTTTTTCGGAAACACCATGCGCACGCCCACGCACTGGCGCGAGCGCGCCGTGGCATCGATGTGGCGGGCAAAGCCGAGCGCCTGTTCGCAGGCGGCGCGCAGTTCGGCGCTGTCATAGGTATTGTCGGCCTGGGCGGCGATCGTCACCCGCGAGCGCAGGCTGAACGGACCGATGCGGCGGCTCGGCGCCAGTACGGCGTTCTCGTCGTAGGCCGCCTTTACCAGCGGCAGTACACCGCGCCCCAGCGGATCGAGCGCGAGGCTGGTCTGCACGGTCTTGCCGCTCAGCACCAGTTGCAGGCCCATCCGCGGGGCATCGTCCAGGGCGGCCCGCAGCGCGCCAGGCTCACGCGGCACCAGTTGCACGTGGTTTTGCAGCAGGCTCTTGGGGCCGCCGTATTTTTCGAACACCACCACCGACCGGTAGGCATCGCGGTAGCTGGCCCACTCCGACGCGTGCGGCTGCGCCTGTGCCGCGGCCAGGGTGGCCGTGCCCAGGAGACAAACGCATGCGGTGGCGTGTGCGAGTCGCATCATCAGAAGCGGTAGGCGAAGGCGGTCGAAACCGTCAGGTTGTTGGGCCGCTCGACGAGCGGGCTGCGGCGCGCATCGCCCGCCAGGCGCGACGCCTGCACGCTCGAGCTCAGCATCCAGGACGGCGACAGCGCCCAGTTCCAGCGCGCGCCGATGTGCATGTCTTTCAGGCCGCCTTCCGGACGGTAGGCGGGATTGCCGCTGGACTCGGCCTGCGCGGCGGTGACGCCGAAGTAGCTCTGTTGGTAAGCCCGGTTGGCGAAGCCGAGGCCGGCCGATACCGACACCGTGTGGTGCGGGGCCACCTGCATCGCCAGGCGCTGGATACCCAGTTCGGCGCGCACGCCCTTGCGGTCGTTGCCGGCGCCGGCCTGTACGCTGCTGGTCAGGCGCCATACCGGCGACAGGTAATGGTTGAAGAAGGCGCCCGCTTCCGGGCGCGCCTTGATCTCGCCCATGCCGGCCAGCGGATTGCCGCTGGCAAAGGTGCGCACGGCGATCGGCAGCATGCCCGCGCCCTCGAAGCCGCCGAGCTCGCCGCCGGAGCCCGATTCGCTGCGGCGCGGATGCAGCGACAGCAGCGGTCCATATTCGACGGTCGGGCTGGACGACAGGTGCATCCCCGCACTCATGCCCGACACGAACACACCATTGCTCCACTGGACCTGAAGCAGCGGCAATGCCCTGGTTTTCCTGCTGTCCGCCCCCTCGTACCGCGGTGCCGACACGACGCCCAGCCCCGCATACATATCGCGGCTGCCATCGGGCATCGGGTTGGTGGTCGGCGTCTGTGCGCTTGCGGCGCTGCCCGAGACGACCAGGACCAAGGCGAAAAGCTTTTTCATGTATTCAACAATCGAGAGTTCGGCGATCCGATATTTTACGTCGAGCAAGACGAACTCTCACGAATTGTTACTGCAGGGTACGCACTTCACGAATAAAGTGTACCGGCGCCTCGCTGCGGTTCACGATCACCAGGGCCGCCGGATGAACGACCGCCATGCTGCAGACCATGCCGGGCCCCGGCACGGTATCGACATAAAGCACGTTGAGTTTGCCGTCGCGGAAGTCCACCGCGGAGATCGCGGTCGTACGGCAGCCGTCGGGCTGGGCGCCGCGGAACACGCCGATCACCATCTGCCGGCTGAAATCGACCTTCGGCAGCGCCACCTCCGAGCCGGCGTGTTCGGCCCACAGGGCCGTCCAGGCGGCGGCGTCCTTGATCACGACCTCGCGCGGGGTCGCGATCTTGGAAAAGCGCTCGCTCACGATGGTCTGGTAGGCGATCGGGCTGCCCGACTTGGGCAGGAAATCGACCGGCTCGACCTGGTGACCGGCGCCCAGTCCGAGGTCGGCCTTGTCGAGGTTCTCCAGCATGGTGTCGAACAGCGGACGCAGGGTGGCGTCGGTGCAGCTGGTGCGTGGGCCGGCGATGGTCTGGCCTGCCGAGCACAGCACGGCTTGCGGCGTCGGGCCCATCAAGACCTGGCCGTACGCGTTGTCGGCGCAGTTGCCGGCGCGGTCCCACAGCACGTACTTGCTGTCGACAACATACAGCTTGTTGCGGGTCGAGGCGCACGACGCCTCCTGGGCCATCTGGATGTACTCGGAAACGACCGGAACGCCCCCATTGGGCTCGCCGACGGTGATGCCCTGGCCGGCCTGCCGGCTCGTGACGGTGCTGCCGTCGATGTTACCGCCACCGCAGGCCGCCAGGACCAGGCCGGCTACCGCGGCGGTGACAAGAGTGCGTCCAACCAAGCTCATCTTTTTCTTCTCCACGCGTAGCCGGTGCCCGGGGCGCACCGATCGTTTCCTTAGGAATAAAAAAACCCGCCGACACTCGCATATCAGGCGGGCAAACGGAAAACCAGATAATCCTTAACCTGATGCTTCCCATGGTAAGGAGTCGTGTCCATCCATTCCCCCTCGAACTGTCGATGAATTGTCATCAATTTGTAAGACTGCGGAAGCGAGCGATGAACGCGCAATCAGCGAGCAATATAGTTCTTTGCTCCTATACAATGCTGTCAAGGAGATACTATGTGTTTGGCAGCACCCCGTAACCGCCAGTGGAGCAGGACGGGCACATGAACCGGATATTCTTTCGTTTCTTCGTGCTGGTCATGCTGTCGATCACGGCGGCGACCTTCGTGATCTATTTTGCATTCAGTCGGCTGTTCGGGGATCCGCTCGAGGACATCGCACGCAGCCAGGCCGCGGCCCAGATTTTCTTGCTGGAACAATACGTCGACCAGGCGCCGGCGGACGAATGGCTCAGCCGCCTGAACAACGTGCGGGTCGTGTCCGACGTGCGCTACGACCTGATCCCGCTGGCCGATGCGCGCAGCGCCCTGCCCGCCGGCGACCGCGCCCGGCTCGACCGAGGCAAGATCGTGCTCGACCCGGCCGGCCGCAGCTTCTACCGGCGCGTCGACCTGGAGGGAGAACGCTACATCGGCAGCCACGAAGAAGTGCTGCGCGCACAGAACCTGCCGATCGACATCGGGCAGGCGCTCAAGATGGAAGCGCTGCGCTACGTGATCGTCGCGGTGGCGCTGCTGGTGCCGATCGCACTGTGGTCACGCTCGCACTGGCAGGGCCTGCAAGCGCTGTCGCGCCTGGCGGACGAGTTCGGCAGCGGCAGGCTGGGCGCGCGCGCGCAGATGAAGCCGTCGGCCAGCATCTATCCGCTGGCCGAGCGCATCAACCACATGGCCGATCGCATCGAAGACTTGCTGGAAGCCCAGAAAAGCCTGCTGCACTCGGTCTCGCACGAGTTGCGCACCCCGATCGCGCGGCTGGAATTCGGCCTGGAACTGCTGGATGCGCGCGCCAAGGATCCGGACCTGAGCAAGCGCATCGCGGCGATGGAGGGCGACTTGCGCGAGCTCGATTCCCTGGTCAAGGAATTGCTCGACATGAGCAAGCTCGACAGCGCACGCGGACTGCAGGCCGCGCCGGGCGAGCTCGCGCCCTTGCTGCGCGAATGCATCGACATGCTGCCGCCTTCGCCGCACGCGCTCGACTGCCAGCTGGCCGCGGACCTCGGCGAGCTGGCGCTCGACCGGCGCCTGCTGGCGCGCGCCGTCTGCAACCTGCTGCGCAATGCCCAGAAGTACGCGGGCAGCCGCATCCTGCTGTCGGCCACGCGCAGCAGCGAGCAGGTCGAGATCACCGTCGAGGACGACGGCCCCGGCATTCCGCCGGACGAGCGCGACAAGGTCTTCGAACCCTTCTACCGCCTCGACCGCAGCCGCGACCGCGCCACCGGCGGCTTCGGCCTCGGCCTGTCGATCGCGCGCAAGGCAGTGGCGCTGCACGGCGGCAGCCTGGGCGTGGACGACTCGCCGCTGGGCGGGGCGCGCTTCGTCATCCGCCTCCCTGCCTGACACTGGCATGCAGACAATGGACACGGCATACTTCGGGGACGACATCTCACGCACGAATGGAGGCCAGGCATGAGCATCGCTTTACGTTGCCGCTGCGGCCAGCTGCGCGGCCAGGTCGACAGCCGGCGCGTGGCCGCGCGTGTCGTCTGCTACTGCAAGGACTGCCAGGCATACGGCCGTTTCCTCGGCGCCGGCGTGCTCGACGCCGCGGGCGGCACCGAAGTTGCCGCCACCCTGCCCGCCGCGGTGCGCGTCGAGGCCGGCCTGGCGCACCTGGCCTGCATGTCGCTCGGCCCGCGGGGCATTTACCGCTGGTACGCCGCCTGCTGCCGCACCCCGATCGGCAACACGCCGCGCGATCCGCGCACTTCCTACCTGGGTCTGGTGCGGGCCTGCCTCGATGCGCCGGACGCCGGGCTCGAACGCGAACTCGGGCCCGTGCGCTGCCGGGTCGCGACCAGGTCGGCACAGGCGCCGGTCTCCGCCAGCGGCCTGGCAAGCGCCTCGGCCGTGTGCAGGATCGGCATGATGATCGTGAAGGCGCGCCTGGGCGGCGGCTACAAGGAAAATCCCTTCTTCCAGCCTAACACCGACGCGCCGGTGAAACCGGTGCAGGTGCTGTCGCTGGAAGAAAGAAAAGCGCTGACCCCTTAGTTTGCCCCCAGGTCGGCGCGTGGAATGATCAGCGTTCGCCGCGCTCGGGACGCGCACGCACGTGCGTGATGCCGTACCACAGGTGCTCCCACCAGTGCTCGCGCGAATGCACGGTCACGAGGCAGGCCTTGTCGATGCCGCCCTTGAAGAGCGGGTCGGGGCATTTGTTGGTCATCAGGGCGTAGCGCTGGTTCTCGGCATTGACGAGGGCGATGGCGAGCCAGATGGCGATGCCCGCGAAGAGCACCGCCAGCGACCACGCGATGTGGTTCACATTGCTGGTTTCAAACAGCTCGTCCTCGTTGGGCCGGGACCCGTCGTACATCTTGAGGACTTCGCGTTCGACGTCATTGCTCATTTGCTGGCAGCCGCCTTCTTGACGAGTGCGTCCATGACCTGGGTGGTCGCCTGCATGGTTTCGGCCATGCCTTGCAGCTTGTTGGCTTCGGACACCTGGCCCGGCGACACCACGTACTTGCCGTCGATGATGATGGTCGGGGTACCGGTGACCTTGTAGTTGTTCGAGATCTGGCTCAGGCGGCGCAGCTTGGTGGTCACGCCGAACGAGTTCCAGGTTTCCATGAACTTGGCCTTGTCCAGGCCATTCTTGACGGCCCACTCGATGATCTGGTCATCCTTCATCAGGCGCTGGCGCTGCACATGCACGGCCTGGAAGACACGCGGGTGGTACTGCTCGAGCTTGCCCATTGCTTCCAGCGTCAGGAACAGGTGCGCTTCCGGATCGGCCGGGCCCTGGAACGGCAGGTGGATGCGGCGCATGACGATATTGTCGCCCTGCTTCTTGACCCATCCGTTCAGGGTCGGCTCGAGCGCGTTACACGCCGGGCAGTGATACGCGAAGAATTCGATGACCTCGACCTTCTTGCCCGACGCCTGCACCGGCTGCGGCGCACTCAGGGTCTGGTAGTCGACCCCGTTCTTCGGGTCGGCCGGGGACGCGAACGCGGTGCTGGCGACCATGGTCGCGGCGATGAGGGCAAAACGCAGAGAACGCATAGGTTTCCTTCCACAATTGATTGAGCAAACGCCGGGAGATTACCACTTTTTTGGCTTGCCCTCCCAATGAGGGAGGGAATTTTGCATTTGCTTACGGAATTAACGCGGGTGATACGCGGGGCTTGTCGATCCAGCCTCAGTTCATACTCAGTGGCGCCGGCGCTGCCGCACCCCTTCCAGCGCTTCGCACAAGGCTGCCGCCCCCTCGATTGCGCGCGGCCCCGGGCGCGTGAGCAATTCCCCGTCCACGCTCAGCAAGTTGCCCCGCTTCACAGCCGTCATGCTCCGGTACGGTTCCCACAGCCGCACGCCCGGATTGGCCGGGTCGGTGCGCTGGCCCGCCAGGATGGCTTCCGGATCGGCCGCCAGCACCGCCTCGATGCTGACTTCCGGGGCCACCACCTTCAGCGCGCCGAACACGTTGCGCCCGCCGCACACGCGGATCGCATCGCTGGCGATCTGCGCATCGTTGAGGGTGTACAGCGGCTGGTCCCAGATCTGGTAGAACACCGTCACCGGCGAACGCTTGCCGTAGCGCGCGCCCAGGGCCGCCAGCCTGGCGCGCAGGCCGGCGGCGACGCCGGCGGCCGCCTGCTGCGTGCCCAGCAGTTGCCCAAGGCGCTCGACGTTGTCGGCCACTTGCCCAAGCGTGCGCGGCTCGCTGTGAAAGACCGGCACGCCGAGCGACGCGAGCTGGGCGATCTGGCGCGCGGTGTTGCCGGAGTGCCAGACCACGATCAGGTCGGGCTTCAGGGCCAGCACCCGCTCCATGTCGATCACGCTGTTGCTGCCGACCAGCGGCAGCTTCTTCGCCGCTTCCGGGTAGTCGCTGTAGTTCATCGCCCCGACCACCTGCTTGCCGCCGCCGGCCGCGAACAGCAGTTCGGTGGCGTGCGGCGCCATCGAGATGACGCGGCGCGCCGGCTGCTGCAGCGTGACGCGGCGGCCGGCATCGTCGACCACCGTCACCGCGGCCCGGGCGCCGGCGGCCAGCACCAGCGCGGCGGCCGCGGCGGCAAAGGCGGCGCCAAGGGCGCGTCGGAGCGCGGCCATCAGAAGTCGTACCGCAGCGACAGCTTCAGCTGGCGGCCGTCGCTCGGGTAGATGCCCGCGCGGCAGCCGAAGGCGTTGCTGTAGTACTGGCGGTCGGCCAGGTTCAGCGCGCTGAACGCCGCTTCCCAGCCGCCCGTGCGGTAGGCGTAGCGGGCGTCGATCGTGGTGTAGGACGGAATGCGGGCGCCGCAGCCGTTGCTGAAGTCGCTGCCGTAGCGCTGGCTGTCGACCCACTGGGCGCCGAGGTCGGCGCTGTGGCCGCCGAGCCTGCCCGTGGGAGTCCAGGCCAGGCGCGCGGTGACGACATTCTGCGGCACCAGCACCATCTCGCGGCCGGCGTTCGAGCCGCCGGTGAATTCGGCGTCCACGCGCTGCCACTGGCCGCTCAGGCGCAGGTCCTGGCGCAAGGCGTAGCGGCCCTCGAATTCGATGCCCTGGCGGCGGGTCGGGTCGAGGTTGGTGTTGGCGCCCCAGCCGATGGTCGGGTCGTAGAAGATCTCGTTGCGCAGGCGGTGGCGGAACAGGCGCGCGCTGAGCTGGCGCTCGCTACTGCCTGCGGTGACGCCCAGCTCGAGGTCGCGCGAGGTCTGCGGCGCCAATACTTCCGGGCCCGCGCGCAGGCTGTTCTCGTCCACGTTGGCGATCCGGTAGCTGCGTCCCAGCCTGGCGAACAACGTCAGCTGCGGCATCGGGTCGACGCTGCCTTCCAGCGTCCAGGCATTGATCGACTGCCTGCGGTGCTCGCCGGCGACCGGCGGGTAGGCCAGCGGGTCCGAATACTCCTTGGTGAAGCGCTCGTGGCGGCCGCCGATGGCCAGGCGCGCGTTGTGCAGCCCGGCCTGCGGGGCGTTCCACACGAGCTCGTTGCGCAGGTAGACGGCCTGCGAGTCCTGCCCGGCGTCGCCGAGCGAAAAATCGGATTCGGTCTGGCGGTCCCAGCGCACCAGGTCGATGCCGGCCACCAGTTCGTTGCGCTTGTCGCCATCGGCGCCGGTGTGGCGCAGGCGCGGCGAGAACTGGGTCTGGCTGGCGTCGTAACGCGAGCGCGATGCGGTCTTGCTGCCGTTGAACAGGTAGAAGTAGTTGGCAGTCACCTCGCGCGCGCGGCGCGACAGCTCGGCGGCCAGTTCGAGGCCACCGATGCGGTGTTCCGCGAAGGCGCTGATGCGGTCGGTGTCGAGGGTGCCGAAGTCGTCGGGCGTGACGCTCTGGCGCGGATTGGCCAGGAACTGCTCCTCGGTCAGCGAACCCGGGAAGCGCGCGTCCTGCTCCGAACGCTCGAAGCGCAGCCCGGCGCGGCCGGCGCCGTAGCGGTACTGGATGCCGCCGCTCGCGGTCTTCTGCCTGAACGCGCTGTTGGCGCGGTAGTTGTCGGTGCCGCGGTCGGCCACCGCCAAATCGAAGGACAGCGGGCCGGCGCCATGGCTGACCGAGGCGCGCAGGTCGTGCGCATCCGCATTGCTCACATCATAGCGCCCGGCTTCCGCGAACAGCGAACCGTGGGTGCCCTGCTGGACGCCACGGCGCGTGATGATGTTGATCACGCCGCCGGTTGCGCCTTCGCCCCACAAGACGCTGCTGCCGCCGCGCCCGATCTCGATGCGCTCGACGATATCGACCGGAATGCTCGACAGGACCGCATTGGCCAGCTCGTTCTCGTTGAGGCGCACGCCGTCGACCAGGATCACCAGGTTCTGGGCGCTGTTGGCACCGAAGCCGCGCAGGTCGAGCGCGAAGTCGGGCGAGGCATCCAGGCTCTGGCGGCCGTAGACGCCGCCGAGCTTGCGGATCGCGGCATTGACGTCGGTGGCGCCGGCACGGCGGATGTCATCGCGCGTGATGACGGTGGCGCCGATCGGCGCGCTGGCGGCCTGGGCCGGGAAGCGCGCGCCGGTGATGACGATCGATGGAAAGCCTTCCTGCGCGAACGCATGTGGGGCGAAGCTGGACAGCGACAGCGACAGCGCGCAGGCCAGCGCGAGCGGCTTGATGGCCGGCGCGCTGCGTGGAACGACAGCAGATTTCATGTTGGATGTTCTCGGTAATGGCACCGGCCTGCGTCCCCGCACACCGGAGTTCAACGAAAGCCCCGGCGTGCATCGAGCACGCAGGCGCTTCCACCTGTCTGGCCGGTATCCGGGCTTACAAGACCGACTGCCCCACCTTCCTATGCGCGAACGCACAGTGGTTTTTGGAGCAGCCTATCGCGCTCGGACGAGCGCGATGCTTGTTGACCGTTGCGGGGGCAGCACATCTCGGCAGCAGCGCGTAGCGCCTTCGCCTCGTGTTTCCCGTTTAACTGCGCATGCGGAGCACATGCGCGGGCACCAGAACGCAAGAATTATAACCTGACAAGCTTTCCCCGCCTTCCGTCGCCATTATTCGTGCTTCTATCCTAAACGCGTGGAAATTTGCCGCTCTTCCGGATATAGTCGTGTTCATACAAAAACAACATCGACCAGGGGAGTCCCGCATGCAGATACCAATCAGCCGACCAGGCTTGCGCGCCTTGCTTGGCGCCGCACTGCTCGCCGCCGGCGCCGCCTCGGCGTGGTGGGCCCGGGCGGACGCCCCGGCGCCGGCCATGCCGCCTTCACCCGACGGCATCGCCCTGGCCGCGCCCGACGCCGCCGCCGTGACCGTGCCCAGCAGTCCTGATGCCTGGGGCGGCATTCGCAACGGCGAGCACGCCACCCTGTCCGACCGGGTGGTGAGCTACCGCATCGACGCCACCCTCGACCCGGACAAGCACCTGGTCACCGGCCGCCAGCAGCTCAGCTGGCGCAACCGCAGCGCGGTGCCGGTGCGCAGCGTCTACGTCCATCTCTACATGAACGCCTTCGAGGGCCAGGGCAGCAGCTTCTTCACCGAGCAGCGCCTGCGCGGCGAGGGTTTCCGCAGCGGCGTGGACGCGGGCGACGGCGACTGGGGCCACATCGCCCTGCGCAGCGTGCAGCAGGGCGGCGCAGCGGTGCCCTGGCGCTTCGTCCAGCCCGACCGCGGGCCAATCACCGACCACACGGTGGCGCGCTTCGACCTGCCGGCGCCGGTGGCGCCGGGCGCCAGCACCACGCTCGACATCGCCTTCAGCACCCAGTTGCCGCGCGTGATCGCGCGCACCGGCCACGTCGGCAGCTTCCACCTGGTGGCGCAGTGGTTCCCGAAGATCGCGGTGCTCGAACTGCCGGGCGAACGCGGCGCCACCGCGCCGCGCTGGAATGCGCACGAATTTCATATGGAATCGGAGTTCTACGCCGATTTCGGCAGCTACGACGTGCGCCTGACGGTCCCGAAGGACTATACCGTCGGCGCCACCGGCGAACTGCAGGGTGCGCCGGTCGAGAAGAACGGCATGCGCACCCATCGCTACGTGCAGCACGACGTCCACGACTTCGCCTGGACCGCCGACAAGCGCAGCGCGCCGCCGCTGGTGGAAACCTGGACCGGTCCGGGCAGCCCGACCGTGACGGTCCAGGTGCTGTATCCGCCCGAGTACGAGGCCAGCGCCAAGCCGGCCATGAAGGCGGCCAAGGATTCGCTGGCCTATTTCTCGCGCGCGCTCGGCCCCTACCCCTACCGCACGCTCACCGTGGTGATCCCGCCCTACAACGCGGAAGAAGCCGGCGGCATGGAATACCCCACCTTCATCACCGCCTCCGGCCATGCCGCGGTGCCGGAAAAATCGCTGCAGGAGTACGAACTCGACGCGGTGACGATCCACGAGTTCGGGCATGGCTACTTCTACGGCATCCTGGCCAGCAACGAGTTCGAGGAACCGATGCTCGACGAAGGCCTGAACGCGTATTGGGAAAGCCGGATGATGCGCGCGCGGCGCCAGCAGGTCCACCCGGCGCCGGGCTTCCTGAAGCGGATCGGCATCGATCCGGCCTTCGCGCCCTTCGACGTGCAGCGCATGGGCACGCCGCGCGAGCGGCCGCTCGACGCGCCGGGCCAGAACGCCTGGCAGCGCCTGCAGGGCATCGGCCCGGTGTACACCCGCACGGCGCTCGTGATGCGCGACCTGGAAGAACGCATCGGCAGCGCGGCCATCGAGCGCGGCTTCCGCGAGTACTACCGGCGCTGGAAGTTCCGCCACCCGAGCATCGCCGACCTGCGCGAGGCGCTGGCCGAGGGCAGCGGCGAGCGTGCCGTCGTCGAACAGGTGTTCGCGCAACAGGTCTATGCGGCGGCGCGCGTCGACGACAAAGTTGCGACGCTGTCGAGCGAGGAAGAACTGCCGCTGGCCGGCACCCGCCTGGTCGACGGCAAGCGCATCGAAGTCTCGCAAGCGGAGGTGGACAAGCGCATCGCCGCCACCCGCGCCGCGTGGGACAAGGCCCACCCGCATGCCGGAAAAGGCCTGGGGCCCTTCCCCTGGCGCACCAGGGTGACCGTGCGCCGCGACGGCGCCGCCGTACCGCAGACGCTGGTGGTGCACTTCGCGGACGGCAGCAGCGAAAGCGTGGACTGGCGCGCCGCCTCGGCCGACGAAAAATGGCGCAGCTTCAGCTGGGTCAAGCCGGCCCGCGCCGTATCGGCCGAACTGGACCCGCGCCGCAAGCACTACCTCGACGTTAACAAGCTCGACGACAGCCGCAGCATCGAGCCCGACCGCAGCGCCTCGACCCGCTGGACGGGCGACCTGGCGGCCTTCTTCCAACTCATCCTGTCGCTGATCGCCACCGTATGACGACCATGACCACCGTTTCCGATCCGTTCGCGCCGCAGGCGCCATCCGCCGCCGCCGCCGTGCAAGGCCGCGCCGGCCTGCTGCAGGCGATGCGCCCGGCCCTGCAATGGCGCCTGATGCTGCTGTGGCTGCTGGCACTGCTGCTGCCGTCCCTGGTCGCCGCACTGCCGTTCTGGCGCATGTTCGGCGCCGCCTTCGACCGCAGCGTGGGTGCGCCGGCGCTGGCCCGGCGCCTCGACCTGGTCGCCATTACGGACGTGATCAGCCTGCACAGCCAGCATGCCTCGGCCCTGGCCGGCGGCGGCATCGTGGCGCTGGCGATGACGCTGCTGCTGTCGCCGCTCCTGACCGGCGCGGCCATCACGGCCGCCCGCGCGCCGGCGCCGCTCGGTTTCGCGGCGCTGGCGGCCGGCGGCGTGCGCGAATACGGGCGCCTGCTGCGCATGCTGGGGTGGGCCATCGTTCCGCTCGGCGCCGCGGCTATGCTGGGCGCGATGGTGGGCAAGGTCGCCGAGCAGCCCGATGCCGTGCTCGCATCCACGGCGGACAACGCGGCGCTGGCCGCCGCGCTGGTCACCGGCCTGCTCCTGCTGCTGGCCCATGCGACGCTCGACGCCGGGCGCGCCGTACTGGCGCTCGACCGCCGCCGCAGCTCGGCGGTGCTGGCCTGGGCCGCCGGGCTGGGACTGCTCGCGCGCCGTCCACTCGCCCTGTTCGGCGTGTATGGCGGCATCAGCGTGTTCGGGCTGGGCCTGGCCGGCGCGCTCGCCGTGGCCCGGCTGAACGTCCCGGCCCTCGGGGCGGGCAGTTTCCTGGCAGGCTTGCTGCTGACCCAGCTGGCGGTGCTGGCGCTGGCCTGGATGCGCTGCGCGCGCCTGTTCGCGCTGATGGCGCTGGCGCGCGCCCCTGCCGCACGCTGATCCGCGCGATCCGCTACCATGGGTGCGTCGACGACAGCATCGGAGCACCCATGCGCCTCCCTACCTATTTCGTCTCGCACGGCGGCGGTCCCTGGCCCTGGATGAAGGACCAGGTCGGCAGCGCCTACGACAAACTCGCAGCCTCGCTGGCGGCCATCCGCCAGGCCCACGGCGATGCGGTACGCTCGGTGCTGGTCGTGAGCAGTCACTGGGAAACGCCCGGCTTCATGGTCTCGTCGGGGAGCGCACCCGGCATGATCTACGACTACGGCGGCTTCCCCCCGCATACCTACCGGATCAGCTACCCGGCGCCCGGCAACCCGGCGCTGGCCACGCGCGTCGCGGTATTGCTGGACGCGGCCGGCCACCCGGCCGGACTGGATGCCGGGCGCGGCTTCGACCATGGCACGTTCTCGATGCTGTACCCGGCGTACCCGGAGGCGGCGATGCCGGTGGTGCAGCTGTCGCTGCGGCGCGACCTCGACCCGCAGGCCCACCTCGAGGCCGGCCGCGCGCTGGCGCCGCTGCGCGACGAGGGCGTGCTGATCCTGGGCAGCGGCCTGTCCTTCCACAACCTGCGCCAGTTCGGCCCAGGCGGGGCGGCGGCCTCGCAAGCCTTCGACGGCTGGCTGCAGCAAACGATGGCGCTGGCGCCGGCCGGGCGCACGGCGGCGCTGCTGCGCTGGGAGGAAGCGCCGATGGCGCGTGCGGCCCATCCGCGCGAGGAGCACCTGCTGCCGCTGATGGTGGCGCTGGGCGCCGCCGAACGGGAGCCGGCGGCCTGCGTGTATCACGAGGACGACTTCTTCGGATCGCTGACCGTTTCCAGCTTCCGGTTCGGGGCGTCGTAGGGTGGGCGGCCATGCCGCCCACGCGTTCAAGCTGCGCGCGCGTCGCGCCGAATGGGCAGCTGAATGCGCAGCTGCGTGAGACGACCGCCTCAGGTGCCGCGCTTGCCGCGCGCCGCCTCTTCGGCCTTCAGTGCCGCCTTCTCTTCGGCGATGCGCGCCTTCTCCGCCATCTCGGCGGCATGGCGCGCCAGCGCCGCGGCGCGCGTGTCCGGCGTCTCCAGACTGATCCGTCCGAGCGCGCCGGTACGGTAGTCGTGCAGCAGCACGTGCGCCGCCTTTTCGTAGTCGAATTCGCCGCCGCGCACGCGGAAGCCGCGGCGCTGGGCCACCTGCTCGATCACGGCGATGCCGTCCAGGCCCTCGGTCTTGAAGCCGTAGCGCGCCGTGAGCAGCTGCGGGTAGCGCTCGAGCAGCAGCGTGCCCAGGAACTCGGCCACCTCTTCTTCGATCAGCGCGTTCGAGCCGACCGCGTGGCTGGCGGCCAGCATCAGGCCGTCGCTGGCCATGGCGATCTTCGGCCACAGCATGCCGGGGGTGTCGACCAGCACGATATGCTTGCCGAGGTAGAGCTTCTGCTGGGTCTTGGTCACGGCCGGCTCGTCGCCGACCTTGGCCACGCGCTTCTTGAGCAGCGCGTTCATCAGGGTCGATTTGCCGACGTTCGGAATGCCCATGATCATGATGCGCAGGGGCTTGGTCGGCACGCCGCGGTGCGGCGCCAGCGACTGGCAGATCTCCGGGATGCGTGCCACGTCGGCCGGCTTCTTGGTCGTCATCGGGTAGGCGGTCACGCCCTCCTGCGCCTCGTAGAAGGCCTTCCAGGCGGCGGTGGCCACCGGGTCGGCCAGGTCGGTCTTGTTCAGGATCTTCAGGCAGGGACGCTGGCGGAACTTGCGCAGTTGCTCCACCAGCGGGTTGCAGCTCGCCTCGGGCAGGCGGGCGTCGAGGACTTCGATCACCAGGTCGGTGTTCTCCATCTGCTCGGCGGCTTCCTTCTTGGCCGCATTCATATGCCCCGGGAACCATTGTATCGACATCGTATGCTTTCTTAATCTTCAATCAGGCCGCTATTTTACGCTGGCAGCCGGCTAGCGAAGAAACAGAGCGGCCGCAATACCCTGCCTGTTGATCCCCTGCAACGCATTCGCCGGGCATCGGCGCACACTGGGCTTTTCGCCCGCTGGGCCTGTACCGGAGAATCGCCATGCACCCACCACCCAAGACTGCGCTGGCCCGCTGGGTCGCTTTCGGCATGCTGTGCGCCATGGTCGGCGTCGCCTGCCTGGTCGAACGTCTTCCGCTGCTGCCGGGCTGATGCCCGGCCGCCGGCGCGCCTGCTGCGCCTGCTGCACCTGCCGCGTCTACTTCGGCGCCGGCGTGCAGGCGCTCGGCGGCAGCGGCTGGCCCGGGTCGAAGGCGGCCAGCTGCTCGCGCGCCGCATTGCGGTCCTTCGCATATTCGGCCAGGTAGCGCGCCCGTTCCTCGCTGTCCCACTCCGCGTCCGACACGCCCTTCAGGCTCTGCGTGCGGCTGGCAAACACCCTCCCCTGCAGGCGCGGCACCAGCAGGCGGTCCGGGTCCGCATTCTCGCGCAGCAGGTAACCGTCGACGTCGCGCAGCGTCAGCGGCAGCGCCGGCCGCCCGTCCGTCATCAGCTTGCCGAACACGGTCAGTTTCACGTCGCGCGTGCCGGCCCCGAGCACATCGTTGAACGTGGCCAGGGCGAAGGGCTGGCCGCGGGCGTCGTCGATCCGCCCGGTGACGACGTAGCGGCCGGGCTGGCGCACGTCCAGGCCCAGGTAGAAGCTGAGCGAGCCGTTCTCGACCGCTTCGCGCACCTGGCCGGTCCAGCTGGCCGGCAGCACCGGCGTGTAGATCACGTCGAACAGGGCGAAGCCCTTGCTTCCGCCCGCGGTGTAGCGCACTTCGGTACGGATGGTGCCGTGAAAGCCCGCCAGGCCGGTCTGCCCGGGGGCCAGGACGCCGGCGAAGGCATTGTCGTTGGCCACCGGGTCGGCGCCGCCGCCATCGTCGACGAAGGACAGGGCGACCTGCGGCGTCGGGCGGCTGCTCCCGTAGGTCATGCCCTGCGCCACCGCGCGCGTGATCACCAGCGGCACCGGCTCTCCCTGCGCGTTCACCGCGCGCAGCGAGAACGCAGCGGCTTCGCCGGCGGCGAGATACACCTGCGACTGCGAGGTCTGCAGGAACACGTTGGCGTTGCTGCCGCCGCCCTCCAGCCGCGCCGGATTCATCTCGGTGATGGGCTGGTTCGGATGCAGCTGGTCGGAATGTTGCGCGGCCGGGCGCGAGTCGTGCGGATACTTGCTGCCTTCGCGGTAGCTGCAATAGGTGTGGTCGGTCAGCTGGACGTACTCGACCAGCTGGCGCCGCCGCTCGACGCGCTCGTCCGTCACCGGCAGGCCGCCGCCGGCGGCTGCCGGTCCGAAGAAGCGCGGGCCGGACGGCGGCGGGCCGGACGCGGCCTGCGGCGCCGCTTCCGGCTCGCCGCCTCCGAGCCAAAGCGCGAGCGCCGCCAGGGCGGCCAGGGCGACGAGGCCCAGCCCGACCAGTGGCTTGTTGGGCCTAGAGGGCACTGTTCACCACGGCACTGCGCACGACGCCCACGATCCCGCCCCAATTACCGTTGGCGTAGTGGTTGTAGGCTTCGCTGTCGTCACGGAAGACCACCGAATGGTAGCTCCACTTGGCGCTGCCGCCCTCGTTGGCCGCGGTGCCGAGCGTGAGGTCGTTGCAGAACCAGTCGCTCGGATTGCACAGGGAGCGGCCGGTGCTGCCGGCCACGCCGCCGGTGCTGTGGTAGGCGACCGCTTCGTCGTCCTGGCCCGGCAGGATGCCCGAGTAGGCCGTGCCCT
Source organism: Massilia sp. UMI-21 (assembly GCA_015277795.1). Classification (NCBI taxonomy): domain Bacteria; kingdom Pseudomonadati; phylum Pseudomonadota; class Betaproteobacteria; order Burkholderiales; family Oxalobacteraceae; genus Massilia; species Massilia sp. UMI-21. Next base: position 1,773,096 of record CP063848.1, on the reverse strand, counting down.
TGGCGCCCGCGTACATGTAGAACCAGATGTTGCGCGTGGTGTTGTGGTTGTACATGGCGCGCGCGGTGCTGGTTTTCAGGTCCTGGACCAGGGGTTCCGAGGTGGTCCAGGAGCCGGCATCCGAGAGTTCGGAGCCGCCGCCCGCGCCGGAGGCCGCGCGCACCCACTTGATGTTCCAGCCGGTCTGGGAGCTGCCGTCGCTGTTGCCGCAGACGCCGCTGGTGTTCGGGCTGGCGTTCTTTTTCAGGCGCGCCGAGCCGCCATAGTTGGCCATCGTGTAGCCCATCATCAGGTCGCCGGCGCTGTGGGTGACGACGTAGCACCAGTTGGTGCCGGTGCAGAAGCAGTCGAGCGCGTCGCGCACCTTGCCGCTTTGCGAGGCGATGCTGCTGCGGCCGTCCCAGTTGACGGACTTCTTGTTGACGCCCGCGGCGGTGCTCGACGGCCCCCAGTAGGTGAAGTCGTTGTAGTTGCCGATCGCCCCGCCGCCGGTGCGGCCGTTGATCCAGAGGGTGTAGTTCGTTGCAGACGCCCAGCTTGTTACCAACATCAGGCACAGCGCACACAGCATGCGGACTTGTCTCACTGTCTTCTCCTTTATGGTAGTTGTGCCGCGGGTGCATGCTCGGCACTACGGCTGAGTTCGACAGTACGCCTGACATGCAGACGTGTCAATTTGCACGATTACGCGTGTTGCGAGGGCGTCGCATTGCGAATTATTCGCTGGGAACATGCGCGCGAGCAAAGGCAATGCCGACGGCATTGCCTCCGTGTTTGCAAGCGCCGGGAACGCTAGCGCGCGCCACTCTCCACCGCACTGCGCACCACGCCCACCACGCCGCCCCAGTTGCCGTTCAGGTAGTGGCCGTAGTCTTCGCCGTCGTCGCGGAACTCCACCGAGTGATAGCTCCACTTGGCGCTGCCGCCCTGGTTATTGGCGGTGCCGAGCGTGAGGTCGTTGCAGAACCAGTCGCCCGGATTGCACAGGGAGCGGCCGGAACTGCCGGCCACGCCGCCGCTGCTGTGATAGGCGACGACTTCGTCGTCCTGGCCCGGCAGCAGGCTGGAATAGAACGCGCCCCTGGCGCCTGCATACATGTAGAACCAGATGTTGCGCGTGGCGTTGTGGTTGTACATCGCGCGTGCCGTGCTGGTCTTGAGATCCTGCACCAGCGGCTCCGAGGTGGTCCAGGAACCGGCGTCGGACAGTTCGGATCCGCCCGCCGCGCCGGCGGCGGCGCGCACCCACTTGATGTTCCAGCCGGTCTGGGAACTGCCGCCGCTGTTGCCACCGCTGTTGCTGCATATTCCGCTGGCGTTCGGGCTGGCGTTCTTCTTCAGGCGTGCCGAGCCGCCGTAGTTCGCCAGTGTGTAGCCCATCATCAGGTCGCCGGCGCTGTAGGTGACGACGTAGCACCAGTTGTCGCCCGTGCAAAAGCAGTCGAGCGCATCGCGTACCTTGCCGCTCTGGGAAGCGATGCTGCTGCGGCCGTCCCAGTTGACGGCCTTCTTGTTGACGCCGGCCGGGGTGGTCGACGGTCCCCAGTAGCTGAAGTCCTGGTAGTTCCCGATGGCGCCGGTGGCGCCGCCGGCGCGGCCGTTGATCCAGAGCGTATAGTTGGTGGCGGACCCCAGGCTTGGTGCAAGGGTGGCCGCCAACAGCAGGCACAGCGCGCAGAAGCTACGGATCGGTCTCATCTTGTTCTCCTTGTCGAGTGCTTCGCGCATGGGTGGCGAAGTCGCGAAGGTTTAGATGGGCAGACCGGGAAAGACGTTCCGTGCCGAGTTGGCCGTGCGCGCCGCGCAGCCGCGACGACTACTCGAGTTCGGCGAGCGCCTTCAGATGGGCGACCACGCTGCGTCCCAGCGCCGACAGCGCGTACCCGCCTTCGAGGCAGCTGACGATGCGCCCGCGCGCATGCTGCTTCGCCACCGCCATCACCTGGCGCGTGATCCAGGCGTAGTCGCTTTCCACCAGGCCGATGCCGCCCATGTCGTCCTCGCGGTGGCCGTCGAAGCCGGCCGAGACGAAGATCATCTGCGGCTTGTGGGCGTGCAGCGCCGGCAGCCACAGTTCGGTGACCAGCTTGCGCACCGCCTCGCCGTCGCACAGGGCCGGCACCGGCACGTTGACGCTGGTGGCCGTGATCGGCTCGGGGTCGCAGTACGGATAGAACGGATGCTGGAACAGGCTCGCCATCAGCACCCGCGGGTCGTTGCGGAAGGACTCGGCGGTGCCGTTTCCATGGTGGACGTCGAAGTCGACGATGGCCACGCGCTCCAGGCCATGCACCGCCATCGCGTGGCGCGCGGCGATGGCGACGTTATTGAAGAAGCAGAATCCCATCGGTTCGGCCGGCCGCGCATGGTGCCCCGGCGGGCGCACCGAGCAGAAGGCATTGTCCACCTCGCCCGCGATCACGGCGTCGGTTGCCGCCACCGCCGCGCCCGCCGCGCGCAAGGCCGCCTGGTAGCTGTAGTGGCAGAGGATGGTGTCGCCGTCGAGCGGATAAAAATCGCCCTCGGCCGGCACGTTGTCGCGCACCAGCGCCACCGCGCCCGGGGTGTGGTTGCGCAGGACGTCTTCGAGGTCGGCCAGCGGCGCGCTGCGCTGTTCGAACAGGCCGTCCAGGCGCGCCAGGATCAGCTGGTCGTCGATCGCCCGCAGCCGCGCGGGCGATTCGGGATGCCAGTCGCCCATGTCGTGCCGCAGGCAGTCGGGGTGGCTGAAGATTGCTGTGCTCATCGTGCTTGTCGTTTGCCTAATGGTTTCGCCTGCGCTTCCAGCGCCGGCGCATATACCAGCTCATCCATAGCGCACCCTGGCGCGCGTTCTCGCATAGAATCGGTGCACAGGCTTGTTGCCGATGGAGTATAAAGCTTGCCAATGGCGCTAATCTACCATGAGGGGGGCCGGCATGCCGGCCCGCTCTGCCGGCCAGACCGCGTCGAACAGATTACCGGAACTAAAACATGTTCAATCAACTGCATGCCGCCGCGCGCCAGGTCAGCCAGGTCGTGGTCGGCAAGGACCAGCAGGTTCGCCTGGCCCTGACCTGCCTGCTGGCGGGCGGCCACCTGCTGCTCGAAGACCTGCCCGGCGTCGGCAAGACCACGCTGGCGCACGCGCTGGCGATCTCGCTCGGCCTGAAGTTCAACCGTGTCCAGTTCACCAGCGACCTGCTGCCGGCCGACGTGGCCGGCATCTCGGTCTACGAACGCGGATCGGACGGGGGCGGGGGCGGCGGCGGCTTCGTGTTCCATCCCGGCCCGATCTTCACCCAGGTGCTGCTGGCCGACGAGATCAACCGCGCCACGCCGAAGACGCAATCCGGCCTGCTGGAAGCCATGGAAGAGCGACAGGTCAGCGCCGACGGCGTCACCCGTCCCCTGCCCGAACCCTTCTTCGTGATCGCCACCCAGAACCCGGCGAACCAGGTCGGCACCTTCCCGCTGCCCGAATCGCAACTCGACCGCTTCCTGATGTGTCTTTCGCTCGGTTATCCGGATGCGGCGGCCGAGCGCGCGCTCCTGATGGGCGAAGACCGGCGCGCCATGCTGCGCTCGCTGGCGCCGGCGATGCAGCCGGAGCAGCTCGCCCAGGCCCAGCGCGCGCTGAAGGACATCCACGCCTCGTCCGCGCTGATCACCTACGTGCAGGCGCTGGCCCAGGCCTCGCGCCAGAGCGGCCTGTTCGCCGAAGGGCTGTCGCCGCGGGCGGCGATCGCGCTGCTGCAGGCCGGACGCGCCTGGGCCGCGCTCGAAGGGCGCGACCACGTGATCCCCGAAGACATCCAGGCGGTGCTGGTGCCGGTCTGCGCGCACAGGCTGCGTCCGCTCAAGGCGGTACACGGCATGGCCCTGGCCAGCCGCGACCTCGTGCTCCAGCTGCAGAAGTCGGTCCCGGTGTAAATGAAAGCCGGGCTTGCGGGCGGATTCCGGGGCTGGCTGCGCCGCTCCACCGGCAAGTGGCTGCCGCGCCGCGGCACGCTCGACGCCGGCGAAGTGGTGCTCAGCCAGCGCCGCGTGTTCATCCTGCCGACCCGCGCCGGGATCGGCTTTGCCGTGCTGCTGCTGGTGCTCCTGATCGCTTCCATCAACTACACCCTGGGCCTCGGCTTCGCGCTGACTTTCCTGGCACTGTCGTGCGCGCTGGTCGACATGGTCTTCACCTACCGCAACCTGGCCCACCTGGCGCTGCAGCCGGGCCGGGTGCCGGCCGTCTTCGCCGGCCAGGAAGCGCAGTTCGCGCTGCACATCGCGAATCGCGGCAGGCTGGCGCGCTACGGCGTCCGGGTCGATTTCTCGAACCTCGCCGAGCCGCGCCACGTCACCGACATCGCCGCCCATGGCAGCGCCGCGGTGATGCTGGGCGTGCCGACCGCCGCGCGCGGCTGGCTGGCGCCGGCGCGCGTGGTGCTGTCCACCCGCTTCCCGCTCGGCCTGTTCCGCGCCTGGAGCTACTGGCGCCCCGCCACCCGCGCCCTGGTCTATCCGCGCCCGGAAGAAGGCGCGCCGCCGCTGCCGGTGAACGGCAATGCGGTGGGCAGCGGACAGGCTGCGATGCCGGCGACCCGCAGCGACGATTTCGCCGGCGTACGCAGCTACCAGCCCGGCGACTCGCCGCGCCAGCTGGCCTGGCGCCAGATCGCGCGACTCGACCCGGAGCTCGGCGGCCAGCTTTTCACCAAGCACTTCGAAGGCAGCGTCGGCGACGAACTGGTGCTCGACTTCGCCCTCCTGCCGCTCCAGCTCGACCTGGAGCTGCGCCTGTCGCGCATGACGCGCTGGGTGCTGGATGCCGAACAGCGCGCCCTGCCCTACGCCTTCCGGCTCGGGACGGTCCGCTACGACGCCGGCCATGGCGCCGCCCACCAGGCCGCCTGCCTGCGCGCGCTGGCCCTGTACGGCCTCAAGGAGGCGGCATGAAGCTGTTGCCATCGCTGTCGCGCCTGCCGAGGGACAAGGCCGACACCCTGCTGCTGCTGGGCAGCGTGATGCTGGTGCTGGCGCCGCACACCAGCCACCTGCCGCTGTGGGTGTCGCTGCTGTGCGCCGCCACGCTGGCCTGGCGCGGTGCGGTCACGCTGCGCGGCAAGCGCATGCCCTCGGCCCTGCTGCTGCTGCCGATCGCCGCGCTGGCGATGGCCGGCGTCCAGTTCAGCTACAAGACCCTGATCGGGCGCGACGCCGGCGTGGCCATGCTGGTGCTGCTGGTCGCCTTCAAGATGCTCGAGATGCACGCGCGGCGCGACCTGTACGTGGTCATCTTCCTGTGCTTCTTCCTGGTGCTGACCAACTTCTTCTATGCCCAGGGCATCGGCAGCGCCGTGCTCATGGTGGCGGCGGTGCTGGCCCTGCTCACCACCCAGATGTCGTTCCAGTTCACGGGCAAGCTGCCGCCGCTGGGCACGCGCCTGGCGATGGGGGCCAGGATGCTGCTGTTCGCCGCACCGATCGCGGTGGTGCTGTTCTTCGTGTTTCCGCGCCTGGGCGGCCCGCTGTGGGGCATGCCGGGCGGCGGCGGCAACGGCGGCGGCAAGTCGGGCCTGTCCGAGCGCATGGCGCCCGGCCAGATGTCGGACCTGGCCATGTCGGACGAGCCGGCCTTCCGGGTGCGCTTCGAGGGACCGGTGCCGCCCAAGGCGCAGCTGTACTGGCGCGCCCTGGTGCTCGACGCCTTCGACGGCAGCGCCTGGACCCGCGGCGGCTCGATCGCGAGCCGCTCGGGCAGCAGGCTGCGCGTACGCGGCCAGGCGCAGCGCTACGAGATCACCCTGGAGCCGTCCGACACCCGCTGGCTGTTCACGCTCGAGATGCCCGGCCACGTGCCCACCTTGCCGGGCTATCGCGTGCGCGCCTCGCACCAGCTCGAGCTGAGCACCGAACGGCCGCTGTCGCAGCGCGTGCGCTATGCCATGATCTCCTACCCGGACTATGCGCTGGACGGGCGCGACACCCTCGACGACCCGAACCAGTGGCTGCTGCTCCCCTACGGCTACAACCCGAAGGCCCTGGCCGCAGGCCTGGCGCTGCGCAAGGAAGCGCTGCCGGTGCGCCGCATCGAACGGGTGCTGCGCCAGTTCCGCGAGCAAGCCTACAGCTACACGCTGGAGCCGCCGCTGCTGGGCCGCCATTCGGTCGACGAATTCCTGTACGGGACCCGCGCCGGCTTCTGCGAGCACTATGCCGGCGCCTTCGTCTTCCTGATGCGCGCGGCCGGCCTTCCGGCGCGCGTGGTCACCGGCTACCAGGGCGGCGAACTGAACCCGATCGACGGCTACCTGACCGTGCGCCAGTCCGATGCCCATGCCTGGGCCGAGGTCTGGCTGCACGGGCGCGGCTGGGTGCGGGTCGACCCCACCGCCGCGGTGGCGCCGGAACGGGTGCGACGCAACCTGGCAGCCGCGGTCGAGCCCCCGGCGCCGTTCGGCATCGACGCCCTGCGCGGCCTGTCGATGTTCCAGGGCAGCGGCGACTCGCTGCTGGGCCGCCTGCGCCAGGCGCTGGGCGCGGTGAACAACGGCTGGAACCAGTGGGTGCTGAACTACACGCCGGAACGCCAGCGCGGATTCCTGCGCAGCCTGCAGTCCGGGCTGGGGCAGCTGGCCGGCTGGCGTATTGCCGCCCTGATCATGCTTGGCGCCGGAGTGTTGCTGGTGGCCAGACTTTTGTATCTCCGTAGGGCAATTGATCCGGTCGAGGCGGTATACTCTTCCCTATGCAAGCGCCTTGCCCATCTGCATGCGGACCTGGTACGTACCGCGGACGAAGGGCCCACCGCCTATGCGGCCCGGATCGCAGCCGAACAGCGGCTGGCGCCGCCATCCATTGACGCCGCCGCCGAGTTCTTGCGCCGCTACAGCGCTTGGCGCTATGCGCCGCCCCAGCCCGGATCGCCTTCCCTGCGCGGCCGGCAGCTGGCCGCTTCCTTGAAGAGATTACTGTCGCAAGTTAGATGAAATCCATTGTTCCCCTGATTGCCGCGCTGGCAATCGCCTTTGCCCCCGGGCAGGCCGTCGCCGGCGCGAAGGATCCGCAGGTCCGCACCGCATCGGCCACATCGGCCGCCAAGACCAGGAAAGCCGCCAAGGCCAAGAAAGCCGCCAAGGCCAAAGGCAGGAAGGGCAAGGCAGCCGCCGTGATCGATTACGACGGCGAGCACCACAATTTCCTGGAATGGCAGGCGGTACGCGAGTTCATCGACGAGATGAGCAGCCGGCACGGTTTCGAGCGCGCTTACCTGGAATCGCTGTTCGGCCAGGCGCGCTTCATCGATTCGGCGGTGCAGCTGGTGAAGCCGGCGCCGCCGGGCAAGCCCAAGAACTGGCAGGTCTACCGCGACCGCTTCATCGAGCCGATCCGCATCGCCGCCGGCGTGCGCTTCTGGAATGCCAATGCCGAGACGCTGGCGCGCGCCGAAGCGGCGTATGGGGTGCCGGCCGAGATCATCGTCGGCATCATCGGCATCGAGACCATCTACGGGCGCGATACCGGCAAGTTCCGCGTGCTCGACACCCTGGCGACCCTCGCCTTCGCCTATCCGGAGACGCCGAACCGCGCCAGCCGCATGGCCTTCTTCCGGGGCGAACTGGAAAATACCCTGCTGTTCGCGCGCGAGCACGGGGTCGGGCCGTTCTCTCTGCTGGGCTCTTTCGCGGGCGCCGTCGGCATGCCGCAATTTATGCCGGGCAGTATCTTGAAATACGGCGTGGATTTCAACGAGGACGGCCAGATCGATCTGCGTCAATCGTCGGAAGATGCGATCGGCAGCGTGGCGAATTTCCTGATCCAGCATGGCTGGCGCCCGGAGTACCGCGGCAGCCCGGTCTACCCGGCCGACGTCTCGCCGAACCGTGCCTGGGAGCCACTGCTCGAACGCGGCCTGGCCGCGACCCTGCGTCCGGAAGAACTGCGTGCGGCCGGCGTCCTTGCCGAAACCGCCGTGCCGGCCGAGCGCCTGTACGGTCTGGTGGACCTGCAGAACGGCGCCGAGGCGACCGAGTACTGGGTGGCAAATGATAACTTCTTTGCCATCACCAAGTACAACCGGAGTTATTTCTATGCCATGTCGGTGATCGAACTTGGCCGTGCCGTTCGCGCTTCACGCGGCGGCTGAGCATTGCCGAGCAGGAAACTTTGTATCTATTTGTAACTGAACTCCTGCTTTTCCCCGCTTCTTCCCGTCTTTCCATGCCCCCATACTCCCCGGGGGTATGCGACTCTTTTCTGTAGATTCTCTGCAGAAACACCCCCCTGTCTTCCATACTCCCGCTTTTTTTGTCAGTCTGTCAGGTTTTTTTCATACTGTGCGGCATTAAACCGCCCTTGGCTATACACTGATGATTAATCAAAAAACAATTATTATTTCTGTGAGTTTGTGAGAGAATTGCATTGCAGCTATTGTTGCGATGAGACAACAATGCTGGACAAGTTCATCTGATTTTTATTGCTACTAAGTATCAGATTAGAAATTAGTTGTACAATTGAATAGAAAATTACGACACACCGAATCCTGGAGCCGAGCGCCGCATGGGGCTCCGTCCAACCCAAAAATAGGATATTGAATCATGACAAACCAAGTCGGCATTGATATGAATAGCGATTCGGAGTCCGATGAGCTCCTGCAGTACAACCCGAATCGCCTGCTCGACACCCTGATCGAGAACCTGCGCCTGAAGAACGACGCTGCTCTGTCGCGTGCGCTGGAAGTGGCGCCGCCGGTGATCTCGAAGATCCGTCACCACCGCCTGCCGGTCGGCGCCTCGCTGCTGATCCGCATGCACGAAGTCAGCGACCTGTCGATCCGCGACCTGCGCTACCTGATGGGCGACCGCCGTGCCAAGTTCCGCATCAGCGACAAACAGTTCAAGCCGAAGGAAGGCGCCGCCCCGAAAGAGGCGTAATCGCAGCGCCGGCGCTCGGGCGCCGGTACCGCGCCGGGCGGCCGATGGCCGCGCCGGCCTGACCGTGCATGTGCACGCGCAGGAAATTCGCCGGTTTAGTTGCAGATAGTAAAAAGCCATCCGTCAGGATGGCTTTTTGTTTTGCTGCGCCGGTATCGCTCAGGCCGGGAACACGCCGGTCGACAGGTAGCGGTCGCCGCGGTCGCAAACGACGAACACGATGGTCGCGTTCTCGACCGTTTGCGAGATGCGCAGCGCCACTTCGCAGGCGCCCGCCGCCGAGATGCCGCAGAAGATCCCCTCCTCGGACGCCAGGCGGCGCGCCATCTGCTCGGCCGCGGCCTGGCTCACCGCTTCCACCTGGTCGACCCGGGATTTCTCGTAGATCTTCGGCAGGTAGGCTTCCGGCCACTTGCGGATACCCGGGATCGACGAGCCTTCTTCGGGCTGGGCGCCGATGATGCGGACCGCCTCGTTCTGCTCCTTCAGGTAGCGCGACACGCCCATGATGGTGCCGGTGGTGCCCATCGCGCTGACGAAATGGGTGATCCGGCCCTCGGTATCGCGCCAGATTTCCGGACCGGTGCTCTCGTAGTGGGCGCGCGGGTTGTCGCCATTGGCGAACTGGTCGAGGATGATGCCCTCGCCGTTCTTTTGCATCTGCTCGGCCATGTCGCGGGCGTATTCCATGCCGCCGGATTTCGGCGTCAGGATGATCTTCGCGCCATAGGCTGCCATGCTCTGGCGGCGCTCGACCGACAGGTTGTCCGGCATCAGGAGCACCATCTTGTAACCGCGGATGGCGGCTGCCATGGCCAGCGCGATGCCGGTGTTGCCGCTGGTCGCTTCGATCAGGGTGTCGCCCGGCTTGATGCTTCCGCGCTGCTCCGCGCCGCGCAGCATCGCCATGGCGGCGCGATCCTTCACCGAGCCGGCCGGATTATTGCCTTCGAGCTTGCCGAGGATGATGTTGTTGCGGGCAGCCGCATCGGCGCCGGGCAGGCGCACCAGCTGCACCAGCGGGGTGTTGCCGATCGTGTCTTCGATGGTCTTGTAAGCCATTCCTTGCTTTCTCGCGATTTCCTAAACCGCTATTCTAATCCGGACAGCAAGATGGCGTCCCTGCCCGACCATGGACCGGCGCGGCGGCCGGTCCATGCTGCCGCCGGATCAGCGTTGCGGCAGCGGGTAGGTGGCGACGCTGACGTTGCCGTCCCTGTCGACTGCCTGCACGCCGAAGAACACATTGTCCTTCGACAGGTCGACTGTTGCCTCGGTGACCATGCCAACCCACTTGGCCCCCTGCCAGTCGGCAGCGGTGGTATCGCGCCAGACGATGCGGTAACCGGCCACGTCCGGTTCCGGGTTCGCCTGCCACACCAGGGTCGAGTCGTTGGTCAGCTTGTCGGTGCGCAGCTTGACGTTCTGCGGCGCACCCGGCGCCAGCGCCAGCGAGGCCAGCGCCGCGCCGTTCACCCTGGCCACCTTGGCGATGTAGTCGTAGTCATTGAACTTGATAAGGTCGCCGTACACCTTGCCATTTTCGGTACGCAGGTCCTGGTGCTGGTGCGAGAAGTCCTCGGCCGGCTCGGTGAAGCGCAGCGCGGCATAGCCCTGCTCCAGGAAGGGCATGTGGTCGCCACCGCGCAGGTAGCGGTCGGCGCGGTGGATCACCGACACCTTGAAGTCCTTCACGTAGCGCTCGCCCTGCTCCTTGGTATGGCGGGCCAGCTGGCGCGAGAGCGAATCGCTGTCGCCGCCGGTGGCCACCAGCTGGCGCACGGTGTCGCTCATTTCCCTGGTCGCCGGAATGCTCTGCGAGAACAGGCGCACCTGCTTGTTGTCCACCTTGCCATTGTCGGCGGTCGAGCTGCCGATGATGTCGTTGGTGAACATGCCGGCGATGTTCAGCTTGTTCTTGCGCGCCTGCTCGGCCCAGTGGCGCGCGCCCAGCAGGCCCTGCTCTTCGGCGGCCACGGTCATGAAGACCAGGGTGGCGTCGAACTTGTGCCTGGCCATGACGCAGGCCAGTTCCATCACGGCGGCGGTGCCCGAGGCGTCGTCGTTGGCGCCGGGGGCGTCGTCGGTGTAGTTCATCACGTCGCTGACGCGCGAATCGTAGTGGCCGCTGACCACGTACAGGCGGTCCCTGGAGACTGCCTGGGTGCCCGGCAGCGTGGCGACCACGTTGACGATCTCGGTCGGGCGCGAGATGCGCGCCGATACCGGGGCGATATGGCTGTCGAAGGCCACCTCGAGCCCGGTGCCGGCGCCGCAGCGCTCCAGTTCGCTCTTGATCCAGCGCCGCGCGGCGCCGATGCCGCGCGTGTCGGATTCCGTTTCCGACATCGTGTGGCGGGTGCCGAAGCTCACCAGCTTGGCGACGTAGGCTTCGATGCGCTTGGGCGAGATCTCCGCGACGATCTTGTTGATCTGCGGCTGCTGGCGCTTCAGGTCGGGGGCGGCCGGAGTGGCGGTCGCTGCGGGTGCCGCGGCGGCTGCCCCCGCAGTGAGGGCGAGCAGTGCGGCGAGCAGGCGGGAAGAGATGCGGGCGTGAGGCATGCGTACCTTTCTAATCGTGATGTGCGTAGACATGCGCATCTTCTCACGCGGATCGATTGGTGTCAGTCAATACACGGCCGCGCGCGCAACAGCAGCCCGCGCCGGTCGGCATCGACCGCTCAGTGTGCGCCGATGGCCAGCCTGGCCTGCGGCAGGGACCGGGCATCGTTGGCGGCGTCGAGGCGGAACACGCTCACGACGTGGGCCAGCCGCTCCGCTTCCGCCTCCAGCGAGGCCGCCGCCGCCGTCGCCTGCTGCACCAGCACCGCATTCTGGCGGGTAGCGTCGTCCATCTGGCCGATGGCCTGGTTGACCTGGCCGATGCCGGCGCTCTGTTCGGCGCTGGCGCGGGTGATCTCGGCCATGATGTCGGTGACGCGGCGCACCGAGGCCACGATGTCGTTCATGGTGGCGCCGGCTTCGTCCACCAGGCGCGCACCCGCATCGACGCGCTCGACCGAACTGCCGATCAGGCCCTTGATCTCCCTGGCCGCGGCCGCGGAGCGCTGCGCCAGGTTGCGCACTTCGGTGGCCACGACGGCAAACCCGCGGCCCTGCTCGCCCGCCCGCGCGGCTTCCACCGCGGCGTTCAGCGCCAGGATATTGGTCTGGAAAGCGATGCCGTCGATCACGCCGATGATGTCCACGATCTTCTTCGACGAGTCATTGATCGAGGCCATGGTCTCGACCACCTGGGCGACGACGGCGCCGCCGCGCAGCGCGACCTCCGAGGCCGATTCGGCCAGCGCATTGGCCTGGTGGGCATTGTCGGCATTCTGGCGCACGGTCGCAGTGAGTTGCTCGACCGAAGCGGCGGTGGCATCCAGCGTGCCGGCCTGGCGCTCGGTGCGCCCGGAAAGGTCGCGGTTGCCGTTGGCGATCTCGGTCGACACGCTGGCAATGCCGAGGGTGCCGTTGCGTACCTGTTCGACGATGGCGACCAGGCTGTCGCGCATGCCCTTCATGGCGAACAGCAGGCTGCTGCGGTCGCCCGGCGCGGTGTCGATCCTCACGCCCAGGTCGCCCGCCGCGATGGCGCCCACGATCGAGGCGGCGTAGTCCGGTTGGCCGCCCAGCTGGCGCAGCAGGCCGCGCGTGATGATCCATGCGCCCAGCGCGCCGACCGCGACCGCCCCCAGGCACAGCAGGGTCATCCAGCCGAAGAAGCCGGAGGCCATCGCGCGCGCGCCGGCCGCCTGTTCCTTGTTCAGCGCTTCCTCGAGGTCAATGAAATGGTTGATACTCGCAAGCCAGCCGACGAAGGCCGGCGCGGCTTCCTGCGACAGCAGTGTGACGGCTTCCTGCGCCTGGCCGCCGGCGTGCAGCGCGATCACGCGCTCGATCAGCGGCTCCGCGCGGCGCTCCTGTTCCTTGATGGCGGCCAGCGCTTCCTTCTCGGCCGGCGAAATGTCCTGGAGTTCGGCAAACAGCTTGTCCATCGGCTGGGCCGACCGTGCATAATTGTCGTCCAGGGTCCTGATCAGGGCCACCGGCACCGCGGCGCCCGCCGCGTCGCTCGCCAGCACCACATCGCGCAGGGCGATCGCGCGGTCATGGACGCTGCCGCGGAAATTGATCGCGTAACGCTGCTTGACGCTGTTGACGTCGTTGATGTGGTTGAGGACGCGGTCGATGTCGCCGACGCGGCTGATCGCCAGCGCCGTCAGGACGATCATCAGGAAAAAAACCGCGCCGTAGCCGGCAGCGAGGCGCTTGCCGATGGTGAGAGACTTCGTAGTCATGGTGGTTTGTCGGTGGATGGGGGAAGGGATATCAATAAAACAATGTTACTTTCCATTCTGCAACACCGAAACTATAGCACGGCCAGGCTGCGATTGCTCAAATTCGTCAGTTATTTGTGTAACTTCCCTCGCCACCATTGGACAGATAAAACAAACCCGCCTCGCCCTGGTGCGGGCCAGTGACGTAGCGGTAGACGCTGTTGTAGGGTGGACGGGTCTCCCGTCCGCGCGTTCAAGCGCACGATGAGCCCTTGGGTGCGAGGTTTCAACCGAGATGTGAACGCGCGGACGGCGCAGCCGTCCACCCTACGAACGTGGTAACTGAACGGCATTACCCGCGTCGCCGCGGGTTTTCGTCTTACATCGATGCTTTCTGCTCGGCCGGCTTGTCCTTGGCATCGGCCTTGGCCGAGGTCTTCTGCGCCTTGGCCGGCTTGGCCGCCGCGGCATCCATCGGCTTGCCATTGACCACCAGTCCGGCGTCCGACAGCTTCATCGCCTTCTTGCCCTTGACGCCCTTGATGCGGCTCTGGAAATCGGCCCAGTCCTTGAACTCGCCCTTGGCGCGCTCGTCGAGGATCATCTTCGACATGCTCGGGCCCACGCCCTTGATGCCGTCCAGCGCGGCCGCGTCGGCCTTGTTGACGTCCACCTGGGCAAAGGCAAACCCGGTCGAGGCGACCAGCGCGGCAACAGCGAGTACCAGTTTCTTGATCATTGAATGTTCTCCGTAGGTTGTCGGTCGATGGACGGCGACGCCGTCCATCCTCGCACTAACGGAGCGGCCGGGCCGGCGTTGACGGCCCGGATTTGACGGAACTCAAGCCAATCTCAACCGGGGAAAAGTTCGTCCCGGGTGACGGTCGCGGTGCCGAGTTTACCCACCACGATGCCGCCGGCGCGGTTGGCGGTGGCCAGCGCCTCGGCCAGCGGCGCGCCCGCGCCCAGCATCGCGGCCAGGGTGGCGATCACGGTGTCGCCGGCGCCGGAGACGTCGAACACTTCGCGCGCCTCCGCGTGCACGTGCAGCACCTCGTCGGCGCTGTACAGGCTCATGCCCTCTTCCGAGCGCGTCAGCAGCAGTGCGTCCAGGCCCAGTTCGGCGCGCAGGTTCTGGGCTTTGGCGCTCAGCTGCTCCTCGGTCTTCCAGCCGCCGACCACGCGCTGCAGCTCCGAGCGGTTCGGGGTCAGGATGGTGGCGCCGCGGTAAGGCGTGAAATCGTCGCCCTTGGGGTCGACCAGCACGATCTTGCCGGCGGCGCGCGCCGCCTTCACCATCTCGGCCACGTTGACCAGCGCGCCCTTGTTGTAGTCGGACAGGATCACCACGTCGTAGCTGGGCAGCAGCGCGCGGAACTGGTCGAGCTTCTCGACCAGCACGGTCTCGGTGGGCGCATCCTCGAAGTCGATGCGCACCATCTGCTGCTGGCGGCCGATCACGCGCAGCTTGATGATGGTGGAGATCGCGTCGTCGCGCTTGAGGTAGCTGTGGATGCGGCTTTCCTTCAGCAGCTTCTCGACCTCGTCACCGGCTTCGTCCTTGCCGGTGATGCCGAGCAGGCCGGTATGGGCGCCCAGTGCGGCGGCGTTGCGCGCGACGTTGGCGGCGCCGCCCAGGCGCTCCTCGCGGCGCTCGATGCGCACCACCGGCACCGGCGCTTCCGGCGAGATGCGCGAGACGTCGCCGAACCAGTAGCGGTCGAGCATGACGTCGCCCACCACGAGCAGGCGCACGCTGGAGAGTTCGGGGGCCGCCGCGCGGCGAAAACTGTCTGCCGCCAGCAGGCGGCTCGGGATCGGGTCGTTCATGGGTTTTATGTCGGACGCGCCGGGCTTCGCATACCCTGCGTCAATTCATCACGTTGAGTTCTTCGGTACGGCGCGGCGGATAGGTTTCCCAGCGGCTGCACCCCGGACATTGCCAGTAGAACTGGCGCGCCTTGAAGCCGCAGTGGCTGCACTGGTAGCGCGCCAGCTTCTGGGTGTAGCGCTGCACCAGGTTCTTGACCATGGACAGTTCTTCCCAGACATGGGCCGGCGCGTCCATCAGTCGCGCTTCGAGCAGTTTATCCAGGCCCAGCAAGGTGGGGTTACGGCGCAGTTCCTCGACCACCAGCTGTTTGGCGGCTTCCACGCCGTCGAGTTCGATGACGGCCTTGAACACCACCTCGATCAGGTCGATGGACGAGGCCTCGAGCAGGTAGGCGCGCAGCAGGTTGACGCCTTCCTGCGGCCGGCCGACCTTGCGGTAGCCGTCCATCAGGCGTTGCGCTACCAGCGCCACGTGCGGCACGCTCTGGTGCTCGACGCGGCGCCAGGTGGCCAGGGCCGCTTCGGTATCGCCCTGGGCCAGCTGGGCGTCGCCGATCAGGATGGTGGCGCGCACGCTCGAACGGTCGGCCTGCAATGCCTTGTCGAGCAAGCCCATGGCGTCGCTCGGCTGCAGGTGCACCAGGGCATCCTGCGCCAGTTCGCAGTAGAACTGGGCGATTTCCTTCTGGCGCGAGCCGGCGCCCGATTCCTGCAGGCCGCTGGCGACGTCGATCGCGCGGCGCCATTCCTTTTCGCGCTGGTAGATCTCGAGCAGCGCGCGGCGCGCCTGCACCTCGAAGGGGGTGTCGACCAGCAGGTTGAAGGTTTCCTCGGCGCGGTCGAGCAGGCCGGCCTTGAGGTAGTCCATGCCCAGTTCGTACTGGGCGTGCGCCTTCTGCTCGCTCGGCAGGTCCGGGCGCGCGAGCAGGTTCTGGTGGACCCGGATGGCGCGCTCGGTCTCGCCGCGGCGGCGGAACAGATTGCCGAGTGCAAAGTGCATGTCGGCCGATTCGGGGTCGAGCTTGACGATCTCGATGAAGGAATCGATGGCCTTGTCAGGCTGGTCGTTGAGCAGGTGGTTCAGGCCCTTGAAGTAGCCGCGCGGGAGCGAGCGCGATTCCGAGACCACTTCGCGGATGTCGACGCGGGCGGCGATCCAGCCCAGGCCGAAGATGAATGGGATGCCAAGCAGCATCCAGAGTTCGAATTCCATGTGTTCTTGTTCTGTGTGACGCGGGTGGAAAGGCTCAGCGCGCCGGGTTCACGGCATCCGGCTGCGGCGCCTGGATGGCCGAGCCGGTGCCGGCGGCGCTTTGCAGGGCCTGGATGGTGTTCTTGTGCTGCGAGGTCTGGCGGCGCTGGCGGAACACGGTCGGCGTCAGGGCCAGGATGCCGAGTGCGGCGCCGGCGATGAAGAAGGCCAGCAGCATCAGCACGAGCGGGCCGCGCAGTTCATAGTTGAGGAAGAAATGCAGGTCGACTTCCTGGGTGTTCTTCAGGGCGAAACCGAAGAACAGGATGAACAGGATGATGCCGGCGATGGTCGAAACAAATTTCATCGGAAGTGCCCGCTGAATGGATAGGCAAATGAGTGCACGAAGGCGAAGTGTCGCATATCCAACATGATATTTCAAAAGCCGAGGTGGCGCTGCCCTTGCAAGGGCTGGACACCGGCGAAAAAAAACGGCATCCCCGAAGGGACGCCGTTCTTGTCTGCCGACGCGCAGACGACTTCAGGAAGACTCAATCCTCGATGATCGGTTGCCCGACCATCGCGTCCACCCGCTCGCGCAACTGCTTGCCCGGCTTGAAGTGCGGCACCCGTTTTTCGGGCACCATCACCTTGTCGCCGGACTTCGGGTTGCGGCCGATGCGCGGTGGCCGGCTGTTCAGCGCAAAGCTGCCGAAACCGCGGATCTCGATGCGTTGACCGGTCGCCAGGGCGTTGGTCATCGCGTCGAGGATGGTCTTGACGGCAAACTCGGCATCTTTCGCCACCAGCTGGGAATAGCGCTCAGCCAGGCGGTTGATCAGCTCGGACTTGGTCATCTGCTCGCCTCGAAAAGGAATTAACCTTTATTGTCGAACTTGGCCTTCAGCAGGGCGCCCAGGCTGGTGGTGCCCGATGCCGCGCTGTTGTCCGAAGCCAGTTTCTGCATTGCTTCCTGGGTGTCGACGTTGTCTTTCGCCTTGATCGACAGTTGGATGCTGCGAGCCTTGCGATCGATGTTGATGACCAGGGCTTCGACCTTGTCGCCCACTTTCAGGTGGGTGCCGGCGTCTTCCACGCGGTCACGCGAGATTTCCGAAGCGCGCAGGTAGCCTTCGACTTCGTCGCTCAGCGCGATGACGGCGCCTTTCGGCTCAACCGACTTGACGGTGCCGGTGACCAGGGTGCCCTTGTCGTTCAGCGAAGCGAAGTTGTTGAACGGGTCGCCTTCCAGCTGCTTGACGCCCAGCGAGACACGCTCGCGCTCGACGTCGATTGCCAGAACCACGGCTTCCAGCTCGTCGCCCTTCTTGAACTTGCGCACGGCTTCTTCGCCGGCTTCGGTCCAGGACAGGTCCGACAGGTGCACCAGGCCGTCGATGTTGCCCGGCAGGCCGATGAACACGCCGAAGTCGGTGATCGACTTGATCGAACCCTTGACCTTGTCGCCCTTCTTGTGGGTCATGCCGAAGTCGTCCCATGGGTTCGCCTTGCACTGCTTCATGCCCAGCGAGATACGGCGACGCTCTTCGTCGATTTCCAGGACCATGACTTCGACTTCGTCGCCCAGCTGGACAACCTTGTTCGGAGCCACGTTCTTGTTGGTCCAGTCCATTTCCGAGACGTGCACCAGGCCTTCGATGCCCTGCTCGACTTCCACGAACGCGCCGTAGTCGGTCAGGTTGGTGACCTTGCCGAACAGACGGGTGCCCTGCGGGTAGCGACGCGACAGACCGGTCCAAGGATCGTCGCCCAGCTGCTTGACGCCCAGCGAGACGCGGTTCTTTTCCTGATCGTACTTGAGGACCTTGGCGGTGATTTCCTGGCCAACCGACAGCACTTCCGACGGGTGACGCACGCGACGCCATGCCAGGTCGGTGATGTGCAGCAGGCCGTCGATGCCGCCCAGGTCGACGAACGCACCGTAGTCGGTGATGTTCTTGACGACGCCGGTGACCACGGTGCCTTCTTTCAGGGTTTCCATCAGCTTGGCGCGCTCTTCGCCCATCGATGCTTCGATGACGGCGCGACGCGACAGGACGACGTTGTTACGCTTGCGGTCCAGCTTGATGACCTTGAATTCCAGGGTCTTGCCTTCGAACGGGGTGGTGTCCTTGACCGGACGGGTGTCGACCAGCGAACCCGGCAGGAATGCGCGGATGCCGTTGGTCAGGACGGTCAGGCCGCCCTTGACTTTACCGTTGACGGTACCGGTGACGATCTCGCCCGATTCCATTGCTTTTTCCAGAGCCAGCCACGATGCCAGGCGCTTGGCCTTGTCGCGCGACAGGATGGTATCGCCGAAACCGTTTTCCAGCGATTCGATGGCCACGGAAACGAAGTCACCGATCTGGACTTCCAGTTCGCCCTGGTCATTCTTGAATTCGTCGACCGGAATGAAGGCTTCCGACTTCAGGCCGGCGTTGACGATCACGAAGTTGTGATCCAGGCGCACGACTTCAGCCGAGATGACTTCGCCCGAACGCATGTCTTGACGCGACAGCGATTCTTCGAAAAGGGCGGCGAAGCTTTCCATGCCGGTATCTTGATTGGTTGCAGTAGACATAAAGGATATTACTCAGGTTAGCCCAGCAGGCCGGCAATAGTGCGGACTGAACTGGGGTTAGGTTGAAACACACCTGCGATGGCGGAATTGCCGTCGCAGGCACCAACAAGGACAACGTGCCTTCGCACGTCGTCCCCGCGACGGCGGGGACCCAATTTTGTGTGCGTTGTCGCGGCGATGACTCGAGCCAACTAGACGCAACGAACTTGGATTCCCGCCTGCGCGGGAATGACGACTCTTACGCTAACGAGTCATCATTAAACTCAGGCATGCGCATACCAGGCCAATACCTGTTCGACCGCGTCCGCGGCCGTCATGTTCGAGGTATCGAGCGGGTAGGCATCTGCCGCCGGGACCAGCGGAGCGATCGCGCGCTTGGTGTCGCGCTCGTCTCGTTCGGTCAAATCCTTCAGCAGATCGTCCATATTAGCAGAAAACCCTTTGTCAATCAATTGCTTATACCGGCGTTGCGCACGTGCCTCCACGCTTGCGGTCAAGAACACTTTTAATTTCGCGCCGGGAAAGATGACGGTCCCCATGTCGCGCCCGTCGGCCACCAGGCCGGGGGTCTCGCGAAAGCCCAGCTGCAGGCCGTACAGCGCCTGGCGCACGGTCGGCAGCGCGGCGATCTTCGATGCCATGTTGCCAACCTCTTCCGCCCGGATCGCGCCGCTGACGTTCTCGTTGTTCAGGAAGATGTCGCCGCCCACGAAGCGCGCCGGCAGGTGCTCGGCCAGCTTGGCGATACCGTGCTCGTCGCGCAGTTCGACGCCGCGGCGCAGCGCCTGCAGTGCGGTCAGGCGGTACAGGGCGCCCGAGTCGAGCAGGTGGAAGCCCAGGCGCTCGGCGACCTTGGCGGCAACGGTGCCCTTGCCGGAAGCGGTCGGGCCGTCGATGGCGATGACGGGAATGGGATTATTTGGCATGTGATGGTCGCGGGGGTAAAACGGTCCAGTGGACTATTTTACTGGCTCCCCCGCGGTGCCGGTTCAAAACAGTTCGTTTTTCGCAATGCCCGCGAACGCCTCGAAATACTCGGGGAAGGTCTTGGCCACGCATTTCGGGTCATTGATGCGCATCGCATTCCCCCTGCGTGCCGCGCCGTCCAGCGAGGCCAGCGAGAAGCACATCGCCATGCGGTGGTCGTCGTAGGTATCGATGGTGGCCGGTTTCAACTGCTCCGGCGGCGTGATGCGGATGTAGTCCGGCCCCTCTTCCACCTCGGCGCCCACCTTGCGCAATTCGAGCGCCATCGCGGCCAGGCGGTCGGTTTCCTTCACGCGCCAGCTGGCGATGTTGCGCAGCGTGCTCGGGCCGTCCGCGTACAGCGCCGCCACCGCGATCGTCATCGCGGCATCCGGGATGTGGTTGAAATCGGCGTCGATGGCCTTGAGCACGCCGTTCGAGCGCGCCTCGATCCAGTTCTCGCCGCGGGTCACGATCGCGCCCATGCGCTCGAGCGCGTCGGCGAAGCGCACGTCGCCCTGGATGCTGTTCTCGCCCACGCCCTCGACCCGCACCGGCCCGCCGGCGATCGCGCCGGCCGCCAGGAAGTAGGACGCCGACGAGGCATCGCCCTCGACGTGGATGCTGCCCGGCGAGGCATAGCGCTGGCCCGGGTGCACGGTGAACGAGGACCAGCCGTTCTGCTCGACCGTCACGCCGAAGCGGCGCATCAGGTTCAGAGTGATTTCGATGTAGGGCTTGGAAATCAGTTCGCCGACCACGTCGATCGAGACCGCGTGCGTGGTCGCCATCAAGGGAGCCGCCATCAGCAGCGCGGTCAGGAACTGGCTCGACACGTTGCCGCGCACCGCCATCCGGTTGGCGACAATGTGGCCGCGCCGGATGCGCAGCGGCGGGAAGCCCTGTTCTCCGGTGTATTCGATCTGGGCGCCGACGGCGTTCAGCGCCTCGACCAGGTCGCCGATCGGGCGCTCGTGCATGCGCGACACGCCATGCAGGGTGTAGTCGCCGCCGATCACCGCCAGCGCCGCCGTCAGCGGACGGATGGCGGTGCCGGCATTGCCCATGAACAGATCGGCTTCATGCACCGGCAGCACGCCGCCGTTGCCGTGCACGACCACGGTGCGCTCGTCGACTTCGTCCCACTTGATGCCGAGCGCGCGCAGCGCGCCCAGCATCACCATGGTGTCGTCCGAGGCCAGCAGGTCGTGAATCAGGGTGGTCCCTTCGGACAGCGCCGCCAGCAGCAGGGTTCGGTTCGAGATGCTCTTGGAACCCGGCAGGCGCACGCTGCCCTCGACGTGGATCACGGGTTCGAGGTCGATGTGCTGCGGGTAGTGTGTAGACTGCGTCATTCTGTATCCTGGTGCGTATTGCGGTACTCGTGGGGCGGCGAGCCGGCCTCGATCGCCTCGATCCATGCCTGCCTGGCGCGCTGCGCATTGGCAAACACGGTTTCGAGGCCGCGTCCGTCGGCGGCGGCGAGCTGCGCCCGCAATGTGGTCAATTGTGCCAGATATGCATCCAGCTCGGTGAGCAGGGCCTCGCGGTTGGCCAGGCTGATGTCGCGCCACATCTCGGGCGAAGAGCCGGCGATCCGGGTGAAGTCGCGAAAACCGCTGGCGGCATACTGGAACAGCATCTCGGCGTGCGGCTTGCCGGCGATGTCGTCGACCAGCGCATAGGCCAGCAGGTGCGGCAGGTGGCTGACGGCGGCGAACACGCGGTCATGGTCGGACGGACTCAGGGTATGGATCAGCGCACCGCAGCGGCGCCAGGCGTCGGCGACCCGCTCCACCATGCCGGGCGGGTTCTCCGGGAGCGGCGTGAGCACGGTCTTCTTGCCGCGGTAGAGCGCCGCGCGGGCGGCGTCCGGTCCGTTCGATTCGCTGCCGGCAATCGGGTGGCCCGGCACGAACTGGCGCACCCGCTCGCCCAGGGCCGCGCGCGCGCTTGCCACCACGTCGCACTTGGTGCTGCCGGCGTCGGTGATGACGGTCTGTGGTTCCAGGTGCGGCAGCAGCGTGGCCAGGATCGGCCCGGTCTGCCCGACCGGCGCGGCCAGCAGCACCAGGTCGGCGCCGCGCAGCGCCTGCGCCGGGCTGTCGCAAACCTCGTCGACGATGCCCAGTTCGAGGGCGCGCGCCATCGCTTCCGGAGAACGGCCCAGCCCTGCCACGGTGCGCACGGCGCCGGCTTCCTTCAGCGCCAGCGCGAAGGAACCGCCGATCAGGCCGACGCCGACGATGACCAGGCGGTCGATCATCGATCCAGCGCGCTCGCGCTTGTCAGCGCTCGCTCGAGGGCGGCGATGAAGGCCGCATTCTCTTCCGGCAGGCCGATCGAGATGCGCAGCCACTGATGCAGCCCGTAGTTGCCGACCGGGCGCACGATCACGCCCTGCTGCAGCAGCGCCAGGTTGACGCGGGCGCCGGCCTGGTCGTCGCTACCCACCTTCACCAGCACGAAGTTGCCGAACGAGGGCACGTACTGCAGGCCCAGTTCCTCGAAAGCGGCGGTCAGTTGCCGGTAGCCCTCGGCGTTGTTGCGGGCGCCCTGCTCCAGGAAATCCTTGTCGTTGAGCGCGGCGACCGCGGCGGCCTGCGCCAGCGAATTCACGTTGAAAGGCTGGCGGATGCGGTTCATCAGGTCGGTCACTGCCGGCTGGGCGATGGCGAATCCCACGCGCAGGCCGGCCAGGCCGTAGGCCTTGGAGAAGGTGCGCGAGACGATCAGGTTCGGGTACTTGCGCACCCACCCGCTCGATTCGAACTGGTGTTCCGGCGCCAGGTATTCGTTGTAGGCCTCGTCCAGCACCACCACCACGTTCGACGGCACCTTCTGCAGGAAGGCCTCGATCTGCTCGGCCGGGATGAAGGTGCCGGTCGGGTTGTTCGGATTCGCCACATAGACCAGGCGGGTATCCGCTTCGATGGCGGCGGCCATGGCGTCGAGGTCATGGCCGTAGTCCCTGGCCGGCACCACGATCGCGCGCCCGCCCACGCCCTGGGTGGCCAGCGCGTACACGGCGAACGAGTACTGCGCATACACCACCGACTCACCCTGTTGCACGAAGGCGTGCGCGGCGATTTCCAGGATGTCGTTGCTGCCGTTGCCGAGGGTGATCCAGTCGCTAGGGACGTCGTAGCGTGCGGACAGTGCGGCCTTCAGCTCGAAGCCGTTGGCATCCGGGTAGCGGCCGAGGTCGGCGGCTGCCTGGGCCATCGCGGCGCGGCTCGATGCCGGAATGCCGAACGGGTTCTCGTTGGAGGCGAGCTTGACGATCTTGGCTTCGTCGAGGCCGAACTCGCGGGCGACTTCAGCGATGGGTTTGCCAGCCTGGTAGGGGGCGATGGCGCGGACGTAATCTGGACCGAATTGCGACATGGTTGATCTCAAAGAAAAGTAGAAAATTCAGAGGCTCTGGGGATAGGAGCCAAGCACCTTGAAAAAGGCGGCGTTGTCTTTCAGTTCGCCGAGGGCGCGGGCGACGGCGGGATCAACGACATGGCCCTCGATGTCGACATAGAAGTAATACTCCCAGGTGCCGATGCGCGCCGGGCGCGACTCGAAGCGGGTCATCGACACGCCATGTTTGGCCAGCGGCGCCAGCAGCTTGTAGACGGCCCCGGCCTTGTTCGGCACGGCCAGCACGATCGAGGTATGGTCGCGGCCCGAGGGGCCGGTCTCCAGGCTGCCGATCACGGCGAAGCGGGTGCGGTTGTGCGGGTCGTCCTGGATGTGGGCCTGGACCACGCCGAGCTGGTACTGCTCGCCCGCCATCTCGCTGGCGATCGCCGCCACGCTCGGGTCCTGGCTGGCCAGGATCGCCGCTTCGGCATTCGAGGCCACGGCGCGCCGCTCGACGTCCGGATGGTGCAGGTTGAGCCACACCTGGCACTGGGCCAGCGCCTGCGAATGGGCGCACACCACCTTGACGCCGTCCATGCTGCCGGTTTTGGTCATCAGGCTGTGGTGGACCGGGATCGAGATCTCGCCGCTGATCACGGTGGTGGTGGCCAGCATCAGGTCGAGGGTGCGGTTGATCGCGCCTTCGGACGAGTTCTCGACCGGCACCACGCCGAAATCGGCGGTGCCGGCCTCGGTGGCGCGGAACACCTCGTCGATCGAGATGCAGGGCAGCGCCTCGATCGCGGTGCCGAACTGCTGGTACACGGCCTGCTCGCTGAAGGTGCCGGAGGGGCCGAGATAGGCCACCGTCACGCGCTTTTCCAGCGCGCGGCAGGACGACATGATTTCGCGGAAGATGGTCTGGACGTCGCGATCCTTCAGCGGGCCGGGGTTGCGCTCGGCGACGCCGCGCAGGACCTGCGCTTCGCGTTCCGGGCGGAACACCGGGGCGTTGGTCTCGGCCTTCACGTGGCCGACCTGCTGCGCGATCTGGCCGCGCCGGCTCAGCAGCGCGAGGATTTGCGCGTCGATCGCGTCGATCTGTTCGCGCAGGGGGAGGAGTTTGTCTGACATGTTCTGCTAAGCAAAAATCGGGCGTTAAGCGATTCGCGGCTGTTCTTGCGTTTCTTGAACGCGTGGGCGGGAAACCCGCCCACCCTACGAAAACCGCTGTCTCGTAGGGTGGGCAGGTCCCCTGCCCACGCGTTCAACCGGCCGATGCGTCACCGCGCCAACCGGTCGAACACATGATCAACGTCCCGCGAATTCGTTCAAATAATCGACGAGGGCCTGCACACCCTCGAGCGGCATCGCGTTGTAGAGCGATGCCCGCATGCCGCCGACGGACTTGTGGCCCTTCAGTTGCAGCAGCCCGCGCGCCTTCGCGCCGGCCAGGAATTTGTCGTTCAGGGATTCGTCGCGCAGGAAGAACGGTATGTTCATGCGCGAGCGGTAGTCGGGCGCGACGCGGTTCTGGTAGAAGTCGTCGGCGTCCAGCGCGGCGTACAGCAGGCGCGCTTTGTCGATATTACGCTGTTCCATCGCCGCGACCCCGCCCTGCTTCTTCAGGTGAGCGAACACCAGGCCCGCGATGTAGATCGCGTAGGTCGGCGGCGTATTGAACATGGATTCGTGCTCGGCCACGGTCTTGAAGTGGAAGGCCGAGGGACAGATCGCCAGCGCGTCGTCCAGCAGGTCGTCGCGCACGATCACCAGGGTCAGGCCGGCTGGGCCGATGTTCTTCTGGGCGCCGGCGAAGATCAGGCCGTACTTCGACACGTCGATCTGTCGGGACAGGATGTGCGAGGACATGTCGGCCACGATCGGCACCTTCGGCCGCGATTCGGGCACGAAGTTGAACTCGACGCCGTCGATGGTCTCGTTGGTGCAGATGTGCAGGTAGGCGGCGTGCGGCGTGAGGTTCCAGGTCTCCTGCGGCGGCACCGACGTGAAGCCGGTCGCTTCGCTCGATGCGGCGACGTTGACCTGGGCGTAGCGCTTCGCCTCCTTGATCGACTTGCCCGACCAGGAACCGGTATGGATGAAATCGATCGTCGCCGGCTGCGCGCAGCAGCCGACCAGGTTCATCGGGATGATGGCGTTCTGGCCGAGGCCGCCGCCCTGCATGAACAGGATCTTGTAGTTGCTTGGTACCGCCAGCAACTCGCGCAGGTCGGCTTCGGCCTGCCTGTAGATCGAGATGAACTCCGGACCGCGGTGACTCATCTCCATCACCGACATGCCGCTGCCCTGCCAGTCGAGCATCTCGCTGGCGGCCTGCTGCAGCACTTCCTTCGGAAGGACGGCCGGACCGGCCGAAAAATTGAAAATCTGCTTCGTCATGCGGCCCTTTCTGCCAAAAAAAGGGCCGCGTCGAGGCGGCCCATCGGGGTGCTTACTGCGGCGCCTGTTCGAGCTCGACCTCTTCCAGGTCGGTCTCGACGATGCGCTGCAGGCCGGACAGCTTGGTGCCGTCCTCGACCGCGATCAGGGTCACGCCCTGGGTCGCGCGGCCCATCTCGCGGATCTCGGCGACGCGGGTACGGATCAGGACACCGCCGGTCGTGATCAGCATGATCTCGTCGGTGGTATCGACCAGGGTCGCCGCCACCACCTTGCCGTTGCGTTCGGACTGCTGGATCGCGATCATGCCCTTGGTGCCGCGGCCGTGGCGGGTGTACTCCTGGATCGGGGTGCGCTTGCCGAAGCCGTTCTCGGTGGCCGTGAGCACCGACTGATGCTCGTTCTCGGCCACCAGCAGGGCGATGACCTGCTGGCCCTCTTCCAGGTTCATGCCGCGCACGCCGCGCGCCGTGCGGCCCATCGGGCGCACGTCGTTCTCGTCGAAGCGCACCGCCTTGCCGCCGTCCGAGAACAGCATCACGTCGTGTTCGCCGTCGGTCAGCGCGGCGCCCACCAGCACGTCGCCATCGTCCAGGTCGACCGCGATGATGCCGGCCTTGCGCGGGTTGCTGAAGTCGCGCAAAGGCGTCTTCTTGACGGTGCCGAGCGAGGTCGCCATGAACACGTAGTGGTGTTCCGGGAAGGTGCGATTTTCGCCCGACAGCGGCAGGATCACGGTGATCTTCTCGCCGTCCTGCAGCGGGAACATGTTGACGATCGGCTTGCCGCGCGAATTGCGCGAGCCCTGCGGCACTTCCCAGACCTTCAGCCAGTACATCCGGCCGCGGTTCGAGAAGCACAGCATGTAGTCGTGGGTGTTGGCGATGAACAGCTGGTCGATCCAGTCTTCGTCCTTGGTCGCCATCGCCTGCTTGCCGCGGCCGCCGCGCTTCTGGGCGCGGTATTCGGCGATCGGCTGCGCCTTCATGTAACCGGTATGCGAGAGCGTGACCACCATGTCCTGCGGGGTGATCAGGTCTTCGGTTTCCAGGTCGCTGGCGTTGTGCTCGATGACCGAGCGGCGTGCATCCTTGCCGTTCTCGGTGTACTCGCTCTTGATGTGCGCCATCTCGTCGCTGATGATGGTCGTGACGCGTTCCGGCTTGGCCAGGATGTCGAGCAGGTCGGCGATGTGGTCCATCACCTCCTTGTACTCGTTGATGATCTTGTCCTGCTCCAGGCCGGTCAGGCGCTGCAGGCGCATCTGCAGGATTTCCTGGGCCTGCTCGTCGGACAGCTTGTACAGGCCGTCCTGCTGCATGCCGTAGTGCTTCGGCAGGTGCTCCGGACGGAAGGCTTCGATGCCGCCGGAAGCGCCCATCTCGGTGCGGCTCAGCATTTCGCGCACCAGGGACGAATCCCAGGCCTGCCCCATCAGCTCGACCTTGGCGACCGGCGGGGTCGGCGCGGCCTTGATGATGGCGATGAAATCGTCGATGTTGGCCAGCGCCACCGCCAGGCCTTCCAGCATGTGGCCGCGCTCGCGCGCCTTGCGCAGCTCGAACACGGTGCGGCGGGTAACCACTTCGCGGCGGTGCGACAGGAAGCACTCGAGCATCTGCTTGAGGTTCAGCAGCTTCGGCTGGCCGTTGACCAGCGCCACCATGTTCATGCCGAAGGTGTCCTGCAGCTGGGTCTGCTTGTACAGGTTGTTCAGCACCACTTCCGGCACTTCGCCGCGCTTGAGTTCGATGACCACGCGCATGCCCGACTTGTCGGACTCGTCGCGGATGTCGCTGATGCCTTCGAGCTTCTTGTCGCGCACGTTCTCGGCGATACGCTCGAGCAGCGATTTTTTATTTACCTGGTACGGCAGCTCGTCGATGATGATCGCGACGCGGCCGCCGTCCTTGCCGTATTCCTCGAAGTGGGTCTTGGCGCGCATCACCACACGGCCGCGGCCGGTGCGGTAGCCGTCGCGCACGCCCGAGACGCCATAGATGATGCCGGCGGTCGGGAAGTCCGGCGCCGGGATCAGCTCGATGAGTTCGTCGATCGTGCATTCCGGGTTGCGCAGCAGGTGCTGGGCGCCGTTGATGACTTCCGACAGGTTGTGCGGCGGGATATTGGTGGCCATGCCCACCGCGATGCCGGACGAACCGTTGATCAGCAGGTTCGGAATCCGGGTCGGCAGGACGGTCGGTTCCTTTTCCTTGCCGTCGTAGTTCGGCTGGTAGTCGACCGTGTCCT
The DNA here is from genome assembly GCA_015277795.1 of Massilia sp. UMI-21. NCBI lineage: Bacteria > Pseudomonadati > Pseudomonadota > Betaproteobacteria > Burkholderiales > Oxalobacteraceae > Massilia > Massilia sp. UMI-21. The sequence goes on along the minus strand of CP063848.1, from coordinate 1,745,328 downwards.
TGTCGATGTCGGCCAGCAGTTCGCTCGAGATGCGATCGAGGCGGCACTCGGTGTAACGCATTGCCGCGGCCGAGTCGCCGTCGATCGAGCCGAAGTTGCCCTGCCCGTCCACCAGGGTGTAGCGCAGCGAGAAGTCCTGCGCCATGCGCACCAGCGTGTCGTAGATCGACGAGTCGCCGTGCGGGTGGTATTTACCCATGGTGTCGCCGACCACGCGCGCGCACTTCACGTACGGGCGGTTGTGGGTCGTATTACTTTCGTGCATCGAGTACAGCACGCGGCGGTGCACCGGCTTCAGACCGTCCCGCACGTCCGGCAGAGCACGGCCCACGATCACGCTCATCGCGTAATCGAGGTAGCTCTTGCGCATTTCTTCTTCGAGGGAAATGGGAACTGTTTCTTTTGCGAATTGATCCATTGGGCGGGTCGACTGCTTTCAGGCTAATGGTTATGAGTTGCAACGGACGATTCTACCATGGTGCAGTTAGCACCAGTACAAATCCGTCTTCGGGACCGACGGTTCCAGCATTGTCGATGCCGGCCGAGTCCGCTTGCGCAAATGTTGCAACAAAACAACGCACATGGAGATTCGCCAATGTTTGATTTGGGTGCAGTCGTACGTTTCTAGTGCATGTGGCAAAATGGACAGGAAAATAATTGATTGATTCACAATGCGAGACTGACATCGCTGGCTGCGTGTTAATATATTGATCACAATGCTGGGCTGCGTTTCGCAAGGTGTTTACCCGAAAGGAAAAAGAATATGAATAAACTGGCCACCCTCATGCTCGCTGCTTCGGCTGCGATCGCGGGCAACGCATTTGCCCAAAGCGATGCACCGTATGCGCCGCTGACCACCGACATGCAGGCGCGTACGCCGTATAGCGCCTATGTGCAGGACAGCCGCGGCGTGATCGCCCGCAATCCTTTCGGCCTGTGCTGGCGCACCGGTTACTGGACGCCGGCCGACGCGGTCCCGGGCTGCGACGCGCCGCTGTGCGTGCCGCCGGAAAAGCTGGAAAACGGCAAGTGCGTCGCGCCGCCGCCGCCGCCGCCGCCGCCGGTCGTCGCACCGGCACCTGCCCCGGCGCCTGCGCCGACCCCGGCGCCGGCCCCGGTCCCGACCTCGGAAAAAGTGTCCTACTCGGCCGACGCCTTCTTCGATTTCGACAAGGCGGTCTTGAAGCCGGCCGGCAAGGCCTCGCTGGACGAGCTGGTGGCCAAGCTGGGCGACATGAACCTGGAAGTCATCATCGCCGTCGGCCACACCGACGCGATCGGTACCGATGCCTACAACCAGAAGCTGTCGATCCGCCGTGCTGAAGCCGTCAAGACCTACCTGAAGGGCAAGGGCGTGGAAGAAAACCGCATCTACACCGAAGGCAAGGGCGAGAAGCAGCCGGAAGCCACCAACAAGACCGCGGCAGGCCGCGCCAAGAATCGCCGCGTGGAAATCGAAGTCGTCGGTACCCGCAGCGTCAACCAGTAATCCGCCGATTGCTGAACGAAACCCCGCTGCGGCGGGGTTTTTTTTCGCGCGGGAACCGGGCGCCCCGCAGGCACCGCCATATTTTCCGTGCGGCACTCTGAGATCACCCACATTTCCAGTATCATCCCGAGTATGAATACGAACGCAGACCCATTAGAAATCCAGAAATTCAGTGAGCTGGCCCACCGCTGGTGGGACCCGACGTCCGAATTCCGCCCGCTGCACGAAATTAATCCTTTGCGCCTCGAGTGGATCAACGCCCGCGCCCCGTTGCTGGGCAAGAAGGTGATCGACATCGGCTGCGGCGGCGGCGTGCTGTCCGAGGCCATGGCGCGCAAGGGCGCCAAGGTGACCGGCATCGACCTGTCGAAAAAGGCGCTGAAGGTGGCCGACCTGCATAGCCTGGAATCGGGCGTGGAGGTGCGCTACAAGCACATCTCGGCCGAAGAGATGGCAGCCGAGGAGCCGGGCCAGTTCGACGTGGTCACCTGCATGGAAATGCTCGAGCACGTGCCCGACCCGGCCTCGATCGTGCAGGCCGCCGCCACCCTGGTGAAACCGGGCGGCCACATCTTCTTCTCGACGCTCAACCGCAACCCGAAGTCCTACCTGTTCGCGGTCATCGGCGCGGAATACATCCTGCGCATGCTGCCACGCGGCACCCACGACTACGCCAAGTTCATCACGCCGGCCGAGCTGTCGCAATTTGCGCGTCTTGCCGGATTGCAAGTCGACGGCCTGAAAGGCCTGACATACAATCCGCTGACCAAGATTTACTCGCTCAACAACGACACCGACGTGAACTACATGGTGGCGTGCAGCAAGCCGCCGCAGTAATCCGTTCTGCCTCCTGCGCCCTGATCCTTTATTTCCCATGACTCTCCCGACCGTCCTGCCGGCACCGCGTGCCATCCTGTTCGACCTCGATGGCACGCTGGCCGACACCGCGCCCGACCTCGCGGCCGCCGTCAACTGGCTGCGCACCGAGCGCGGCCTGCCGCCGACCCCGTATTCGGTGCTGCGCCCCACCGCCTCGGCCGGCGCGCGCGGCATGATCGGCGCCGCCTTCGGCCTGGCGCCGGGCGACGAGGGCTATGAAGAACTGCGCCTGCAATGGTTCGACCGCTACCAGGAGACCATGGCCGTGCACAGCTCGCTGTTCGGCGGCATCATCGAACTGCTGCACGGGATCGAACAGGCCGGCATGGCCTGGGGCATCGTCACCAACAAGCCGGCGCGCTTCACCGACCCGCTGATTCCGCAGATCGGCCTGTCGCACGCGGGCTGCGTGGTGTCGGGCGACACCACCGGCTTCCCGAAGCCCCACCCGGCCCCGCTGCTGGAAGGCGCCCGCCGCCTCGGCGTGGATCCGGAACACTGCTGGTACGTCGGTGACGACAAGCGCGACGTCGAAGCCGGCCACGCCGCCGGCATGGTGACGGTTGCCTGCAACTGGGGCTATTGCGGCGCCATCGAACCCTCGACCTGGGGCGCCGACTACCTGCTCGACACCCCGACCGACCTGCTGCATACCCTGCGCAAGCTAGTGGAATCGGCACGCGCGACCGCATCGGCGGCCTGAGACTCCCTTCACCTTCCCGGCGGGTCGTCCTGGCCCGCCGCTGCGCCGGTCGCTTACAAGTCTTTACGATTGATACAGGCTTTCGTCTAGTTCTGTACCGGGCTCACCGGTAATCTACTCCCATACGACAACAAAACGTCTTCTACGGAGCAGAACATGGAAACCACCCGCCTCAACCGCATTCACCCCCTGATGGCCGCTGCCGCCGTGTCGGTCGTGATCGTCAGCCTGACCGGCGCCGCCGCGATCACCGGCCTGCTGCCGCATTCGAACAGCGCCCCCAACGCCCTGGCGGCCCCGCTGGCCGCCGCGCCGTATGCGGTGGCGCAGCAGCCCGGGATGGTGCCGGTCACCACCGCCCAGGGCCAGGTCGTGATGGTGCCGGCTGCCGCGGTCCAGGGCCAGGCTGCCACGCCGCTGTCGGCCACGCCGGTGACGCCGCAACTGGCCACCCAGCTGGCAGCCGGCCCGGCGCCGCAGATGGCCATGCCGGTCGCCTACGCCCAGCCGGCCGCCCAGCCGGCGCCGGCCCCCGAGCGCGTCGTGGTCAAGGAAGTGATCCGTGAAAAGCCGGTGGTGAAGGTGGTCGAGAAGACCCGCGTGGTGCACGCCAAGCCGAGCGAGCCGCGTTACTACCCGCAGCCGGCCCCTGCTCCCGCACCGGCCCAGCCGAACTATGTCGGCATCGGCACCGGCGCCGTGATCGGCGGCCTGATCGGCAACCAGATCGGCGGCGGCAATGGCAAGAAGCTCGCCACGGTGGCCGGCATCATCGGCGGCGGCATGATCGGCAACGAGGTCGCCAACCGCAACCGCTGAACGGTCTGCCCTACTCCGCAGTTTGACTCCACAGACCGCAGGCACTCAGCCTGCGGTTTTTTTCGGAAGATGCAGACGATGATGTCGCTCGGGAAAATCCGCAGCACCGGAATCGCGCACAGGATGGCGATGTACTGCACCCACAGCAACAACGGCGAGACGTTGCCGGCGCAACGGAGCCGCTCGCGCAAGCCCCTGGCGCGCAGGGCCGGCAGTTCGGCGCTGTCGACCAGGTCGAAGCCGCGCCCGGCCACCAGCTTGGCCAGGTTACCGGCGCTGAAGTAATGCACGTGCGGCGAGGGCAGGCCTTTCTGCCATAGCCGCTCGAACGGCGAGCGCCAGCCCAGCCGGGCGATGACTTTCGAGAGACGGTAGAAGAAGCCGCGGCTGTTCGGCAGGTTGAGGATCAGGATGCCGTCCGGATTGAGGCGCGCGCGGCAGGCGTCGAGGGCGCTGCGGATGTCCGGGATATGTTCGATGACGTCGTTGAAGACGATCACGTCGAAGCGCTCGCCCTCGCGCAGCACGTCGGGGGAAGAAGCCGGCCCGCACCGGCAGGCCGCGGGCGGCGGCGCGCGAACCGACCACCGCATCGGGCTCGACGCCGAGCACGCCGAAGTCCTCGCTTGCGGTCTCCAGGAACCAGCCGTGCGCACTGCCCACGTCGAGCAGGCTGCGCGCGCCGGGCCGGACATGCCGCTTGGCGTACTGCACGATGGCCCGGAAGTTCTCGAGCCGCAGAGCCTTCAGCCCCGCTTCGCGCTCGGCTTCGTTGACCTCGGGCCCGGTATGCTGGTTGATGGCGACGGACAGCGCCGCGCTTTCGTAATGGCAAGTCGGACAGGTGGCATGCCACGCAGCGATCCCGGCTGTTTGAGAGTTACCGCAGACAATACAAACCATTCCTGATTCCTTGTCGAAAGACCTGAGGCAGACGGCGCAAGCGGGTCATGATATTGCAAGTTCGTCATGCTAAAAGCCTATCTTTTGGACCGGCTTGACATGTAGCGGTTCCCACGCACGCAGGCTGCATGTGCCGGCGAATTGGAGTACAATGAAGCTTCTTTCGTTGGGGGCGACCTGGTTTCGACGTGGGTTGCAAAGCAGCGCAGGGCATACCGAGGACTGGTTACCTCGTAAATACATCCAGAAATCAATAACTGCAAACGATAACTCGTACGCACTCGCAGCTTAATTGCTGCTAGGTCCACAACACCTCGCCCCTGGGGTGTGCCGCAAGGTTCGTGGACTCATTTACAGGGGCTCGCAGTAGGCCGGGTCACTTGGTCGACTGCTAAATAATAGGTGACTCGCTTGTCCAAAGGGTGCACATCCCCGTTGTCCAGGTTAAATTAATTGATAGTGCTAAGTATGTAGAACTGTCTGTAGAGTGCTTGCGGACGAGGGTTCGATTCCCTCCGCCTCCACCAACAAATACTCCAACGTGGTTTTTCCACGTACAAAAACCCGCCTCTGTGCGGGTTTTTTACTATGGGGATCGTATTTTTAGGGGTAACATAGTCCAACGACATCCAAAACTTTGTGGGGGTATCTCTTGGGGTAACTCCCTTACCCCCAAAACTGTTACCCCCACCATGCCACTAGACGACGTTACCCCAACTCCGAAGCCGGCCAGCAAGGGCAAGCCCCTGACGGACAAGGCCATTAGCAACGCCAAGCCCGGCGCCAAGCCGGTTAAGCTGTTCGACGAGCGCGGCCTGTTCCTCCTGGTTACCCCCACGGGCGGTAAGTGGTGGCGCTTAAAGTACCGCATAGACGGCAAAGAGAAGCTGTTGTCTTTAGGCACCTACCCCGATGTCAGCCTGAAGGATGCGCGCGAGCGGCGCGACGATGCACGCAAACAGATCGCCGATGGCATTGACCCAAGCCACAGCCGCAAGGCGCAAAAGACGTTGCGTAGAGTCCATGCCACTAACAGCTTTGAATTTGTCGCTCGAGAGTGGTACGAGAAGCATTCGCCTGGCTGGGTTCCTTCGCACGGCGACAGGATCATTCGACGCCTTGAGCGAGACATCTTCCCCGACTTAGGCAACAGACCGATTGCCGAGATCACATCGCCCGAACTGCTGCAAGTAGTCCGCAAGATTGAAGCGCGCGGCGCCCTGGAGACGGCCCACCGCGCCATGAGCAATTGCGGCCAGGTGTTCCGCTATGCCGTAGCCACCGGCCGGGCCTCCCGCGATCCTTCTGGGGATCTGCGCGGTGCCCTGCCCCCGGTCCGTGGTGAGCATTTCGCCGCGGTGACGGAGCCGGAACAGGTCGGCGGCATCCTGCGCAGCATGGACGCTTATCAAGGCACGCTTACCGTGTCCTGTGCGCTGCGCCTCGCCCCGCTGGTGTTCGTGCGTCCTGGTGAGCTACGCGCGGCCGAGTGGGCTCATATCGATCTGGACGCCGCGGAGTGGCGCTACACCGTCACCAAGACCGGCACGCCCCATATCGTCCCCCTGGCCACCCAGGCTGTGGCGATCCTGCGCGAGATTCAGCCGCTAACCGGACATGGGCGGTACGTGTTCCCCAGCGCCCGCACCGGCGCCAGGCCGATGAGCGATAACGCGATCCTGGCGGCGATGCGGCGCATGGGTATCAGCAAAGATGAGATGAGCGGCCACGGCTTCCGGGCGATGGCCCGCACGATCCTGGACGAGGTACTTGGCTTCCGGCCGGATCTGATCGAGCACCAGCTGGCGCACGCCGTGAAAGACCCGAACGGCCGGGCCTATAACCGGACAGCCCATCTACCCGAGCGGCGGAAGATGATGCAGCAATGGGCGGATTATTTGGATGAGTTGCGAGTCAACGCAACTAGAACATAGCGCGCAGATAGTTGAATATCCGCCGAAACATCCGTCCATTTCCCTGTCAAATAATAAGGAATACGTATGACCGAAGATCATGATATTGAGCCAAGGCCACCAGTAAGTTTGCGAACACCTATATCGGAAGCCGGATTAGTAATCAGCGGTTTAGTCGAGGTATGGGAAAAATGGGATCTGCCGAATGCTCCGGTCTTTTGGGAAATTATTTTCGAGGAATTATGGGCTAACCCAGAAACTACTGGCACAAAGCAGTTCGACGAGTTAGTGAAGACTGAGAACCTCACTGACTGGGAGGGCGAGCCATTCGCCCCAGGCTTCAAAGCGGCAATCATTCAAATCGCAACAATGCAAGTCGCCTGCGCATACGCTATTCAAGCGTTCAGGGCGGAAAAAGGAAGCATAGAAGCCTGGAGCTATGTCTGTGACGCTTGGCATTGGCTTGGGATATTACAAGGAACGATTTCCGGCAGAGGCATGGAAAAAGGATTAGATGCTAAAAAGTTTTCCTTAGCGGGGCTAGACGCACGACACAGCGAGAACAGAAAAATGAAGGCCGATGTTTTCGCATGGTGCGATGCGAATATGGCTAATTACAAAAGTATGGACAGCGCGGCGGAAGCAATCGCAGGGAAAGAGGTTCCAGTAACATTCCGGACTGCCAGGGCTTGGATTGCGGACTGGAAGAAGACTCAGTCTACCGGTAGAGCGTAACGGGTTGCGGTAGAAATATGTGCCTGCCGGAACGGTGTAACGTCATCCGGTATGTCGTACGGCGCACCTGGACAGGGGCTTTTCGACTATAACCAGAGAAATCAATATTGCTCCTATCGGTCCACTTTGGACTAATTCAGACAGGAGCAATCGAATGCATCAACTCCCCGAAACCGGCTTTCTCCGCCTGCCGCAAATCATCGGCGATAACAAGGTACAGCCGCCGGTGCCGGCCGTCGTGCCGGTCTGTAAATCCACCTGGTGGGCCGGCGTGAAGTCGGGCCGCTTTCCCTCCCCCGTCAAGCTCGGCCCGCGCACCACGGCGTGGCGCGTCGAGGACATCCGTGCTCTGATCTCGTCGGCCCACTAAGGCGGTGCGCATGATGCACCCGACCTATCAAGGCGCCCGGCCGTGCCGTGCGGCCCAGATCCACACAAATCGCTTGACGGTTCGTCCATCTTGGTCCGATACTGTTTGCGTTCCCGAAAAAGACGGAACCGGGTTTAGCAGCCCGAATTACTCAAGGCGGACAACCGCCAAAGGCGGTATTTTTTCGTCCGTACCATGCTGTACCTCCTATGGGGCGGCGGTGGTGGGGAGGCTTCGGCCTGCCGGTTTCCTTGAGTACCGGTCTGCTAACCCTGTCATTCGCCGCTCCTCCCCGTTTAGCAGCGGGCGGAGCGGTTCTAAACCGCTACTCAAGGAGGCTCACATGCCTGGCACCAGCTCGTCCGTACAATCCCACTCCGAACAAATTCGCCGCCTCGCCGGCATCGCCGACACCATCGGCGCCATGCTGGGTGCATTCGCACTGCTGCCCGCTACCGGCCAAGCCGACGCGCTGGCCGTGTCCGCCAGCCTGGCCGACGACCTGGCCCAGCAGCTCGCCGCCATCGCGGGAGGTGCAGCATGAGCGCCGCTTGCCTCTGGACGGTCAAAACGATGGCCGGCGCATTCCTTGGTGCGTTTGACAGCCATGCGGCCGCAGTCGAGCACATCGAGAGCCTCCAGGCGGAGCCGGGCTTAAATCCCGACTGGTGCGGCGATCTGCGCATTCTGCAAGCCCTGGTGCGCAAAACCGACGCCGAGGATTGGCGCACGAAGCAGAAGACGCTGCCTAACCCGCCCGAAGTCGGCCCGCAGCCTCCGCTGCGCTACGAAGGCGGCACGCTAGCCTTTTCCCGCAAATACCAAGAGGTCTACTTCAGCACGCCGGACGACCAGCAATGGGTAGGCGAAGTCGAATTCATCCTGCGGAACATCGACCAGTTCGCGGAACCTGACCGCTCCCGCATTCTTTACCTGGCTGGCGACCATTACGGCATCGTGCCGTGGGTGATGATCGACCCGAACTACGAGCCAACCAACGAGGAGCGCGAACGCTGGGAGGTGCAAGCCAATGGGTAGCACTCCGAAAATTCAAAGCGTAGGCTTTGAGGCCGCCGCCGTTTCGCAGTTCCGCGACCAGATCGCAGCGGCCGGCCTGACGCCGCCCGACGTGATCCACGCCGATGGCAAGCTGCGCCGGTTCTCCAGCAATGGCAAACCCAAGGACGATGCGGGCTGGTACGTGCTGCACGGCGGTGCTGTGCCTGCTGGCGTCATCGGCGACCACCGCACCGGCCTGCATCAGAGCTGGCGCGCCGACATCGGGCGCACACTCAGCCCGGCCGAGGAAGACGCGCACCGCGCCAGGGTTGAAGCCATGCGCCTCATCACGAAGCGCGAAGACGCTCGGCGCCGGGCCGACGCAGCCAAGAAAGCGGCCGCGCTGTGGGACGCCGCCCAGCCGGCCACTGCGGATCATCCCTACCTGGCGCGCAAAGGCGTGGCGCCGGTCGAGAACCTGCGCCAGCTGGACGCCGCCGCGGTTGCGCCGATACTCGGCTATGTGCCGAAGTCGAGCGGCGACGAACTGGCCGGCCTGGTGCTGGTGGCGCCGGTCTACATCGACGGCGAGTTGACCACATGCGAACTGATCGACGGCGCCGGGCGTAAGTCGGCTATCTACGGCGGTGCGAAGGCTGGCGGCTACTGGCCGGCCCAGGCGCTGCCCGATGACGGCGCCGACCTGGTGCTGTTCATCGGGGAAGGTGTTGCAACCGTGCTGACGGTGCGCGAAGCGTGCGGCCATGCCTGCATTGCGGCCCTGTCGTCGGGGAACCTGCTTACCGTGGCCAAGGCCATGCGCGCACGCTACCCGCTAGCGCTTCTGGTGCTGGTGGCCGACCTGGTGAAAGTATCCGGCGAACCCGACCACCACGCCGAGCAGGCCGCGCGCTTCGTCGCGGGCCGGCTGCTGGTCCCGACGTTTGGCGACGACCGCGCCGCCGGCGACACCGACATCAATGACATGGCCGCGCGCTTTGGCCTGGCCGATGTGCGCGAGGCGATCAACGATGTCTTGCATGGACCAGAGGACGCCGAGGAATCGCCCGAGGAACAGGCGAGCCAACCGCCGCTGATTGGCGGCACCCAAGCCGAGAGACCGGCGCCGCCGAAGACCAAGGCCAAACGCCTGTATCCGGAATCGGTGACATGTAGCTACGCCGGCGGCACGTTCGACGTTTCGCACCGCGGCGTCTTCTTCATCGGCACCGACAAGGACGGCAACGAGCAGCCTCCGCGCTGGATATGCTCGCCCCTGTCCGTGGTGGCAAAGACGCGCGACGCCAAGAGCGGCGAATGGGGCCGGCTGCTGGAGTGGCACGACGATGACCGCGTGCGCCACCAGTGGGCCATGCCGCTCGAGCTGCTGCAAAGCGACGGCACGGACATGCGGCGCGAATTGGCGCGCATGGGCCTGTCGATCGCACCGGGCAAGGCGCAGCGCGATCTGCTGGCCTCCTACGTGCAAGTGTGGCCGGTCGAGAACAGGGCGCGCTGTGTCGAGCGGCTGGGCTGGCATGGGTCGGTGTATGTCACGCCGTCCGAGTCCATCGGGCAGCAGGATGAAATCGTGGTGTTCCAGAACGCGCACGCGATCGATCCCGCCCTGTCCAGCGCCGGCACCCTGGACGACTGGCGCGCGACGGTGGCGCAACCTGCAGCCGGTAACTCGCGCCTGGTGTTTGCCCTGTCGGCCGCATTCGCTGGACCGCTGGCCGAGGTAGCCGGCGAAGATTCGGGCGGGTTCCATCTGCGCGGCGGTTCGTCGTCGGGCAAGACAACGGCGCTCAAGGTGGCGGCGTCCGTGTGGGGCAACCCGAGCAACTACCCGCGGCTGTGGCGCGCCACCGCAAACGGCCTGGAAGGGCTGGCGGCGCTGCACAATGACTGTCTGTTGATCCTGGATGAGTTGAGCCAGATCGACCCCAAGGAAGCCGGGGAAGCGGCCTACCTGCTGGCGAACGGCCAAGGCAAGGCGCGAGCGTCCCGCACCGGCGCGGCCCGCCAGTCGGCCCGCTGGCGCCTGCTGTTCCTGTCAGCTGGTGAGGAATCGCTAACCGCCCTGATGGCGCGCGCTGGGCGCAAGGTCAACGCCGGCCAGGAGATCCGCCTTGCCGACATCGACGCCGACGCAGGCGCCGGCATGGGCGCCTTCGAGGTGCTGCACGACCAACCCAGCCCGGCGGCGCTGGCGCTCGCAATCAAGGACGCGGCGATCCGAAATCACGGCACCGCGGGCGTGGCCTGGTTGCGCAGCATCGTCACCAATCGGGCGACGCTGCCCGACATCATCGAAGAAGGCATCAAAGGGTTCATCAATGATGCGGTAGCGGACCAAGCCGCCGGCCAGGTGCTGCGAGTGGCGCGCCGCTTCGCCCTGGTGGCGGTGGCCGGCGAGCTGGCTACCTTCTACGGCATCACCGGCTGGACAGCGGGAGAAGCGATCACGGCGGCACACAAGTGCTTTGCCGCCTGGCTGGATGCATTCGGCGGTGTGGGAAACCGCGAGGAGCGCAATATCCTGGCCCAGGTGCGGGCCTTCTTCGAGGCGCACGGCGCAAGCCGCTTTGAGGACATTCACGCTACCGGCGATCAGCGCATCATCAACCGCGCCGGCTTCTACCGCACTGGCGTCAGCGGCGACCGGGAATATCTGGTGCTGCCTGAAGCCTTCAAGCGCGAGCTGTGCCAAGGAAACGACATCAAGACGGTGACGGCGGAACTACTCAAGGCCGGATGGCTGGCGCCGGGAGAAGGAAGCCGCACGACACAGAAGCCGCGCATCCCAGGTCTTGGCACAACGCGCTGTTATGTCCTGACCGGGCGCATGTGGGAGGGTGAGTAATGCGGCCCATCATTCAAACCAAACCAAAAAACGTGGGGACAGTGGGGACAATGGGGACAACCGCATGGATGCTGGGTTTGCGGCGTCCCCAGCGCCGGGGACAGCGTGGGGACAATGGGGACAAACTGCGGGGGAAGCGCCGAATCATTAGCCCCAGCACGGCGGCGTGTCCCCACGTGTCCCCACTGCTTTTCAACGAGTGGGGACAGCGGAAACCCGCATGGATACTAGATGTCCCCATTGTCCCCAATGTCCCCGCAAAAAAAACAATGGAACTGTTTCCATCCAAACTTTGAAGGGTCAATGCAATGACCGCGATCATTAGCCAATACATGCGCCGCCAGCTGGTGGCCTACGAACTCGGCATCAGTCGGCACACGCTGGCCCGGATGCTCAAGGTAGATGCGACGTTCCCCCGGTTCTTCGAGATCACGCCAGGCATTGCCGTAATCGCGCGCGCCGACTTCGATCACTGGTTGCGCACCAAGCGCCTTGCCGCGCTATCTGCAACGCGCTGAACCCACCTACTCAACAACGCACCGCGCTGCTCCCGGTTGCCCGATTGCGGCGCGGCCTGTCTCTGAACGATCCTTGCTTCTCTTCTTACCGAAAGGAAATATATGGATCGTTTGACCGAACTGCGCGCCGAGGAAGCCGCACTGATTGCACGCGCCAAGGTAATGCTGGATAGCTTCCCTGGCCCGAGCTGGGGAACCGACAACCAAGCCGAGTGGAATAGCAACATGCACCGCTTCACGCAAATCGGTGTGGAAATCAAAGCGCTGGAAGAAGCCCAGGAAGGCGGCGATGCCGACGCGATCACTTGCACAGCACTTGGCGCCGCTCCGCGCGGCATCGTCAGCGGCGTGCGGGCTGAGGGTGACGGCGTAGCGGGCCTGGTCCAACAGATCAACGCAACCATCACGGAATTCAAGGCAGAGCACGGCGAGCGGCTGACGAATTTGGAAGCGGCACTCGACAGCACGAACACCCGCGCTGCCGCACTCGAGATGAACGGCCCAGCCGCAGCCGCAAGCGCGCCTCATGTCGGCGTCAAGGCGCTGCGCACCTACGGCGAGTTCAAGGCCCATTTCGCACCGAAGGCAGAAGGCAACACCGAGCCAGTCAGCCTGACCGACTTCATGCGCGGCGTCGCCGGTATGCAGTCCACCCAGGCTGTACACGCTGCGCTGTCGGTGGGCACCAACACCGCCGGCGGCTTCAGCGTACCGGCCCAGACCATGCCACAGATCCTCAGCGCCCTGACCCCGGTATCGAGCCTGCTGCTGGCCGGCGCCGGCATCGTGCCGATGGACAGTGGCGCCAAGACCGTGACCACTGCCGTGGTGGATGCTGTGCCTACCGCTTCGTGGCGTGAAGAGCGCGGCGGCGTACCGGAGAGCGACCCGGCGTTTCGCGGCGTGGTGGCAACCCCGCAAAGCCTGGCCTTCTACTTCAAGATCAGCCGCGAGCTGCTAGCCGATGGCCAAGGCATCGAGTCGGCCCTGCAAGTCGCAATCGCTCAGGCATTCGCCCAGGCGCTCGACTATGCCGGCCTGCGCGGTAGTGGCGTGGCGCCTGAACCGCTGGGCATCAAGGGCACCTCAGGCGTGCACGTCATCCAAAACGGCGCAAACGGTAAGGCGCTGGCCGACTACAGCAACTTCATGTCCGCTACTGAAGCACTGCTGACCGCCAATGCTCCAATGCCAACCGCCGCTATTATGGCGCCGCGCTCCCTGGTCAAGCTGGCTGGTCTAACCGATACCACCGGCCAGCCGCTGCGCAAGCCTGAACTGCTGACCAACCTGCCGTTGATCGCTACCCCGCAGATCCCGATCAACCTGACGCAAGGCACCTCGTCCGATGCGAGCGAGATCTACATGGGAGACTTCAGCAAGATGTATTTCCTGATGCGCGAAAACCTCAGCATCCAGCTGCTGCGCGAGGCATTCGCTACTACCGGCGAACTGGCATTCCTGTGCCATGTCCGTGCCGATGTCGTGATCACCCACCCGAAAGCGTTTGCAGTCGTCACAGGCGTGCGCTAAGGATCAACGGGCGTTACTCGGCGAGTGGCCCATTCATTGAATAACCCCGAGAGCGTGCGGAGACTCCCTTTGTCGCGCGGCACGCACCACCCATCAGCACGGCGCATTCCTGAGCGGTGACACACCACCCCGCCCGAAGTCGACGGCGAGCCCACGAAGGGACCGCTCGTCCCCACCACGTCCATAAACGTGGACAAAAAAAGTTGGAAGGTATGCCCCCCCCTCCGCAAGTTCGGCACCGCGCCAGGCAGGTACCGCCTGCCCTCTTTCCGCGCACGCCCGCGAAATGAAAACTTTTTTCCCAGTGCGACCACCCCCATCAAAAGCAGGGAGTGAGGCACACAAGGGACCGCCTGCCAGCCTTTTATTCGCACGTGCAGGTTAGGAAAAACGGTTTTTGGATGCCGTCACGGCGCACCCGCAAGAAGATGCGAGCGCCCCCAGCAAGGCCCAGGACGGCACATAGATGCCGCCCCCGCCCAAAGTTGCCACCGCCGCCCGACAGACACCACCTTGCCTCCCACGCGCAGAAAATTTCCCCCTTTTGAATTTGTTAATCAAATCAGCAAATGGCCTGGACCGCCCGCCGCCGGCAGCATCCGCATAGGGGAAAGCAGACCAGGCCGCCCAAAAAACAGGCATGTTAAAGCGTGTTAAAACGGCCGACGAAATCAGCAAATCAAATGCCGTCGCACTGATGAGTAGCACGGCGCCGGCAGGGGTAACTTTGGGGGTAACTGAAGGCAAAATCTACTCTCTTCCATAGTGCAGTTCGGTAGACTCCGCCTCCACCAACCTCTTCCAAAAAGCCGCTGATTCGTCAGCGGCTTTTTCATGCCTGCCGTCCCGGTGCTGGCCTTCGACCCAGGTGCCCTCCCAGGAAACCGGCATGGCGACCAAGCCTTCGTCTTGGCTGCAGCGCGCCCGAGCGGGCATCCTGCACGTTCGCATCGCGATCCCACTCACCCACGCCTCACGACGCGAGAAGTCGGGCGTAGCCGTCGCATTGCCAAGCTACGCGACGCCGCTCCCGCCACCAGGCGCTTTGCACCGGCCGCTCCGCATACACAGGGGGTGCGAGGACGACCGGCCGACGCCCAGCGTTGGCGATCCGCATCCCTGTTCGAAATCAATGCTTGACATCGCTGCGCTACTAAATTTGACTCTCACTTCCAATCAAGTAGAAAAGGCCGAGCTATGAGGATCATCGGATGGATTCGCGAAGGCGATCAGGCCGCCTGTGGCGAACAGGTAATCGAAGGCGATCCGTGCAGCGTGAGCGATGGCCGATCGTTATCCTTCGAAGGCGCGCGCATGGGGTGTGCAAAAGGCTGTGTAATTGCCGAGGGGCATGGGCCCGACAAGCTTTTTAACGACCGTAGTCCAGTACTTCATGGCATGAAAACCAGCGGCGGCTGCCCACTGTTGTCGACGCTGAATGACATCGACGGCATCGGCAATGACCGTGGCGAAGAAGTTCCTATACGATTTATTCAGAATAGCGCGGGAGAATGGGTCGGCAAGGAGAATGAAGGCTACGACCAGCAGTTCGTCTTGACCGACACGCAAACCGGCGAAACACTTGCCAATCGCCATTACCGAATTATTTTCAACGGGAAAACGATCGAGGGAAAAACCGACGCTAGCGGAAAAACCGTCAAGGTCGAAGCTGATGATCCGACCGAAGTAATACTCGAGATATTGCCGGAAGGCTACGGCGGAGGCAGATAAACAATGGCCAAGCCAGTAGCCTATGCGACGGCAAAAGCCGCAATGACGCTGAAGTCCGATACAAGCCCAGTAACAATCGAAGTCAACAAACCACGAGGGACGATTTATTGGGGTGGAGCCGGGCTCGATGGATCATATATCCATGACCAGGTCTCGGCATTGCAGGAGGCGGGCATAAAATATGTTTATATTGGAAAAAGAACCTACGGGATAGGAGTGGATGCGGCCAGGTCAGGAGTAACTGTGCGCTACAGGGATAGTCCCGTGGACGAGGACTGGACCATTAACGGAATGGAGGACAATCCCTCGGCGCAGTTTAACATGATTGGTTATTCATACGGAAGCTTGCTCGCTGCGCAAACCGCCAATTTTTATGCACATAACGGCCACATTGTCGATAATCTGGTCCTGGTGGGCAGTCCGATTGATGCGGACTTCCTGGAATACCTGAAGAAACAAAAGAATATTAGAGAAGTCATCGTAAGAGACCTCGAGGAATACGACGACCCGATATTTGCCGGAATATCCGAGCCCAGACTCCTACTGGCTTCATTCAAGCTTGCCAGGCAAATGCTGAAGACCAGGGAGACTGGCAATGGGGTCGGACATTTTTATTATGCAGGCGTAACAAAAGAGAGCGCCCGCAGAAGACGCGAACTAGCGCGGTTCATCTCCCGGCATGGGCTTGAGTAGCCATGAGATACGCCCTTAGATACGCCCTTAGATACGCAACGATATCGCTGATTGTCGTTTGCATCGTCAGTCAAGCATATATTTTGCTTATTCTCCTGGTGGAGCTAGCCGCGATGGGACATACCGGCGTCGCATCCGCTTTCGGATATGGCGCAAGCCTCAGCTTTTCCATACCTGCCTACCTTGTTGCGGTTGTGCTGATCTACGGCGCAAGGATAAAGCTGTCGGCCAGGTGGTTGCATGCCTGCTATCTTGGGTCGCACCTTGTCATATTGGCCTGTATGCTTGCTGTCCCAGGGCAGTTTACCTAGCGGCTTGCGACTCGAAAAAATAGGCAGGGTTTCATGCGAAGGTCCATGCCCGGATCGAGACTCTTGCTTGCCCTTGATCGGATAGCGCTTGTCTCCACTCGCGCTGCCGCTGCGGCAGTGCGGTGGACATCACCACCGGTCGTAAAGAAAAGAGCCGCCAGCGGCGGCTCCTCGGCGATGATGCACGCGGCAGGACTACGACGTCGGCCCCGGATCCGCCCCCGCCTGCTGCACCACCATCAACTCCTTCATCAGCGCATCGTTGAACGCCGGAATATCCTCCGGCTTGCGGCTCGTGATCAGCTTGCCGTCCACCACCACCTCATCGTCCGTCCACTCGGCCCCGGCCGCCTTCAGGTCGTCCTGGATCGCCGCATTGCTGGTCAGGTGCTTCGACTCGGCGATGCCGGCGTCGATCAGCGGCCACGGGCCGTGGCAGATCGCGGCGATCGGCTTGTCGGCCTCATCAAAAGCCCGGATGAAGGCGATCGCTTCCGGGATCTGGCGCAGCTTCTTCGGATTGTCTTCGCCGCCCGGCAGCAGCAGCGCGTCGTAGTCGGCGGCATCGGCCTGGGACAGGCTCGCCTCGACCTCGAACCTGTCGCCCGGCTGGTCGTGGTTCATGCCCTGCACCTCCTCGCCCACGCCCTTGGGCGAGACCAGGGTGACCCGCACGCCCTTCGCTTCAAGGAATGTGCGCGGTTCGGTGTACTCGACCTGTTCGACGCCGTCGGTCATCAGGACCGCGACACGCCGGCCCACCAGGTCGTTCTCGCTCACCAGGTCCAGGTGATCGCCTGCATTCACAATATTATTCATATGCCCTCCTGTCTGGTTTGTCAGCCTGTCGGGAACGATTGTAGGTCGCCCTCATCGTGCGCGTCGCGCGCGTCGTGCGGATGCTGCGGCCAACGGGCCTAGGGCAGCAGGTAGCAGACGTCGTCGCGGTCGCGCCGGTCCGGGCGGGTGCACAGGAAGCCGTCCAGGCCGAGCCGGATCGTGCCGTCCAGGCTGGCGCCGTCGATCTGGTCTCCCCGCAAGATCACCTGCAACTCGCGAAACGGCACCTCGATGGCGAACCGGTCCAGCAGGGCCGCCAGTGCCCGCGCCCCGCTCGCGCCCGGCAGGAAGCGCTCGAACACGGTGGACGTCACCGGCCCCACCCGGATCCGGATGCCGAGCTCCGGACGCAGCAGCCGTTCGCCCAGGGTCGCACCCATCCCCACGTCGCAATTGTCTTCGCCCAGGCGGCTGCGGTCCTGCGCGCCCAGCGCATCCCAGCCGCCGGCGAACTGCTCCACCGCGACCGGCACCTGCAGGTACTCGCCGAGCACGCCCGCGATCAGGCCGGCCGAGACCACCCGGCTGCGCAGCTGGGCGGCGAAATAGGCCAGGCTCTCGTAGGCCAGGCCGGCGTCGGGCAGGCCCTGCCCCGCGCGTTGCCAACCGGCGCCGCCGATGGCCGCGAGCTGGGCCAGGAAGCGGTCGCGGTTATGCTCGTCCGGCCCGCCGCGCACGCGGTACTTGCGCCAGGCGCGGTAGAACAGCGCCAGCTGGCGGCCGGAGAACGCATCGTAGAAAGCGCGCGGACCCTCGTCGCGGGTTGCGTGTTCCCAGGCGGCGATCCGCTCGGTGTAGTGCAGCGGCAGTGTCCCGTTCACGCCGAGCAGGCCCATTACCGCGGTACGCACCCGCAGGCGCATCGCCCCGCCGCCGGCCGGGCCCTGCTCCAGCTGCAGGCGCTCGATATCGCTGGCCGGGAAGCTCAGCGCCAGGCTGTTCTCGAAGCGGATCGCGGTGTCCGGCGACAGGCCGTAGCGGCGCAGCCAGCGCGACAGCAGGCGGATCGCCTGGAACAGTTCGTAGCGCCAGGGTTCGGCGAGCAGCTGGTCGATCACGCCCGCGCTTGCCCCCACGTTCACACCAGCGTCAGGTTGCCGTTGCGCGGCGCGCAGCGCAGCAGCTCCCTGTCGCTCTGCGCCGACCGTAGCACCAGCCGCGTGAAACTGTTGATGTGCACGTACAGGCCGAAGAAGCGGTTCACCACCTCCGCGAACACGGCCAGGCTGCTGCCGGCGAAGGCCTCTTCGTCCACCGTCATCCTGACCTCGGTGCCGTGCACCAGCGCGGCGCCGATCCGGTTGCGCAACCAGGCGGTCGACGGCAGCGTCTCCATGGCCGTGATGCCGGCGATCTGGCGCTGCGTGGCCGCCGAACGCGACACGTCGTACAGGGTGAGCACCTCGCGGAAGGCGTCGAGGTCGCCCAGCGAGCGGTGGTTGAGCGCCAACTGGGCCACCAGGCGCCAGTGCGCGCCGCCCGAGGACGGAAAACGGTGCGGCGGCGTCGGCCGCCGCAGCAGGTGGATCGGCAGCCCCCCGGTCGCGGTTTCGCTGGTGAGGTCGCCGTCGGGGGCGCCGAAGCCGGTGCTGCTCGCATGCGCGCCATTGGTGCAGGTCAGGTCGATCGAGGCCACGCACTGCTCGTCCGGCGCCAGCGAAAAGCCGGCGTCGGTGAAACCGATCTTCATGCGCTGGCGGTGCACGCCGCGGTCGTCGCGGCGCGCGAACCAGTAGCGCTCGCGTAGTTGGCTATCTTCGCCGCCCTCGCCGTGGCGCAGCCCGTAATAAGGCCGGTAGGCGATCGACTGCACCCTGCCCTCGGCCGTGCGCAGCACGTTCACGCTGTCGATGCTGTAGACCTCGACGTCTTCCTCGTGCCGGCCCGGCAGCACGTCGTACATCGCCGTGCGATGCGTGATGCGCACCGGCATGGCGGCCTGGTGGAACAGGTTGACCACCGGCGTGCAGCCGGGCACCAGGTGCGACGCATCGAGGGTCCCGAGCAGGCGCGCGGCGCCGCTGTCGCCATGCAGGCCGTTCACGATCAGGTGCAGGGTGAAGCGGTGCGCGGCCCCCGGGAGCATCGGCCCCAGCTTGCCCAGGTCGATGTCGATGAAGTGGAATTTTTCGGGGAAGGCGAAGTACTCGCTCAGCAGGCGGTAGGCAGCATGCTCGCTCGGGCGCAGCGGCACCAGCGCATCGTCGTCGCCGAAGCCGCCCAGCGCCAGCGGCATGCGCTCGAGCTGGCGCCATGGCCCGCCGTCGCCGATCTCGAGGTAAGTGGCGCCGACATGCATGAACAGGGTGTCGACCAGGCTTGCTGCCAGCAACGGATCGGCGTCGACATAGAGGCGCAGGCGCGGCATGCCGAGCTGGCGCAGCAGGCGCGCCGGGACGCTGCTTTCGATCGTGACCGCCACCTGCCCGGTGGCGCGCGCCGGCAGGCGCACGTGCGCCGGGGCATGGACCACCGGTTCGTAGCGCGCCCGCGCCACCCCGACCGGCGCCAGCGTCAGCGGGCTGGCGGTGCGGAAGCGGCAGGCCGTGCCCCTGGTGTGCAGCGCGCTCATCTCGGCGCCGCGCGGCACCGTCTCCACCCGCTCCGGCTTGGCTCCCGCCTGCGCGCCGGACGCGCTGCCGATGCGCGCGATCGAGCAGGACGGAATGCCCTGCAGGAAGTAGGGATACAGGCTGCCCAGCAGGGCCTCGGTAAACTCCGGGTAGTCGTCGTCGAGCTTGCGGGCGGTACGCGCATTGAGCAGCGCGCAGGCCTGGATGAGGCGGCGGATGTGCGGATCCTCGGTGCCTTCGGCGCCGAGACCCAGTTCGCTTGCCAGGCGCGGATACTGGTGCGCCAGTTCGCGCCCGACCGTGTGCAGGTAGACCAGTTCACGCTCGTAGTACGGCAACAGTTCTTCCATGGCGTTCTCCTGTCGTGACTCTGTAAGGTCCTGCACTTTCACGCTTACGATTTTGCGCATGGTCAAGAACAGATGAGCAATCGATTTTAGGTAACACATGGCGCGCCGGGCCAGCGCAGAGCGCCCACCCGGCATGGCCCCGCCCGATCCTTGATGCGGAGCGTGGTCGCGCGACCTGGCGCTGCTACCCTCACAAATTGTTATCTTTTTCATATGAAAGGAAGAGCCATGATGCGCCTATCGAATTGCGTGCTGCCGCTGCTCGTCGTTGCCGGGCTGTCTGCCTGTCAGCCCCGCCAACCCGGCACGCAGCAAGCCGCCGCCGCGCCTCCCGGCGCCATGCAGGCTGCGACCGGGCCCGCCGCAGCCGCGCCCGCTGCGCCGGCCGTACACGAGATTCACGCCGCTCCCGCCGCGCCGCCACCCGGCGCGGCCGGCAACGCGGCAGCGCCGGGCAAGGCCTTCGACCTGCAGTCGATTCCCGTGACCAGCGCGGCGCTTCCGCCGTTTCCGTATGTGGCCATGCCGTCCGAACTGGGACCGAAGCAGATCTATACCGAGAAGGACATCGAATTCGACCGCGTGTACGTGATTGCCGGCGAAGATATGCGCCCGGCGGAAGGGAAAGTACTCCAGCGCAAATTCTTCCTGCATACGCTGAAATGGTCGCCGCTGGCAGCGCACCGCAACTACGAAACGGCCCTGAGCGCACTGGGCGCAAGGCGTGTGGATGCGATCCATCCGTTTGACGAACGATTTGTCGATCGCAATGGAGGCGATAGCGCCGCCATCTGGAAGAAAATGCAGATTCCACATCTGGACCGCATGGAAGACCCGGACGTGCCCGGCTTCGAACAATGGTTGCTGCGCACTCCCGACACCCATGTCTGGATCTCGTTCTTTCTTGCAAACGGCCAGGTGCATGTGCTCACCGTCGAAGAGAAAGCGATGCGGCAACTCGTCCAGACCCTGCCTGCCACCGCGCTGTCCACCGGCCGCTGAGGCGAGCCGAGGCGGCCGGACGAAGACCGCGGGCGCGGAGGCGACCCAAACAATTAGCCAGTAAAATGGCAGGCTTTCCGTCTCACGCCTGCCGCTCATGACCGTCACCGTCCCCTCCGCCAGTCCCGCGCCGGTGCGCACCGAAATCGCCACGCTGTGGCGCCTGTCCTGGCCGATGCTGGTCGGCCAGCTGGCAACGGTCGGCATGGGCGTGGCCGATGTGGCCATGACCGGCCACGTCAGCGCCGAGGAACTGGCGGCCGTGTCGCTCGGCACCTCGGTGTGGTCGATCGTGCTGGTGACCGTGATGGGCACCATGATGGCAATCAACACCGTCGTCGCCCACGAAACCGGCGCCGCGCGCTTCGACCAGGTTCCGCATTCGGTACGCCAGGCGCTGTGGAAGGGCCTGCTGGTGGGGTTGGTGGCCTGCCTGTTCGCCAACCTGTGCACCCTGCTGTTCGGCCATGTCGGCCTCGACGCGCAGGTCGCGGGCCGCGCCGCCATGTACCTGCACGTGGCCAGCCTCGGCATGCCGGCCTTCGCCTGCTTCCGCGCCCTGTATGGCTACAGCACGAGCATCAACCAGACCAAGCCGATCATGTGGATCGCCATCCTCGGCTGCGTCTTCAACGCATGCGTGAACTGGCTGCTGGTGTACGGCAACTGGGGCTTTCCGCAGATGGGGGCGGTCGGCTGTGCGGTGGCGACGGCGGCAGGCATGTGGCTGATGCTGGGCGCCATGCTCCTGTGGATCCGGCATGCGCCGGCTTACCGCCTGACCTATCCTTTCACCGGCTGGGAAGGCCCGGACTGGAAAGCGATCGGCGCAATGCTGCGTCTCGGCCTGCCGATCGGCATCACCTACTTCGCCGAGGTCAGCGCCTTCGGCCTGATCAGCCTGCTGGTGGCGCGCTTCGGCGTGGTCGCGGTCTCCTCGCACCAGGTCGCGCTCAATTTCGCTTCGCTGGTGTTCATGGTGCCGCTCAGCTTCTCGATCGGCATGATGACCCGGGTCGGCCAGGCCATGGGCGAAGGCAATCCGCAGCGCGCGCGCTTCGTCGGCTGGGTCGGGGTCGGCATGTCGGTGGCGTTCGGGGCGCTGTCGGCGCTCTGCATCGCCATCTTCCGCTGGGAAATCGCGGCGCTCTACACCTCCGACCCGGCGGTGCAGGCCGCCTGCGCCCACCTGCTGCTGTTCGCCGCGCTGTTCCAGCTGTCCGACGCCACCCAGGTCGCCACCGCCTCGGCGATCCGCGGCTACCAGGTGACCCGTGCCCCGATGATCATCCAGTTGCTGGCGTTCTGGGGCGTCTCGCTGCCGCTGGGCTGCATCCTGGGGCTGGCGCCAGGCTGGTTCCCGTGGGCGCCGGACGCACCGCTGTCGACCACCGGATTCTGGATCGGCCTGGTGGTGGCGCTGACGGTGGCGGCGGTGCTGCTCACCTGGTCGTTCGAGAAACTGGCGCGCCGCCGCATCCGCGAAGCCGGGCAAGTCAGCGCCGGGCACATGCACGGGCTGCCGACGTAATTACAGCTTTTCGGGCCCGTCTCTGGTATCGTTCCGCGTTGTCGCAAATTAACTTATATCAGAGACATTTCATGCGCCCATCCCCTCTCCTCCTGGCTGCTGCTTTCGCGGCCACACTCGCGGCCGCTCCCGCATCGGCCGAACGCCTGACGCTGGACCGCATCTACGGCGATCCGGCCCTGGCCGGCGCCAGCGTGAAGAACCTGCGCGTTTCGCCGGACGGCGAACGCGTCACCTTCCTGCGCGGCCGTGCCGACAACCAGTACCAGCAGGACCTGTGGGAATACAACATGAAGACCAAGCGCACCCAGCGCCTGGTCGATTCCAAGCGCCTGGTGCCGAACGAGGAACTGTCGCTGGAGGAAAAGGCCCGCCGCGAGCGCGCCCGTACCGCCGGCCTGTCGGGCATCCTGAACTATTACTGGTCGCCGGACGGCAAACAGCTGCTGGTGCCGATCGCCGGCAACCTCTACCTGGTCGATGTCGCCAAACCGGAAACGGCGCGCAAGGTCGCCTCGGGCAACGTGATCGATCCGAAGATCTCGCCGAAGGGCCGCTACGTCTCCTTCGTGCGCGACCAGAACCTGTTCGTGATCGACCTGCAGAGCGGCGCCGAGCGCCAGCTCACCCACGATGGCAAGGGCACGATCCACAACGGCGAGGCGGAATTCGTCGCGCAGGAAGAGATGGACCAGCATACCGGCTACTACTGGGCGCCGGACGATTCCGCGATCGCCTACCGCCGCTATGATGAAAAACCGGTGCCGGTGGTGCGCCGCTTCGAGATCTTCGCCGACCGTACCGAAGTGATCGACCAGCACTACCCGGCCGCGGGCGATCCGAACGTGCTGATCGAGCTGATGATCGTGGACCCGGCCACCGGCCAGCAGCGCAAGGTGGATCTGGGCGCCGAGAAGGACATCTACCTGGTGCGCGCCGACTTCAGCGCCGACGCCAGGACCCTGGTCTACCAGCGCCAGACGCGCGACCAGAAGCGCCTCGACCTGGTCGCGGTGGACGTCGGCACCCTGGCCCAGCGACCGCTGCTGAGCGAAACGTCGAAGACCTGGGTCGAGATCAACAACGACCTGCGCTTCCTGAAGAACAAGCCGGCCTTCATCTGGGCCTCGGAGCGCAGCGGCTACAAGCACCTGTACCTGTACGGCCTGGACGGCAAGCTGCAGGCTCCGCTGTCGAAGGGCAACTGGGGTGTCGACAGCATCCTGGCGGTCGACGAGGCGGCCGGCAAGGTCTACGTGTCCTCGGGCAAGGACGCGATCATCGACAAGCAGACCTATGCGCTCAAGCTGGACGGCAGCAATGCCGCCAGCCCGGTCCGCATCACGTCCGGCGACGGCTGGCACGAGGCCAGCTTCGCGGGCAACGGCAAGATCTTCGTCGATACGTATTCGAATCCGCGCACCCCGCCGCAGGTGTCGATTCGCCGCGCCGACGGCAGCATGGTGGAGTGGCTCGAAAAGAACGAGCTGAACGCGAACCATCCGTACGCCAAGTACCTGCCGGATCACCTGACCACCGAGTACGGCACCATGCAGGCCAAGGATGGCCAGCTACTCCACTATTCGATCATCAAGCCGGCCGACTTCGACCCGGGCAAGCGCTACCCGGTGTTTCTGTTCACCTACGGCGGCCCGCACTCGCAGCGCGTGACCCGCGCCTGGGGCAATTATTTTGACCAGTACATGGCGCAGCAGGGCTTCGTGGTGTTCCGCCTGGACAACCGCGGCTCGGGCCGCCGCGAGCGCGCCTTCACCGACGTGATCTACCAGAACCTGGGCAAGCACGAGGTCGAAGACCAGGTGACCGGCATCGACTGGCTGGCCAAGCAGAGCTTCGTCGATCCGAAGCGCATCGGCGTGTTCGGCTGGAGCTACGGCGGCTTCATGACCCTGCGTCTGCTGTCGGCAGCGTCAAGCAAGATCGCCATGGGCGTGTCGGTGGCGCCGGTGACCGACTGGGCCCTGTACGACACCCACTACACCGAGCAGTTCGTGGGCGGCACGCCCAAGTCGGACCCGGAAGCCTACCAGCGCAGCGGCGTGTTCGCGCACCTGGACGGCTTGAAGTCGCCCCTGCTCCTGATCCATGGCATGGCGGACGACAACGTGCTGTTCAGCAACACCACCCGCCTGATCGACGACCTGGTCAAGCGCAACGTGCAGTTCGACCTGATGACCTATCCAGGTGCGAAGCACGGCATCTCGGGCAAGGTCAACCAGCGCCATGTGTATGGGCTGATCGAGGCCTTCTTCAAGAAGAACCTGGGCGGCACCGAGGCCAGGTAAGCACAGCAGTCCTGCCAAATGAAAACAGCCGCCCGAGGGCGGCTGTTTTCATTTGGCAGGACAGCAAATCAGAGTGGGCGGCGCGCGACGTCGTCCAGCTTGTCTTCCACTTTTTCCTGTGCATCGCCCACCTTCTTCTGAGCCTGGCCTTCGACCTTGGTCGCTTGGCCCTTGGCTTCCTGGGTTGGGCTGTCGATCGCATCACCGAATTCTTCCTGGATCTTGCCACCGACTTCTTTCAGTTTGCCCTTGACTTGATTTTCGTTGATCATGGTCTTCTCCTTGGTTTCACATGTCCGGATGGCCATGTACGAGTACAGAATACGGCGGCCTTGACTCCGCTTCTGTTCGCGTCCGCACATTGCACAATTCTCAAAATTTGCGCGACTTCAAGGCGCTGACAGTGCTAACGTGTTGTCAACACGACCACGCCCTTGAAAGGCTCAGGCATGAACGAAAACCGGAACGAACACGCCGCCGAAGCACCGCCCGCGCAACGCCGGGTTGCCAAGCGGGTCACCATGATCAGCGGGATCGCCATCCTCTTCATCGCCCTCGCCGCCGCGGTCGTGCTGGCCGCCGATGCATTGCTGCTGATCTTTGCCTGCATCCTGTGCGCCATTCTTCTCTACAAGTTGAGTGACATGCTGGCGCAACGCTTCCACCTGCATCGACGTGTCGCGCTGGTGATTGTCGTGGTCGCACTGCTGGCCATCGTCGGGATCGGCAGCTGGGCCATGGCACCGCAGGTTTCCGAGCAGTCCAGCAAGCTGGCCAAGGAAATACCGGCTGCGGTCGAGCGCTTGAAGACGACGGTCGAGCAGCACCCACTCATGAGGCGCGTCGTGGCGGAGTTGCCGCCGCCCGAGCAGATCGTGGAGCAAATGGACAATATGGTGCCGAACGCGGGCCTGTTCTTCGGCGGCGTGATCGGCGCACTGGGCAACGTCGTCATCATCCTGTTCGTAGGCATCTATTTTGCGGCGAGTCCGCATACCTACACGACCGGCGCGATCCGCCTGATTCCCAAGACCAGGCGCAGTCGCGCGCGCGAAGTGCAGCAGGAGCTCGGTCACACGCTGGCCAGCTGGCTGCTGGGCAAGGCGGCGTCGATGCTGATCGTCGGCGTGGCGACCTCGGTCGGCCTGAGCATGCTGGGTGTGCCGCTGCCGCTGATTCTCGGCATCATTGCCGGCCTGCTCGACTTCATCCCCTATCTCGGCCCGGTGATGGCGGGCGTGCCGGCGGTGCTGCTGGCGCTGTCGATCAGCCCCGAGCTGGCGCTCTACACCGTGCTGTTGTTCGTCGGTATCCAGCTGGTCGAGGGCTACCTGTTGCAGCCGCTGATCGAAGCCAGGGCGGTGGACATGCCGCCGGCGCTGGTGGTCGTGATGCAGCTGATCTTCGGGACCCTGTTCGGCTTTGCCGGGGTGGCGCTGGCGACGCCGCTGGCGGCGGCGCTGTCGGTGCTGGTCAAGATGCTGTACATCGAAGACGTGCTGGGCGACCGGCCGGCGCACAAGCGCAGTCCGGCCTAGGCATCCGGACGCAATCCGGACGTAAAAAAGCCGCGCAATGCGCGGCTGTTTCAGGTGGAGAGCAGGCTCAGTTATTGCCTTTGAAGACGTCCTTCACGTCGCCTGCCTTTTCCTGCACCTTGCCTTCGGCCTGGTTCGATACGCCTTCGCGTTGCTGCTGGCGGCTGCCGGTGGCTTCACCCACCTTTTCCTGCACCTTGCCGCCGATGTCCTTGGCCTTGCCCTTGATTTGATCCTCGTTCATGTCAGTCACCTCTTCTGTTCGTGGAGCGAGGTCCTACCTTAGGCCGTATGGAGCCTCGACTCTGTGCGCCAGCGCACGTTCGGCGGCTAGGGAGCGGGCTTGCGCCAGACGCTGGCCAGCCAGGCTTGCTGCTCGCGCGGCAGGCCGGGTGGGCGGTAGTAATGATGCAGAGGAATAAAACCTGCCGCCGTCAGGTAGCGCTCCCAGGCCGCGTAGTCGTGGTAACTGCCGTAGCGCGGGCCGTTCCAGCCTTCGCGGTTGTCGCCGCGCGGGTTCGAGCTGAACAAGGCGCCACCCGGCTTCAGTGTGCCGAAGAGTTGGGTCAGCACGCCGGGCAACTCGGCACTGGGGACGTGGAACAGGGAGGCGTTGGCGAACACGCCGTCGAACATGGCCGGTGGCAGGTCGAGGTGCAGGAAGTCCTGGTGCCAGACGTCGCACCCGCTGTACTGGCGCGCCATGTCGGCGAAACGGCTGCTGCCGTCCAGGCCGATGGCCGTGTGGCCGCGTTCGGCAAAGGTCTTGAGGTCGCGGCCCGGGCCGCAGCCGAGGTCGAGGATCGTCCAGGGCGCCGGGCCGTCGATGGCGCCGAGCAAGGCGTCGATGTTCTGGCTGACGTCGTGGTCGATGGTGCCGGCGAAGAAGGCCTCGGCGTTGTGCTCGTAGTGCGCCAGGGTGCGGCGCGCGATGTCGTCTGGGTTCATGACCGCATTATCCGCCAGGGCGCGGGACAAGCAAGCGCAGTCCGCCCGCTTGCCCCGCGCCAGGCGCTTACCAGACCCGCACGCGCTGCTCCGGCGCCAGGTACAGCTGCTGCCCCGGCTGCACGTCGAAGGCCTTGTACCACGGGTCCAGGTTGCGCACGGTGTAGGTGCGGTACTGGCCCGGCGCGTGGCCGTCGGTGAGCACGGCACGGCGCATCGAGGCTTCGCGCATCTTGGTGCGCCAGCTCTGCGCGAAGCCGGTGAAGAACGCACGGTCCGCCTCGGCGCCGACCGCCTTGCCGCCCGGCGAGGACTTGAAGGCGTCGTAGGCCGCGGCCAGGCCGGCCAGGTCGGACAGGTTCTCGCTCAGCGTCAGCTGGCCGTTCACCGCCAGGTCGTCGAAGGGCTTGTAGCCGTTGTACTGTTCCACCAGCTTCTGCGAGGCCTGCTTGAAGTGCGCCAGGTCTTCCTTGGTCCACCAGTCGCGCAGGCGGCCCTGGGCGTCGAACTGGGCGCCCATGTCGTCGAAGCTGTGGCTGATCTCGTGGCCGATCACCGAGCCGAGTGCGCCATAGTTGTGGGCGCTCGATGCCTTCGGGTCGTAGAACGGCGGCTGCAGGATCGCGGCCGGGAAGTTCAGCGCGTTCTGCAGCGGCAGGTTGACCGCATTGACCAGCTGCGGCGGCATGGCCCAGTCGGTCTTCTTCGGCTTCTGGCCGAGCTTGGCGAGCTGCTGGCCGTAATGGAATTCCTGGGCACGCATCACATTGCCCAGTGCATCGCCAGGCTTGACCTGCAGGCCGGCGTACGATGTCCAGGTATCCGGATAACCGATGCCCACGTACATGGTGCGCACCTTTTCCTTGGCCTGGGCGCGGGTCGATGGCGCCATCCAGTCGAGCTTGTCGATACGGCGCTCGAAGGCCTGCTTGATGTTGGCGACCATCTTCTGGATGTCCGCCTTGTTCTCGGCCGGGAAGTACTTGGCGACATACATCTTGCCGACCGCTTCGTCCATCGCGGTATTGGTGGCCGACAGGGCGCGCTTCCAGCGCGGCGACTGCTGCGGCGAACCGGTCAGGCCCTTGCCGTAGAACGCGAAGCGCAAGTCGCCATAGGCCTTGGGCAGCGTGCTGGCGAACTGGTTCAGGCTGTGGAAGGCCAGGTAGTCTTTCCAGGTGGCCAGGTCAGTGGCGGCAACCTGCTCGGCAGCGCCCTTGATCGCGCCCGGGTGGTAGGCGATGAAGCGGTCCTGGCCTGCCAGGTGCGCGCCCTGCATGAAGGCTTTCCAGTCCATGCCCGGGGCCTTGGCCTTGAAATCCTTCATGGCCCAGGGATTGTTGGCCTTCAGGATGTCGGCCGATTCTTCGCGGGTGGCGTGGCTCTCGGCCAGTTCGGTTTCCAGTGCAAAGATCTTCGCGGCGCGCGCCTCGGCATGGTCGTGGCCGGCCAGCTTGAGCATGTCGCCGATGTACTGCTGGTACTTGGTGCGCAGCTCGGCCATCTTCGGACTGTCGTCCAGGTAGTAGGCGCGGTCCGGCAGGCCGAGGCCGCCTTGCAGGATGTAGGGCAGGTTGTGTGCCGGGTCGGTCAGTCCCTGGTTGATCCACACGCCGAACAGGTTCGGGGTATTGAAATTGGTGGCATTGAGCGGGTCGACGTCGGCGCGCAGGAACTCGCCCAGCACGCGCGACAGGCTGGCGCGGTCCTTGATCGCCCCGATTTTATCCAGGCGCGGCTTGAGCGCGGCCAGGCCGGCCGCCTCGATCGCCGCTTCGTTCATGTAGGCGGTATAGAAGTCGGCCACCTTGCGCGCTTCCGGCGAGGCGGATTTGTTCGCGGCCGCTTCCTGGATCAGCTTGACGATGCGGGCATTGGTCTCCTCGGCCAGCGCATACATCGAACCCCAGGCGCCGCGGTCGGCCGGGATGTCCGTCTTGCTCATCCACTCGCCGTTGGCATAGGCATAGAAGTCGTCGCCCGGCAGCACGGTGGCGGCGGCCGGCCTGGCGGCGGGCTTGGTGGCAGTTTCGGCGGCAGCGTCGGCGGCGGCCTGCCCGGCCGCGTGGGCCGGCGCGACGGCAACGGCGCCGTACAGCGCCAGGGCGAGGGCGGTCTTGTTCAAGGTCCAGCTGGTTTTCATGGCTTCCCTTCTCTTCTCTTGGTGGTGATCTTGGTTCCGGGTGGTCCCGTTACTGCAACGCCGCGCGGACCTGCGGCAGCAGGCGCGCTTTCTGGTCGGCGCGGATGCGCACGCCGTTGCCGACGCGCTCGGCTTCGACAAGGCCATCCGGACCGAAGTTCCGGCGCATGTAGGCTTCCATCATCTCGGCATGCGCCGGGTTGCTGGAGGACGCCACGATGCTGGCGAACAGGCTGTTGCGGCCCAGCGCTTCCATGTTGTCCAGCAGCGCTTCGCGGTTGGCGATGGCGAAGTTCCAGGTCTGCTCGAGGTGCTCGCCGGCGACGCCGCCCACGATGTAGGGCACCAGGTCCGGCGGCGTCCGGGGCGCGAGCAGCGCGCGCAGGGTACGCGCGGCCAGCTGCGGGTCTTGCGCGGCGGCGAGCGCGCGGCCGAAGCGGTTGCGCTCCTCGCCCGTCGCGGCATTCGCCGCGCGCGCGGCCAGGGCCTCGTAGGTGGCCCCGTCCGCATAATGCCCGGCGGTGCCGGTCACGAAATCGATCATCGACGGCGGCACCGAGGACGGCTCGAGCAGGAAGCGCGCAAACCGGGCCCTGCCCTCTTCGATCGCCTGCGGATCGCCGGCGCGCGCCAGCGCGGTCGCCAGCATGCCGCGCAGCTGGGCGTCCTCGGCGGTCTCGCCCGGCTT
Organism: Massilia sp. UMI-21; assembly: GCA_015277795.1. Classification (NCBI taxonomy): domain Bacteria; kingdom Pseudomonadati; phylum Pseudomonadota; class Betaproteobacteria; order Burkholderiales; family Oxalobacteraceae; genus Massilia; species Massilia sp. UMI-21. The sequence continues at coordinate 1,714,947 of CP063848.1, read as the reverse complement.
CTCGTCCCAGCCGAGGCGGTCGAACTTCGGCCGTGCGAAGGCGATCAGGAAACGGCGGATCAAGGCCTGCTCCGGTTCGCCGCGCGCCAGCGAATCGAGGGTGCGCAGGTTGGACAGGATCGCGTTCCAGACCGCCACGCGCGGCTCGTCGCCATACTTGCGCACCAGGTCCAGGTAGCCGGCAAGCGGCATGCGGCCGTTCGAGGCGAAGCTCCAGGTGTCGGAGAGCAGCTTCAGGCGCGTGCTGTCCGGCAGGCGCGGCGCCTGCTCGGCCAGCGCGCGGAAACTGGCCGGGTCGTACTGCACGCGGAAGTAGCCGACGCTGTACGGATCGACCACCAGCGTGCCTTCGCAGCTGGCCTGCGTGATCGTGGCGCCGGGGCCGGACAGCAGCGTGGTCCAGGCCTTGCCGTTGACGGTGCCGACCTGCAGCGGCACGTTCCACAGGCGCGGCTGGCCGGGCGGCTCGTCCAGGCGGTATTGTTCCTGCGCCAGGGTGAGCTTGCGCTTGCCGTCCTCGCAGGCCTGCTCCACCTTGATCAGGGGGAAGCCCGGCTGCAGGGTCCAGTCCGAGGCCAGCTTCCCGACCGGCTTGCCGGATGCCTTTTCCAGCGCCGCCCACAGGTCGCTCGAGGTGGTGTTGGAATACTGGTGTTTCGCCATGTAGGCGCGCATGCCCTTGCGGAAGGCGTCTTCGCCCAGGTAGGCTTCCAGCATGCGCAGGAAGGCCTGGCCCTTCAGGTAGGTGATCGCGTCGAACGCGGCGGCGGCCTGCTCTTCGGTGTCGATGCGGGTCTGGATCGGGTGGGTGGTCTTGCGCGCGTCCAGGTTCATCACGTATTCGCGCTCGGCCATGGCGTCGAGGTAGGGGCGCCACTCGGGGTGGAAGTGCTGGGTGGCCTTGGCCGCCATCCAGGACGCGAAGCCTTCGTTGAGCCACAGCTCGTCCCACCAGGCCATGGTGACCAGGTTGCCGAACCACTGGTGCGCCACTTCGTGGGCATTGATGTTGAAGGTGAACTTCTTGACCTTCTCCGGACTCTTCTTCGGGTCGTACAGCAGGGTCGGCTCGTTGTAGACGATCGCGCCCCAGTTCTCCATGGCGCCGTTGAAGCCGCCCGGGATCGCGATCTGGTCCAGCTTGGGCAGCGGGTAGCGGATGCCGAAGTAATGATTGTAGTAACGCAGCAGGTCGCGGGTGGCGGCCAGCGGGAAGGTGGCGGAGCCGAGCTTGCCCTGCGTGGTCACGACGCCGATATCGACGCCGTCCTGCTTCGCCGACAGGCGTTCCAGCTCGCCCGCCACCAGCACCACCAGGTAGCTCGGCATCTTCGGCGTGTTGCCGAAAGTGATGCGCTGCATGCCGCCGCCGATCTCTTCGCGTTTCTCGATCGGGGTGGTCGAATAGGCCTGGAAGTTGCCCGGCACGTCGACGCTGAGCTTGAAGCGGGCGCGGAAGGCCGGTTCGTCCCAGGTCGGGAGCATGCGGCGCGCGTCGGTCGGCGCCATCGTGGTGGCGATCAGCTTCTTTTCCTGGCCACCGGCCTTGTAGTTCACGTAGAACAGGCCGCGCCCTTCGCGATTGATCTGCCCGCGGAAGGCCAGGCTCAGCGCGTATTTACCCGGCGCCAGCGGCCGGGCCAGCACAAAGCGCAGGGTCTGCCCTTCCTTGTCGAGGATGGGGTCGAGCTCCAGCTTGCCGAGGCCGCTACCGCTGAGCGTGGCGGCATCGATCTGCATGTTGTCGGCATTGAGCATGATGGTCGAGGTCGGCGTCAGGACCTCGATCTCGACCGTCTGGGTGCCACGGAAACTGTTCGCATCGATGTCCGGCACGATATGGGCCGCGTACTGGAGCGGCACCACGTCTTTCGGCAGCTTGCCGGGCGTGGCCGCGAACGAAAACGGCGCCTCGGCCTGCGCCGTGGCGGCGCCCAGGGCGAACGCGAGGGCGGTGACCGCCCTGGCCGCCCTGGCGACTGGCATGTCTCTCATAAACTCTCTCTCGAATCTGTTTTCTTGTGCGTGCGATCCGGCGCTCTGCCGCGCAGGAACCCAGCATGCACTGTAGGCAGGCCGGACCTGCCCTGCGCCCGGATTGCGACAGACTGCAAAAAACGGGGCCAGACTGCCGAAATCGGGGAATGGCGCAGGCATTCCGATGCATGCAGGGCGGATGGAACATGCGTGAATGACAACATGCGTATCTGTCCAAAAATATTTGGGGAAATTTCGAAAAAACCCTAAAGTTTCCGAAATCCCATCCGTAAACGACCTAGATGCCCGGCAATCCGGCCGGGGTGCATGACTTGGTGGCCAACATGACCTCGAACGACGTCCTCTCGATGTATGAAAACCTCGCTGGCCTGAGCAGCCAGATGAAGGGCGCCGCCGAGGCCGGCGACTGGAGCGGTTTCGACCGGCTGAACGTGCAGGCCAGCGTGGCCGCGGGCGCCGCGATCGGTGGCGTGCCGGCCCTGGAAGGCGCCAAGCGCCAGCGCAAGATCGACCTGATCAAGCAGCTGATGGCCAACGACCGCGCGATTCGCGACGTCACCGAGCCCTGGATGGGCCAGCTGGACCGCGCACTGTGCGCGCACTGATTTCGGCAAGCATGTGAGAACAAAGGCACCCGCGGGTGCCTTTTGTTTTGGTAGGCGTGCTCTACCGCCCTACGCGTCCAGCTTGCCCAGCTTGCCCAGGCAACGCCGCTGGTAGCCGTTCAGCCCTTGCGTCACCATGGCGTCGTCCTCGGTCAGCAAGCCGGCGTCGATCAGCAGCCGCAGCTTGGCGATGTGATCGCCCTGCGCCAGCGACCGGGCCAGGCTGGACCCGCCCGGCGCGCCGGCCTGGACGATCGCATCGGCCACCTTGTCCGGAAAATCCCAATGCCTGGCGATCACCGCCGACAGCTGCCGGCTGCAGGCCAGCAGTTCGACGCCGAAGGCGCCGGATGCCGGCACCTTGCCGTTCTGGCAGATGCGGTCGGCCAAGCGGAAAGCCACCACCAGCCCGACGTCCTGCATCAGCCCGGCCAGGCAGGACTCGAAGATGTCGGCCGCCAGCGCCGATGCCATCAGGCTGGCCGCCACCGCGCATTTCTCGGAATGGTTCCAGAGCAGCGGCGCGGCGCGGCGCGCGAAGCCGGTTTCGTGCAGCTTGATCACGGGCCGGAAGGCGACCCGGGCCAGCAGCATGCGCAAGCCGTTCTGGCCCAGCAGCATGATGGCCGCGTCCACGGTCTTGATCGGGGTGAGCGGGTGATAGTAAGCGCTATTGGCCTCGCGCAGCACTTCGGCGACCATCACCACGTCCTCGGCGACCTGGTGCGCCAGCTCGCCGGTGGTGACGCTCTCGTCGCGCAGGCTGCGCAGCAGCTTGGGGATCAGCTCGGGGACGCGCGGCACCAGCTCGGCCGCGAGGGCCGGGTTCTGCGCCAGCGTGCGTACCTGGTCCAGGATCAGGCTTTCCGTTTCCGGCGTCGCCTCGAAGCGCGCCGGCCCTGCCAGCCAGCGGTAATAAAGGATATCGAGCGCGGTATCGACCGCGCCCTCCACCGCGGCAGCGTCCGCACCAGCCTCGGGCGTACTTGGCTGGGGTTCCGCACTGCTTAACAAACGATTGATCCAGTTTTTCATAGGTGGCCGGCTTCTTTCCCGCAGGCGGGATTGTAGCCTGTCCGGGGCCGGGCCGGATGCGAAATGCATACCGCCCGGCAGCACTGCGACGCCTGAAAAGACAAAAGCGCCCGCAGGCGCTTGTCGATGTGTCCGAGCGGAGGGCTCGGCCACGAAATAAGGAGGAGAGCGAGCACCAGGTATCTCCTGGCGTCGCCTCTTGCCGGTTGCATCCGGCGTTCGCTGCCGTAGTTGGCATACGAACCGCTTCCGGACACAGGCGTTTCTTCAACGTCTGCCTGCTTTCCGCGCCACGCTATCGGTGGTGGCTGCGCCAGGCCTCTGTGCCGTTTATGATCTCGCGACCATGAATCCAGTATAACGCAAAAATCAGGCTTGTGTAGACGAGTTGTGCGCGCCCTCTTCCAGGCGCGGCTCGACCGTGGCGGCCGGCGCCGGCTTGCGTCCCAAACGGGCTTTCAGGCGCGCACCCAAGCCGGCATGCGGCGCCGTCGCGCGCTGCGGGCCTTTCCCGCGGCGCAAGGCGACCAGCAGACCGGCGAGCAGCGCCAGCACCCCGGCAATGGCGCCCGCCATCAGCCAGGGCGAGCTTTCTTCCGCCGGCGGTTCCGGCTTTTTCTTCTTCGGCCGGTGCACCTGGCTTGACATTGCCCCCTTCGGCATCACGGCCGGCTGCATGAGCGCGGCGGGCGCGGCGCCGGCCGCCACCTGCAGCACCCTCAGCTTGTCCTCGAGCTGGCCCAGTTGCTCGCGCAGCAGGGCATTCTTCGCGCCCAGCACCACGCAGGCATCGACCTGCTGGCGGGCTTGCGGCGCGCAGGCGCCGCCCGCCGGGGCCGGCTCGACCGGCTTGGGCAGGGCCGGCGTCGGCCTGGCCGCCACTGGCCGGGACGCGCGCTGCCGTTTCACCACCGGTTTCGGTGCCGGTTCCTGGTTCGGCATCGGCTGGGGCGCTTCCGCCCTGGCGACGACCGGCGCTGGTCCCGGTCCCGGAACCGGGACCGAAACCGGCACCGGCGCCGGCACCGGGGCCGGGGCCGGCGCCGGTGCCCGATCCGGGTCGGGCAACAGCCACAGGGTTGCCAGGCGCACGCTGCGCTGCGCGCCGTCGGCCAGTTCCAGGTACAGGTGCAGGTGTTCCGACGCGACTGGAGCGAGCGATGTCACGTGCAGGAACTGGCGCCCGTCGCGCCGCATCACCGACATCCTGAGCGTGGACAGCACCGCCGGCATGCCGATATTCGCGCCGCGGTAGACGTTCGGACCGGCCAGCCGTACCTGCACCGGCGTGGCGGCATCTTCCAGCATGCCGAGCTCGATGTCGGCCACCAGCGGCTGGCCGATGAAGGAGCTCACGCGCGGCTCGCCGAGCTCGGCCGCCTGGGCGGCGCCGGCCAGCAACGCGCAAGAGAATAACAATGGAAGGCGGCAAGCCATAAGCAGGAAGAAAGTGTAGCCCGAGCGTCATTAACGGCCAATCGGCTAAACTCTTTAGCAGATCTCCTCAGCCACCGCCGCATTCGACAGGAAAACCCATGAACAACAGGATTGAGAAGGACAGTTTCGGCCCGATCGAGGTACCGGCAGACCAGCTCTGGGGCGCCCAGACCCAGCGCTCGCTGCATCATTTCCACATTTCCAGCGAGCGCATGGCGCCGGAACTGGTGGCCGCCCTGGCCCAGGTCAAGCGCGCCGCCGCCGCGGTCAACCGCTCGCTCGGCAAGCTCCCGGCCGACAAGGCCGAGGCCATCATCCGCGCCGCCGACGAAGTGCTGGAGGGCCGCCATGCGCGCGAATTCCCGCTGGCGGTCTGGCAGACCGGCTCGGGCACCCAGAGCAACATGAACATGAACGAAGTGCTGGCCAACCGCGGCTCCGAGCTGATGGGCGGCGAGCGCGGCGAGCAGCGCCTGCTGCACCCGAACGACCACGTCAACATGGGCCAGTCCTCGAACGACATCTTCCCGACCGCCATGCACGTGGCCGCAGCCGGCGCGGTGGCGCACAAGCTGCTGCCGGCGCTCGGCCAGCTGCGCGCCACCCTGCTGCGCAAGTCGCGCGACTTCGAATCGATCGTCAAGATCGGCCGCACCCACCTGCAGGACGCCACGCCGCTGACCCTGGGCCAGGAATTCTCGGGCTACGTGGCCCAGCTGGAATTCGCCGAAAGCGCGATCCGCGCCACCCTGCCCGGCCTGCTGGCCCTGGCCGCCGGCGGCACCGCGGTCGGCACCGGCCTGAACGCACACCCCGAGTTCGCGCCGCGCATCGCGGCCGAGATCAGCTCGCGCACCGGCCTGGCTTTCAAGAGCGCGCCGAACAAGTTCATGGCGCTGGCCGGGCACGACGCCCTGGTCTCGAGCCATGGCGCCTTCAAGACCCTGGCCACGGCCCTGATGAAGATCGCCAACGACGTGCGCTGGATGGCCTCGGGCCCGCGCTCGGGCCTGGGCGAGATCACCATTCCGGAAAACGAACCGGGCAGCTCGATCATGCCGGGCAAGGTCAACCCGACCCAGTCCGAAGCGCTGACGATGCTGTGCTGCCAGGTGTTCGGCAACGATGTCGCGATCACGGTCGGCGCTTCGCAGGGCAACTTCGAGCTGAACGTGTTCAAGCCCATGATCGCGCATAACTTCCTGCAGAGCGCACGCCTGCTGGCCGATGGCATGCGTTCGTTCGACGAGCACTGTGCCCAGGGCATCGAGCCGAACCATGCCCGCATCGCCGAGCTGATGGAAAAATCGCTGATGCTGGTGACCGCGCTGGCGCCGCACATCGGGTATGATCGCGCCGCACAGATCGCCAAGACCGCGTCGCACGAAGGCCTGACCCTGCGCCAGGCCGCGCTGCAGTCCGGTTTCGTCAGCGAGCAGCAGTTCGACGAGTGGATCGTGCCGATCGACATGACCCGGCCGGATCCTGTCGCGTGATGCCCACCGGGCGCCTGGATACCGGCGCCCGTTTCATTTCTTAGCCCGAGGATAACATGCAAAAAATAGTGTTCGATTTGACATCGGAATTCGTCGAGGTCAACCAGCTGCTGAAGCTGGTCGGCCTGGTCGACAGCGGCGGCGCCGGCAAGAACCTGGTCGCCAGCGGCGCGGTGTCGGTCGACGGCAGGCAGGAGCTGCGCAAGACCGCGAAAATCCGCAGCGGCCAGACGGTCACCATCGGCGACCTGCAGATCCGGGTGCAGTAAAACCGCAGCAAAACCGAGGCGGAAAGCGGCGGAACGGCGAACAAAAACAGCGGGCTTATGTTTGCGCCCTAACAAACAGAGCGGGGCTTCCTTGTTTATATTTTAAGTCACAAGAATCGACTTACAGGTGAAGCGATGGAAACCCCGAACCGCGCCCAATCCCAGGAGCAGCTCATCGGAGACCTGCGTCTCGTCATCGAGAACGCGGAAGAGCTGCTGAAAAACACCGATCACTACACCAGTGCGCTGTACCAGAATGCGCGCGCCAAGCTGGCGCTGGCGCTGGAAGCGGCCAACGAAGAGCTCGCGCGCTTCGAAGACGCCCAGCTCGAGCGCATGATGGCCGCCACCCGCGCCGCCAACGAGCGCTACTGTGACCGTAGCGGCGAGCAGCGCATCCTGCGCGCTTTCCATTAAAGGCCGTTCCGAGCCGCTCCGGCGGCGTCAGCCGGCTTCGCCCGGCGCGATTGCGGCGATCATGCCGCGCCCGAACCAGCCCTGCAGCATGGCGCCGATGTCCGGCGCGCCGCCACCTGCGGGGGCGGCGGCCAGCGCAGCGTCGACGGCCTCGCCGAAGCCGGCGCCGGCCGCCAGCCGCGCCAGGGCCGCCGCCTGCGGCGCGTCGGTCTCCACCACTTCCAGCGTCCACCCACGCCGCAGCACCAGCACGGCGCACGGCCGCGCCACATGCGCAGGCAGCGCCGGGCCGCCCGGCTGGTGCGCGTGCCAGAGCGCCGCGATCGCCCAGCGGCTGTGCAGCAGGGCCACCGATGGATGCAGGATGAAACGGGCGGCCTCGAGCGTCTCGGGCGTCATCGCCATGAGCGCATCGACACCGAGCGGCGCCAGCCCGGGCGCCAGGCCGGCGCGGTGCACGGCCCATTCGAGGCGCGCCATGTCGGGCAGGTAGGGGTAAGGCGCGGCCGGCGCGAATTCCGCGAGGAAGTCCGCGAGACGGTCGCCGAACCCGGCCAGGTCGGGGTCTTGCGAGGGCACGGCCTTGCCATAGGCGCGCGCCAGGCCGTCGAAGAACGCCTCCCCCACCAGCTGGCGCAGGACCGGATAGGCCGCGCCGAGGGCGCGCTCCCAGCCGGCGCTCAGGTTGCCGCGATACAAGGCCAGCCGCGCCATGCTGCCCTCGCTCAGCAGGGGCTGCAGGCCGGCCTCGCGGCGGCGGTCGAACAGGGCGTCGCCGAAATGCTGCTGGAGCGCGGCCAGTGCCTCGCCGCTCGCCGGCGCCGCCGCAGGCGGCCGCAGTGGCCGCGGTGGCCGCGGTGGCATATCCGGCGCGGCCAGCGGCGCCGGATATGCTACTGCGGCCTGGTCGGCCCGCGCCGCTTGCGCCACCAGCACCTCGAGCGGCGGCAGCTCGGCATCCCACTCGACCAGCGCCGGCACGCGGCCGAAACGCGCCAGTGCCGCAAGGTACAGGTCCCAGACCGGTTCGGCCACCGCCGCACCGTGGTGGTCGACCAGGCCCAGCGGCGTTTCCAGGTGGCCGGCGAGGTGGATCTGGCCGACGCTCCCGACCGGCAAGGCGGCAATGGCGACGCGCGCATCCTCGCCGTGGTTGTGCTGGTTGACGTAGAGATTGTTCAGGTCGAGCAGGATGGCGCAGCCGGTGCGGCGCGCCAGTTCGGCCAGGAACTCGGCCTCGCTCATGGTGTCGGCACTGAAGCGCACGTAGCGCGAGACGTTTTCGACCAGCAGGCGGCGGCCGAGGCGCGCCTGGACCCGGTCGACCCGCTCGCACAGCAGGGCCAGGGCGGCGGCGTCGAGCGTCACCGGCAGCAGGTCGTTGAGCTGGCGGTCGGCCAGCGCGCCCCAGCTCAGGTGCTCGGAAACAAGGAAGGGATCGAGCGCCTCGACCAGCGCGCGCACCCGTTCCAGGTGGGCCATGGAAAAGCCGCGCGCCGAGCCGAGGCCGAGCCCGACGCCGTGCAGGCTGAGCGGATAGTCGCGCCGCAGCGTGCCCAGCACGTGCCAGTCCCAGCCGGCGCGGGCCAGGTAGTTCTCGCTGTGGACTTCGATGAAACCGACCGGCGGACGCCGTTCCAGGAAGGCACGGTAGTGGGGCGCGCGCAGGCCCACGCCGGCGCACAGGGCCGCGGCGGGCGCCTGCATGGCTTACTGCTGCGCTTCGGTCTTGGCCGCGCCAGCCTTGCCCTGCCCGCGCTTGTGTCGTGCACCTTCTTGCGCGCCCCGGCCGGCTTCCAGCGAACCGCCGAGCTCGGTGCACGTCCCCTTGGCGACGAACTTCCACTCGTTCGGATCATTGTCGACCTTGGCCACGCCGGCGCAGCCGTGGGTGGCGGTGCCGCAATCGTTCTGGCCGGCCTTGGCCACGCCATAGCAGGCTTCCTGGTCGGCCTTCGGCGTGCCCATGTCCTGGGCGGCGGCGTGGGCGCAGACGCCGGCAAGCGCGGCGGCAATCAGGGCGTGGCGGTGGGTCATGCGGTACTCCCGGCTGGATGAAAGGCGCCAGTATCGATCAGGCCCGGCAAACAAGCAAGCCGCTTCAGGCCGTGGTATTGATCTTGTTGCCCAGGTGCGCCGGCAGGTTCGCCGAGGGCACGGCAGGCAGCGCCTCGAGCAGCTGGGTGGCGGTCGCCTCCTGGATCTGCTGGGCTTTCTTGAACACGGCGAGGCTCACTTCCTGGCGGGTGCCGGTTTCTGCGATGCTGGTGGACAGCTTGGCAATGCTGGACACATCCATGTCGTTCTCCCTTTTAGGCGTATCCACCATTGACGGCAGCCGCGCCGAAAACTTGAGGGTGTCAGCCCATCCAGTCGTGCAGCCAGGCCAGTACTTGATCTGGATCATTCAAATCCAGCCACGCCGGCCCGCCCTGCCCTGCCGGCGGCGGCCCGTCCGAGGCCACCGCCAGGACGTCGGGATCGTCCGGATACAGGGCCGGCCGGCCCAGGCCGGGACGAAACACCTCCAGCTTGGGCAGGCGCTCCCATTTATAGCCTTCCACCAGGGTCAGGTCGGCCGGCGCCAGCCGCGCCAGGTGCTCGGCCAGCGCGGGCTCGCGTTCCCCGCGCAGCTCGCGCAGGATGGCGACCCGGTAGGGCGAGGCCAGCATCACCTCGGCCGCCCCGGCCATGCGCAGGCGCGCGCTGTCCTTGCGCGGCGGTTCCAGCTCGACGTCGTGGTGACTGTGCTTGACGACATTGACCCGCAGCCCCTGTCCGGCCAGGCGGGTGATCAGGTGCTCCAGCAGCGAGGTCTTGCCGCTGCCGGACCAGCCGACCACGCCCAGCACCCGTCCGGATTGCGCGCCTGGAGCGGGCCGGGGATCAATACCCGACACGGTAGCGGTAGCCACGGAAATTCATGATCGCCGCCTTCGGCAGCAGGCGCTCCAGCACCAGCCCGGGCGCGACTTCCTCGCCTTCGCGGCGCAGCATCTTGTCGACCAGCAGCAGGCGATCGGCCGGATTCGCCGAATAGATGTAGCCGCCGAACGCCACTTTCGGCACCTCGCGCTGCAGCGCTTCCGGCAGCGACTGCAGCGGGCCGATGCCGTCCTCGGCGGGCAATGCCGCCTGCGCCGGGGCCGCCGCCACCAGGACGGGACGCGGCGTTTCCGGCGCCGCCTCGACCGCTGCACGCGCTGCGGGGGCCGGCTTCGCTGCGGGCGCCGGCGGCGTCTTCGGCTTCACCGGTTCCACCCTGGCCGGCGCGGGTGGCGCGGGTGGCGCAACCGGCACAGCTTGCACGGTGGCGGGCGCCGGCGCGGCAACGGCCGGCGCCGGCACGGACAGCGGCGCAGCCACGGGCGCCGGCGCGGCCGCCACCTGCAATGCCGGCTCAGCTGCCGGCTCAGCTGCCGGCGCCGATGCCGGCTGGCGCAGCAGGAACAAGGCACCGAGCGCCACCACCAGGGCGCCGGCGCCGATGCCGACCATGAGCGGACGGCGGCTGCCCTGGGCCGCCGCGGGCGCATAGCCGGGCGCCGGTGCGTGGATGGTCGGGGCGCTGCCGAGCTGGCGCTCGGCTTGTGCCTTCTTGAGGGCTTCGAGGATATAGGACATGCGTTATTTTCCCGTCCCGGCCTGGACCAGCAGCTGCGGCTCGCGCACGCCGGAGAGCTGGTTCAGGCGCATGTAGGTGCGCGGGCCGGCCAGGCCGTCGGCCTTCAGGTTCTGCGCGGCCTGGAACCGCCGCAGCCGTTCGCGCGTGGACGCATCCAGCGCCCGGCCGGCCGGGGGCGCCGGCGCTTTGTTCAGCTGGGCCAGGCGCCCGGCCAGCCAGTCCACGTCGAGGCCGCGGTCGCCTTCGGCCAGCTCCTCGCGAAAAGCGCGCGGCATGCGCCAGAAGGTCGTGAATTCGCCGCCGAAGCGGGCAACGAAGCTGGCCAGGTCGATCTTCTCGCGCCGCGCGCCGGCGCTCAGGGTGACACTGTTGCCGTCCAGCGCGGACAGCACGGCATAGCCGGTGCGGGGGCCATCGTGCAGGGTGACCACGGCCGGGCGGTCGAGCATGCGTAGCTCGTACAGGCCGCCACGGCCCTGGTGGCAACGCAGGTCGAGGCGCAGCGCCGCCTCGCAGGGCTTGTCCCCTGCCAGCGGCTGGCCCCAGAGCGCGGCCAGCGCGCGTAGCGCACCGGCTTCGTCGGCCTGCACCGGCAGCGCCGCGGCGCCCTGCCCGGCGGCCGGAACGGCCTTGCCCGCCGCCGCGGCCTGCGCACCCGGCGCCGGTTCCGGCGCGCGCCCCGGCAGGGCCTGCCAGGCGGCGGCACTGACCGCCGCCAGCGCCAGCACACCGCCCGCCACCAGCGGCAGGCGCAGGCGGCGCGGATGCGCCGCTTCGCCGGCGAACACCTCGGCGGCCGCTTTCGCGAGGATCGGGCGCGTCACCTGCGGGCTGTTTTCCACGTAGGCGCCGAGCAGCGCACGGTCGCACAGCAGGTTGATACGGCGCGGCACGCCGTGGGTCAGCGCGTGGATCCGGGAGGTGAGCGCGGGCGGGAAGGCCGAGGCCGCGGTCCCGGCGGCGGCGCCCGCCACCGCCAGCCGGTGCGCGACATAGGCGCCGGTTTCCGGCGCCGTCAGCGGTCCCAGGTGGTAGCGCGCGATCACGCGCTGGGCCAGCTGTTCCAGCTCCGGCCGGGCCAGCATGGCGCGCAGTTCGGGCTGGCCGATCAGGATGATCTGCAGCAGCTTGCGCTCGCTGGTCTCGAGGTTGGTCAGCAGGCGCAATTGCTCCAGCACCTCGGCCGACAGGTTCTGCGCCTCGTCGATCACCAGCACATTGTTCAGGCCCTGCGCGTGCGAGGCCAGCAGGTAGGCGTTGATCGCGTCGACATGGCCCTTGATGCCCAGTCCTGCCCCGGTGTCCGGCGGCAGGTCGATCCGCAGTTCGTCGCACACGCTCTGCAGCAGCTCCGCGACGCTCAGGCGCGGATTGAAGATATAGGCCAAGCGGCAGTTCTCGGGAATCTGCTCCATGAAGCAGCGGCACACGGTGGTCTTGCCGGCCCCGATCTCGCCGGTCAGCAGGACGAAGCCGCCGCCGCTGCCGATGCCGTACAGCAGGTGCGCCAGCGCCTCGCGGTGGCGCTCGCTCATGAACAGGTAGCGTGGATCGGGGGCGATCGAGAACGGCGCGCCCTTCAGGTGGAAGTAATGGGTATACATGCTTGGCTAGCGGGCCGGCAGCGATTTGAACTTCGCGCAATATATCTTGCTTTTGTCATTCATGTAAGCAATCGTGCTGCCGAGTCTTGACACCCGCACCGGAAAAGGCGACCCGTCCGCCGCCCGGAACGGGGTGCTCGACGCCGTCCGCAACGCCCCTTCCAACTCTTCGGGGGTGCTGTCGGTCAGGGCGCCGATGAAGACCAGTTCGCTGGTGTCGTCGCTGACCATGACTTCCTTGACGTCGGCGCCCCACAGGCTGGCGTCGACCCGGAACCACCAGGCCCCGCCCTCGCGCTTGTAGGCGGGACCGAAGGCCGTGCTCAGGTAATCGTGGAAATAGCGGTTGTCGAGGTGGCTGCGGCACAGCAGCGCGTTGCCGACGACCTGGCTGAAGGTCGAGGGCATGGCCTGGGCCGGCACGGCACCGCCCAGGGCGGCAAGCAAGCCGGCAAGCAAGTTGGCGAACAAGCGGGTGAACACAGCGGCGGCCGGCGCCGGTCGGGCGAAGCGCACGGCTCAGAGCCTGGAGAGCCAGGCGCGGTTGGCCGCGATCCGGGCCTTGACCGAGGGGGGCAGCGCTTCGTAGCAGCCAGGATGCTGCTTGAGCGCATGCTCGCGCACTTCCTTCTGCATGCCGTTGACCAGGAAGACGTAGACGGCCGCCCCGTCGTCGTTCTTGCGGGTGCCCATATAGCGAATCACGGGAGTTCTCCTTCCATGCCCGCATTATGACACCGCAGGGCCTGTCCGGCCACGCACCGGCCCCATGTCTTGACCAAAAAGCGATCAAGGCGTGCTCGTGCGCACCGCGCGATACGCCGTGCTGTTGCGGTCGAGCCACAGCTGGACGATGTCGCGGTTGTCATGCTGCCAAGGGTGAAAGCGCGGCGAGAAATACCGCAGCACCGGCCCGGCCATGTGCCAGGCCAGCCCGCGCCGCCCGAACCACATGCGCGCGGCGCTCAGCCAGGTGCCGGGCCGCCACAGGGCGCCGTCGCGGTGCAGGTTGTGCGCGGTCTGAATGACATGATCGAACCAGAACACCAGGCTCACGTGCAGGAACCACAACACCCGCCGCCAGTAGCCGCCGCCCGCCGCGCGGTAGGCGTCGAAGGCCACCGCCTTGTGCTCGAGTTCTTCCACCGCGTGCCACTCCCACAGGCGGCGCAGGGCCGGCTCGGCGTCGGCGATCCATTCGGGGTGGCGCAGCACGCCGTCGGCCAGCATCGCGGTGTAGTGCTCGAGCGCGCAGGTGATCGCCACCCGGCTGCGCACGCCGAAGCCGTTCACCCGCGCCACGCGCCGGGCGATCCGCGCGCCGGTCACGAAGGACAGTCCCTGGCGCTCCAGCTCGGCGTTGTACTGGACGTGCATGTGGCGGTGGGTGGCTTCCTGGCCGACGAAATCCTTCACCTCGGCGCGCAACCGGGGGTCGGCCAGCCGGTCAGGGGGTATCGCGCGCAGGCTGTCGATGAACATCTGCTCGCCGATCGGGAAGCTCATCGACAGCGCATTGAAGAACTGGCTGCGGTAGGCGTCGCCGCCCAGCCAGCGGCGGCCGAAGCCGCGCGACAGGTCGACGTCGATCTGGCGGACGGTGAGCGAGGACATGGCGGCTCCCTTGTGGTGGAGCTGCCAATATTAGCACCGGCCGTCCGGACCGGGCCGCCGCCGCTGCGCTTCATCCTTGCGATTTTGCATTTTGCCCCCCGTTTTCGGGCGTCCGTCGGTTTGCCGCCGCGCCGCGCGCCGGCTTGCCTTATTGTTCAGGCTCCCGATGTCTTCGAGCACAACCAGAACATGCCTAGCGCCCTCAAACCCGCCCTCCTCGCCGCCGCCATCGCCGCGGCCTTCCTCGCCACCCGGGCCAGCCATGCCGAGTCGCCGCCCGCCCCGGTCGCGCAGCAGCGCACGCTGCAGGCCTTCAGCGCCATCGAGCTCTCGGGGCCCTACGAGGTCGTGGTACGGGCCCAGGGCCGCCAGGCGGTCGAGCTGTCGGGCGAGCGCAAGCAGCTCGAGCAGGTCGAGACCTTCGTGCGCGGCGACACCCTGGTGGTGCGGCCGGTACAGCGCAGCGGCTTCCACTTCAGCTGGGGCAAGCGGCGCGACACGGTCGTCATCCACATCACCGCCGACCAGCTCAAGAGCCTCAAGATGTCCGGCAGCGGCGATGTCGACCTGAGCCAGATGGCGGGCGAACGCTTCAGCGTCAGCGTCGATGGTCCCGGCGACCTGCAGGCTGCGGGCGCGGTGGGCGAACTGGCGGTGCGCGCCAGCGGCAGCGGCGACCTCGACCTGCATCGGGTGAAGGCGGCCAAGGTCGACCTGAGCATGTCGGGGCCTGGCGACGTGCGCCTGGCAGGCGTCGGCAAGGAATTGACCGCGGCGCTCAGCGGTTCGGGCGAGCTCGAGGCCCGCGACCTGCGCCTGGCGCGCCTGCACGCGCGCATGCGCGGCCCCGGCGGCATGACCCTGTCGGGCAGCACGCGCGAACTGCGCGCCGAGGTCGAAGGCTCGGGCGATTTCGACGCCTGCGCGCTGGCGGCCGAGGCGGCGTCCACCGTCCAGCGCGGCCCGGGCAATGCCTGCGTGGCCGGCAATCTGAAGCGTTTCGACGCCGAAGTGCACGGTTCCGGCGAACTCGAGGCCAGGGGCCTGCAGGCGGCCAGCGCCATCGTGCGCCTGGGCGGCCCCGGCAATGCCACCCTCAGCGGCAGCGTCGGCGAACTCAGCGCCGAGATCGGCGGTTCGGGCGACCTGGAAGCCGGCGCCTTGCAGGTCAAGCGCGCGACCGTCAAGGCGCACGGTCCCGGCGGCATCGAACTGGCGAAGGTGTCCGACACGCTGGATGCCGAACTGCACGGCTCGGGCGACCTGCGCGCGGGCATCGAGGGCAAGCGCCTGTTGCTCAAGATCCGCGGGCCCGGCGGCGCCCACATCGACGGCCGGGTCGACCTGGTCAAGGCCGATCTCAGCGGCTCGGGCGGGCTCGATGGGCGGCGCCTGACGGCCGGCCGTGCCGACATCGCCGTCACCGGCCCCGGCAGCGCCACGGTGAACGTCGGCGGGCAGGACGAGCGTCGTGCCGGGCGCGGCGCCCACCTGCTGCTGGTGGACCGCAGCGGCAGCCGCCAGACCGAACAGTAATCCCGCCCCTTGCGGCGCCCCCTTCGGTGGCGCCGCGTCCCACGCCGAACCAGCCGTTTCCGGCACACGACCATACCAGTTCGCGTACCACTAAAAAGATTAGCAAAATCAACGACTTAAGCAAATAACCAGCGGTTATTCGGCCATAGCTGCACAGGATATTTGCATACCAATTAAATACCTGTTGACAGCCCGGTAGCGCCTGCCTATAGTGCGCTCACCTCCCCGGCAGAACAATCAAGCAATGACCGACTATCTCATCGGCGTCGATGGCGGCGGCACCGGCACCCGCGTGCGCCTGGCCCGTCGCGACGGCGCCGCGCTCGCAGAACTCGCCCAGGCGACCGGCGGCCCTTCGGCCCTGTCGCGCGGCATCGACCATGCCTGGACCACCATCGACGGCGTGGTCGCCCAGTGCTTCGCCCACATCGGCATCGACACCACTCCCAAGTCTTCCTGCGCCATCGGCCTCGGCCTGGCCGGCGTGCACAACAAGGAATGGGCGGCGCAATTCGTCGCCGCCAATCCCGGCTACGCCGCACTGGCGCTCGACACCGACGGCTTCACCACCCTGATGGGCGCCCACGCCGGCCGCCCGGGCGCGATCGTCGCGATCGGCACCGGCAGCGTCGGCGAAGCGATGCTGGCCGACGGCAGCAAGGTCGAAGTCGGCGGCTGGGGCTTCCCGGCCGGGGACGAGGCCAGCGGCGCCTGGATGGGCCTGCGCGCGCTGAACCACATCGAGCAGGTGCTGGACGGCCGCGTCGAGGGCCGCGCGTTCGCGCGCGAACTCATCGACTTCTGCGGCGGTTCGCGCGACGCGGTGCAGGTCTGGTTAGGGCGCGCCAACCAGACCGCCTATGCCGGCCTGGCGCGCTTCGTGGTGGCGCACGGCGACACCGACCCGGTGGCGCGCGCCATCCTGGAACACGCGGGACGCGAGGTGGCCAGCATCGCCGACGCCCTCGACCGCAGTGCAAGCCTGCCGCTGGCCCTGTGCGGCGGCCTGGGCGAGGCCCTGCGCGCCTGGCTGCCGCCCGCCACCCTGGCGCGCTGCGTGCCGGCCCAGGGCGATTCGGCAGCGGGCGCGCTGCGCATGATCCGCCAACGTCTTGAAGGAAGAACACAATGAAAGGCAACATCCTTACGCCCGGCGGCTGGGTCCACGGCGAGCTGCGCCATGGGGCCTGTATCGAAGGGATCGACGGCCACGCAGTGGACCCGTCGGCCAACGGCGACGACTACATCCTGCCCGGCTTCATCGACGTGCACGTGCACGGCGGCGCCGGGCGCGACATGATGGAAGGCGGCGACGCCCCGCACGTGATCGCCGCCCTGCATGCGAAGCACGGCACCACCGCCCTGCTGGCCACCACCATGACCGCGCCGATCGAGGACATCGAACGCGCGCTCGCTTCCATCGGCGCCGCCGTCAAGGCGCGCGGCAAGGGCGAGGCGCGCATCCTCGGCGTGCACCTGGAAGGCCCCTACATCAATTCGGGCAAGCTGGGCGCCCAGCCGCCGTACGCGCGCGAAGCCACGCTCGACGAAGTCCATCGCTTCAACGATGCCGCGCCGATGCGCCTGATCACCGTGGCGCCCGAGATCGACGGCCACATGGACCTGCTGCGCGCGATCGCGGATGCCGGCATCCGCGTCCAGATCGGCCACACCAACGGCTCCTACGAGACCGGGGTCCAGGCGCTCGCGCATGGCGCGGCCGGCTTCACCCACCTGTTCAATGCCATGCCCGGCCTGCACCACCGCGAGCCCGGCATGGTCGGCGCCGCGCTGGCCCACGCCGAGTACGCCGAGATCATCCCCGACCTGCTGCACGTGCACCCGGGCGCGATCAAGACCGCGCTGCGCTGCATCCCGAAGCTGTTTTGCGTCACCGATTCCACCGCCGCCGCCGGCATGCCGGACGGCGAGTACATGCTGGGCCGCCAGACCGTCCACAAGTGCATGGGCGGGGTGCGCCTGGTCGACGGCACCCTGGCCGGCAGCACCCTGACCATGGACCAGGCGCTGCGCAACCTGGTGAAGATCGGGCTGCCGCTCGCCGAAGCCAGCCGGCGCGTGTCCACCAATGCCGCCGACTACCTCGGCGAAACCCGGCGCGGCCGCCTGGCGCCGGGCTGCCATGCCGATTTCGTGGTGCTCGACCGCGACCTGAATATCAAAGCCGTTTATATCGAAGGAGAAGCTCAGTGAAGGCCACCTTGACCGCCCCGGTTCCCACCTCGCTCATGTACCAGGAAGCGCTGTCCGCAGGGGACTGCGTGGCGCACCAGCTGGCGCAGGACGTCGAGCGCTACGCCGAACTGGGACGCGCGCTGCGCGCGACCAGCTTCCACAGCGCGGTGACGGTGGCGCGCGGCAGCTCCGACCACGCCTCGAGCTACCTGGCCTACCTGATCATGGCGCGCATGGGACGCCTGGTGACCTCGCTGCCGATGTCGCTGGTCACGCTGTACAAATCGCCCCTGGTCACGCGCGACACCCTGGCGGTGTCGATCTCGCAGTCGGGCCAGAGCCCGGACGTGGTCGAGCCGATCCGCTACTTCCGCGACGGCGGCGCCACCACCGTGGCGCTGGTGAACGATGCCGGCTCGCCGCTGGCCCAGGCGGCCGAATGGACCATGCCCCTGCACGCCGGCAAGGAGCAGAGCGTGGCCGCCACCAAGAGCTTCATCGCCAGCATGGTCGCCGGCGCGCGCCTGGTCGCCGCATGGCAGGACGACCAGGAACTGAAGGACGGCATCGCGGCCCTGCCCGACGCCCTGCGCGCGGCCAGCCAGGCCGACTGGTCGGCCGCGATCGAGGTGCTGGCCCCGGCCCGCAACATCATGGTGGTCGGACGCGGCATCAGTTTCCCGGTGGCGCTGGAGTCGGCCTTGAAGTTCAAGGAAACCTCGGCGTTGCAGGCCGAAGCGTTCAGCGGCGCCGAGATCAAGCACGGCCCGATGGCGCTGATCGAGGAAGGCTACCCGCTCCTGATCTTCGCCACCCGCGGCCCGGCGCAAGCCGGCCTGGTGGCCCTGGCCGAAGAGATGCGCGGCCGCGGCGCGCGCGTGCTGCTGGCCGCACCGCAGGACGTCGCCAGCCGCGACCTGACGCTACCGACCGCCGCCATTCCCGACCTCGACCCGATCGCCGCGATCCAGGCCTTCTACATGATGGCGGCGCGGCTGGCGGAAGCGCGCGGCCTCGACCCGGACCAGCCGCGCCACCTGAGCAAGGTCACCAAGACCAACTGATTGGATCCACGATGAGCGACTACCTCGACCTCGCCGGCCAGCTGATCATGGTGCGCCTGTTCGGCACCGAACTCGATCAGGAGACCGACGCCTTCCTGCGCCGCTACAAGGTGCGCGGCGCCTGCCTGTTCCGCCAGAACATGCGCGATGCCGGCCAGCTGACCCGCCTCACCGGCGCCTTGCGCGAGGCGATGGGCCCGCAAGCCCTGATCGCGCTCGACCAGGAAGGCGGCGCCGTGGTGCGCGCGACCTGGGTGCCGGCGCCGCCGAGCGCGATGGCGCTGGGCGCGGCCAACGATCCGCAACTGGCGCGCGAGGTCGGTGCGGCGGTGGCGCGCGCGGTGCGCGCGCTGGGCTTCAACTGGAACTTCGCGCCGGTGCTCGACCTGAACAACAATCCGCACAATCCGGTGATCGCCGAGCGCTCCTTCGGCGCCGACCCGCAGACCGCGACCCGCATCGCCATGGCCTGGATGGCGGGCAGCGAAAGCGAAGGCGTGGCCTGCTGCGTCAAGCACTTCCCCGGCCACGGCGACACCCACGTCGATTCGCACCGCGACCTGCCGACGGTGGACAAGCCGCTCGACGAACTGGAACGCTTCGAGTTCGCGCCCTTCCGCATCGCCGCGCAGGGTGAGCATGCGGCATCGGCCGTGATGACCGCCCACATCGTCTACCCGGCGCTCGATCCGGACTTCCCGGCCACGATGTCGCGCCCGATCCTGACCGGCATCCTGCGCGAGCGCTTCGGCTACCAGGGCGTGGTCATCACCGACGGCATGGACATGCACGCCATTGCGCACCGCTACGGCGCCGGCGAGGCGGCCGTCAACGCGCTGGTGGCGGGCGCCGACATGGTGATGGCGATCGGCTCGCGCGAGACCCAGGAAGAAACCGTGCAGGCGATCGCCGCGGCGATCCGCAGCAATGTGCTGCCGCTGGCCGAAGTCGAAGCGCGCCTGGCGCGGCTGTCGGCGCTGGCGCACAGGTATCCGGCCAGGCCGGTGGCCCATGCCACCGCGACGCCGGAGCGCGACGGCATGGACCGCGCCCTGATGGCGCGCGCCTGGCGCGCCGGCCTGAGCACGCTCGGCCAGCCGCGACGCCCGGCGCCCGGCAGCAAGATCCGTCTGGTGGCGCGCGCCGACGTGGTCAGCGACGGCGTGTCCGAAGCCGGGGTGCCGGCAAGCGCGGTGGCCGCCGCGCTGGGGCGCCTGTACGAGGTCGAGCTGCTCACCTTCGCCGACGCCGAGACCTTCGACTGGAGCGCGCTGCCCCGGGATGGCCGCTTCACGATCCTGGCCTCGACCTCGCGCCGCCGCTACGGCCCGCATGCCCGCGCCACCTGGCGACCCGACCTGCACGTGGCCCTGTGGAACCCCTACCAGGCGCTCGACTTCGACGCTCCCGCGCTGATGACCTATGGCTTCGCCGCGCCCGCCGTCGACGCCGTGGTCGACTGGCTGGCCGGCACGCTCGAGGCCCGGGGCACCTGCCCGGTACCGGGCTTCGGCACTGCGCCGGCTTAGGGAGCGGCACTTTCCCCAATGCATGAGGTAACGACATGTAAGCGCGCGCGCATTCTCGCGCACGCTAGGGCACAATTGCCGGGCCTGAAAAAGGCAGTTTTATGGGACAATGCACATTTTGCCGGGATAGCATTCTTGCTACATTGCTGAGTATGCATGTTCCCCCATTATCGACTTGATTGAAGGATTATTCATGGCCCAATTCCGTCTTGCCCGCCTCTGCCTGATGCTCGCCGCGATCGGCGTGTCCGCCCCGGCACTGGTATCCAGCGCCTACGCACAGCAGAAGAGCGATGCGGCGGCCGCCACCGCACAGGCAGCCGCGAAGGATACCGTCCGTCCCGACATGTTCAAGTTGCTCGACCCGGCTGCGCTCAAGCCACTGATTGATGCCAAGAACTTCACCGAAGTGGAGAGCCGCATCACCCAGGCCGAAGCGATGCCGAACCGTACCCCGTACGAAGACTACGTCATCAACCGCATGAAGCTGTCCTGGGCCCTGGGTTCGGACAACAACGCCGCCGCCATCCCGGTCATGGAGGCGATCCTCGCCTCGGGCCGCCTGCAGCCGGCCGAGCAGATCACCTATTACCAGGCACTGGGCGACGCCAACTACAACGCCAAGAACTACGCCAAGGCGGTCGAGTGGTACACCCGCTACACCAAGGAAGGCGGCGACCCGGCCAAGGTGCGTACCGCCATGTCGCGCGCGCAGATCAACAGCGGCAACTTCAGCGGCGCCAAGGATATGCTGCTGAGCTCGATCAACGAGGCCAAGAAGGCCGGCCAGAAGCCGTCCGAGAACGACCTGCGCCTGCTGGGCCAGGAAGCCAACAAGGCCAAGGACACCGCGGGCTACCTGTTCGCCCTCGAGAACCTGGTGCAGTACTATCCGACCGACGACTTCTGGATGGACCTGCTCAGCCGCGGCGTGACCCGCAAGGCCGGCTTCGACGAAGCCACCTACGGCGCCAGCATGCTGCGCCTGGAAATGGCTGCCGTGAAGGCCATGCCGCCTGAGCACTACACCTACCTGGCCGAAGTCGCCCTGCGCGACGGCTTCCCGGCTGAGGCCAAGGAAGTGCTCGACGCCGGCTACGCGGCCGGCGTGCTGGGCAAGGGCAGCGATGCCAAGACCCACAACGCGCTGCGCGCCAAGGCGACCAGGCAGGCCGCCGACGACGCCAAGACCATCGCGTCGGGCGAAGCCAGCGCCGCCAAGAGCAAGACCGGCGCCGGCCTGGTCAACCTGGGCTGGGCCTACGCCACCATGGGCCAGGCCGACAAGGGCGTCGGCTTCATCCAGCAGGGTATCGCCAAGGGCGGCCTGAAGTCCCCGGACGAAGCCAAGCTGCGCCTGGGCATGGCGCAGGCGCGCGCCGGCAAGAAGGCCGAGGCCATCCAGACCTTCCAGGGCATCAACGGCAAGGGCGGCGCTGCCGACCTGGCCAAGTACTGGGTCATGCTGCTCCAGCAGCAGGGCGGCGGCGCGGTCGCCGCGCAGTAAGCCTTCGCCATGCCGACCAGGACCGGGCCGTTTGGCCCGGTTTTTTTCGTCCATGCTTTGTCCGGGTTTTCGGAAGGCTATGTGTGCGTGCGAACATTTCAGCTGCGCTACCCGGCTGATAATTCCCTTCATACCAAGGAGGCGGCATGACACAAGTACGCAAGGGGCAGGCGCCGGCAAGGCTCGGACGCAACGAATTCCATCTGCGCTTCCGGCGCGCACTCACCGATCCTGCCTACGAGAGCGTCGACGATGCGCTGGACGGGGTCGAACAGGTGGCCTGGGATGCCTACCAGGACGGGCGCAAGGCGCCGCGCACCGTCAAGGCCGGGCCGGGTTATGCCGATCCCGACTATGACTTGTCGATCGAATGGCAGGAAGCCTCCGAGCGCCTGAAGGCGGCCGAGGCCCGCCAGAAAGACCCGGCGACCCGCAGCCGCATCCTCCTGATCAACGGCGCGGCCCGCAACGACGGCAGCTGCCCCGGCGAGATCTCGAAGTCCTGGCGCCTGAGCATGCTGGCCAAGGAGACGCTGGACGGCCTGGGGATCGAGACCGACCTGCTCGACCTGAGCCTGGTGACCTCCGACTACGACCGCCACATCCACCCCTGCAAGGGCTGCGCCTCCACCGCGATGCCGCTCTGCCATTGGCCCTGCAGCTGCTACCCCAACCACTCGCTGCGCCAGGTCAACGACTGGATGAACGAGATCTACGAGCGCTGGGTGAGCGCGCACGGCGTCATCATCCTGACCCCGACCTACTGGTACCAGGCGCCGACGGTCCTGAAGGCGATGATCGACAGGCTGGTGTGCGCCGACGGCGGCAACCCCGATCCGACCTCGACCCACGGCAAGACCGCGGCCGAGGCCAAGGAACTCGAGCTGGCGGGCTGGGACTACCCGAAACACCTGGCCGGACGCGCATTCGGGCTGGTCGTCCATGGCGACGTGGCCGGCATCGAAGGCTTGCGGCGCTCCTTGTCGGATTGGCTGTCATGGATGGGCCTGA
Source organism: Massilia sp. UMI-21 (assembly GCA_015277795.1). Classification (NCBI taxonomy): domain Bacteria; kingdom Pseudomonadati; phylum Pseudomonadota; class Betaproteobacteria; order Burkholderiales; family Oxalobacteraceae; genus Massilia; species Massilia sp. UMI-21. Next base: position 1,692,004 of record CP063848.1, on the reverse strand, counting down.
TCGACGCCGGCAGCTTCTCCCAGCTCGACCGGTATATCGGCTACTACGAATCCTATGCCAACAGCCATGAGACGCTCGACCGCGACACCGCGGTCCAGGAAGAGGTGCGCAATGTCGCGCGCGCGGTCGAGGCTGCGGTGCGCGAAATCCGCGCCGGCCGCATCAAGGTGGTCAGCCACGACCTGAAGCGCCCGCGCCCGAAGTGAGCACGCGCGCAATGGTATGATGCGGCCTCGCGAACAACCCATGGCCCGCATGCTTTCCATTGCCGACTTGATGCAATCGGCCGCCGGCGGCGGCAAGCTCCCCCTCTACCAGCAGCTGCAGTACGCGCTGCGCCGCGCCATCGACGAAGGCGCCTGGGGCTCGGCCTCGGCCTTGCCGGCCGAGCGCCAGCTGGCGCAGGAGCTCGGTATCTCGCGCATCACGGTGCGCAAGGCAATCGACGTCCTGGTCGAAGAAGGCCTGCTGGTGCGGCGCGCCGGTGCGGGCAATTTCATCAACACCCGCATCGAGAAGAACTTCGCCAAGCTCAGCTCATTTTCGGAAGACATGCGGGCGCGCGGCCGGGCGCCGCGCAACGAGTGGCTCAAGCGCTCGGAAGGCCTGGTGACGCCGGAAGAAGCGCTGCGCCTGCGGCTCTCGCCGGGCACCGCGGTCTACCGCTTCAACCGCATCCGCTATGCCGACGAGCTGCCGATGTGCCTCGAGTACGCGACCATCGCCGCCTTCGCCCTGCCCTCGCTCGATGCGGTGGACGATTCGATGTACGCGGCCCTGGAGCGCACCGGCCAGCGGCCGGTGCGCGCGCTGCAGCGCCTGTCGGCGCTGCTGCTCACTGCCGAACAGGCGCGCCTGCTCCAGGTCAGGGAGGGCGATGCCGGCCTGTGCGTCGAGCGGCTGGGATTCGCCCGCGACGGGCGCGCGGTGGAGTTCTGCCGCTCCTGGTTCAGGGGCGACATGTACGATTTCGTGGCGGAGCTGAACGCCTCCTAGGGGCTGGCTGACGCAGGCTCGGCCGCCCCCCGTGCTCACACCGCGGTGAAGCCGCCGTCCACCACCAGCTCGTGGCCGTTGACGTAGGAAGCCTGCTCCGAGGCCAGCCACAGGGCCGCATTCGCCACCTCGGCGGTCTCGGCGAAACGTCCCATCGGATGCGAGGCCTTGAGTTTCTTCTCGCCGGACGGATCGCGCTCCACCATGCGCGCCAGCATCGGCGTCTTCACCGCCGCCGGGCACAGCACGTTGATGCGGATGCCGTCGCGCGCATACTCGGCGGCGGCGCTCCTGGTCAGGCCGATCACCGCGTGCTTGCTGGCCGCATAGATCGCACGGTTCGGCGCGCCCACCAGGCCCGACACCGACGACACATTGACGATCGCCCCGCCGCCCTGCTTGAGCATCTCGCGCAGCTGGTACTTCATGCACAGCCAGACGCCCTTGACGTTGGCGTCCATGATGCGGTCGAACTGCGCTTCGTCGCCCTCCGCCACCGGCGCGCATTCCTCGTCGATCGCGGCATTGTTGACCGCGATGTCGAGGCGGCCATAGTGGTTGATGGTCTTCTCGACCAGCGCCTCGACCTCGCTTGCCTTGCCGATGTCGCTGCGCACGAACAAGGCCTTGCCGCCCGACTCGACGATCATCGCGGCGGTTGCGTGGCCGCCGTCGATGGCGGTGTCGGCGACCACGACATGGGCGCCGGCACGGCCGAAGGCCAGCGCCGTGGCGCGGCCGATGCCGCTGGCCGCGCCGGTCACGATGGCCACCTTGCCGGCGAACGGCAGTGCGTTCGGCGCTTGCGCTTTTACTATCCCTTTCATGATGCTCCTGATGCCTGGCAACTAATACTTCTCAAAGGAAACATTTTAACGCAGCAGGAGGTGGCTTGTCATAATCGGGCTTGCAAGTGTTGCCAAGTGTTGCTTCTAGGGCGCGCCCGTGGTGCCGGCCTTGGCCTTGCTCTGGTCTCCGGCCATCACTACCGACAATTTCGCCGGGTCGATCGCCTTGCGGAAGGCGGCATTCAGCTGGGGCAGCGTGACCGCCATCAGCTTGCGCTCGAACGCGGCCGACCAGTCGAACGTGCGGTCGCGGTACAGGTAGGAGGTCCAGCCCGCGGCCAGCGCGGCGTCGCTGGTCCGGTTCTGCTGGCGCTGCTGCATCAGGCCCGATTTGGCGTCGGCCAGCTCCTCGGCCGTGAAACCGCTCTTCGCCGCGCGACCCAGTTCGTCGCGCACCGCGGCATCGAGCTTGCGCAGGTTCTGCGGCGCGGCGATCGCGCTGATCGAGAAGGCGCCGGCACGATCCAGGTCGCCGGCCGCCAGGTCCGAGCCGCCGCCATAGGACAGCCCGTCCTTCTGGCGAATCCGGTCCATCAGGCGCGACTTCAGTCCCCCCTCGCCGAAGATGTAGTTGGCCAGCATCAGCGCCGGGTAATCGGCGTCCTCGATGTTCAGGTCGAGGTTCATGCGCGCGATATAGAAGCCGTTTTCCTTGTCCGGGGTATCCAGCGTCTTGTCGATCGGCGCCACCTCGGCATGGCGGCGCAAGATCGGCGCCACATTCGCCGGCGCACGCCAGGCGCCGAACAGCCGGTCGACCAGCGGCACGATTTCCTTCGGATCGAAGTCGCCGACGATCGCCAGTTCGGCCGGATGGGTGTTGTAGAAGTCGCGGTGGAAGGCCACCACGTCTTCCAGGCGCGCGGCCTTGAGGTCTTCGATGTCTTCTTCCAGCGTGTTGGCATGGCGGATGTCGCCGCGCGGGTACAGGTTGAAGTGGGTCGACAGCGCGCGCGCCGCCACGCTCTGGGGCTCGGCGCGGCTGGCTTCCAGGCCGACCAGGATCTGCTTGCGCAGCTGCTCGAACTCGCTCGCCGGGAAAGCCGGCTGCTTGAGCACATGGGCGGCCAGCTCCAGCGCCTCGGCCAGGTGCTCGCGCGTGGTCTGGAAGCTGTGCGGGCCGCCCGCCATCTTGAGCTTGTCGAAGGCGTCGGCCAGTTCGGCGCGGCTGTACTTCGTGGTGCCGCGCTGAAGCATGGCGGCCGAGAGTCCCGGCACCATGCCCTTGCCGAACAGGTTCTTCTGGTCGCCGATATGCTGGTTCAGGTACACGGTGACGGTCTCGCCGCGGTTCTTCTTCGGCAGCAGCGCCAGCTTCACGCCCCCGACGGTGGTGAGCGTGGTGCGCTTCATGATGTTGGCCTGGCTCGGATCGAAATCCTCCGACACCAGGCTGGATGCGGACGGCTTGTAGTCCTTCATCACGGTCTCGACGCTCGGCGCCGCCGGGATGCTGGCGCGCACCGGCGCGTCTTCCGGCACGAAGGTGCCGGTCACGCGGTTGCTGCGCACGAAGTAGCGGCCGCTGCTTTCCGCCACCGCTTCCGCCTTGACCTCCTTGATACGCTCGCGGCCCAGGAAGTACAGGCGCCAGTCGCCCAGCGCGATGGCTTCCGACAGGGCCACGCCGAAGCCCTGCGCGTCGTTCATGCTGCGTTCGATGCTGTTGAGCCATGAGCGGCGCACGCGCTCCATTTCTTCGGCGCTCGGCGCTTGCGTGGCGAGGCCTTCCACGGCCTCGGTCAGGGCCTGGCGCACCGGCTCGATCGGCTCGCCCTTCTTGACCACGGCCCCGTAGAACTGCAGGCCCGGCGCATAGCCGGTCTGGCCGAAGCTGAACACCTGGCTGGCCTTGCCGGTTTCGACCAGCAGCTTGTGCAGCCGGCCGTTGGGCGCGTCGCCCAGGATCTCCGAGGCGAAGCCGAGCGCCTCCGACTCTTGCTGCAGGTCGGACGGGATCTTGTAGCCGACCGCGACGATCTGCATGTCGCCCTGGCGCCGCACCGCGAAGCTGCGTTCGCCGTCCTGGGTCGGCTCGACGGTCCAGAACTGCGGCAGGGCGCGCGCCGGCTTCGGAATGCCGCCGAACAGGCGGTGAATGGTGGCCAGGGTCGCCTGTGGATCGAACTTGCCGGCCACCAGCAGCACCGCGTTGTCGGGCTGGTACCAGGTGCGGTAGAAGGCCTGCAGGTTATCGATCTTGACGTTCTCGATGTCGCTGCGGTTGCCGATGGTCGCGCGGCCGTAGCTGTGCCAATCGTAGGCCACGCTCTGCATGCGCTTGAACAGCACCTGGACCGGGGAGTTCTCGCCGCTTTCGAACTCGTTGCGCACCACGGTCATTTCGGACGCCAGGTCCTTCTGCGCCACCGGCGAGTTGACCATGCGGTCGGCTTCCATCTGCAGCGCCCAGTCCAGGTTCTCGGGCGTGGCCTGGAAGACTTCGTAGTAATTGGTGCGGTCGAGCGAGGTGGTGCCGTTGAAATCCATGCCGCGCCGCGCGAACTGGCCGGTGATGTCCGGATTCTTCTTCGTCCCCTTGAACAGCAGGTGCTCGAGCAGGTGGGCCATGCCGGTCTCGCCGTAGTTCTCGTGGCGCGAGCCGACCAGGTAAGTGACGTTCACCGTCACGGTCGGGCGCGAGGCGTCCGGGAACAGCAGCACCTTCAGGCCGTTGGCCAGGCGGTATTCGGTGATGCCCTCGGCCGAGGGGCCGAGCGTGACGCCCTTCGGCAGCGCTGCGTTTTGTTGCGCCGCGCTGTGCCGGGGCGCCTTGTGCCGCTCGGGCGCCGCCTGCACCGGCGCGCCCCAGGCGGCGCCGGCCATGACAAAGCATAGGCTGCCGGCCAATAGGCGCGCGGCAATGCCGCGCTTGCATGTCATCCTGTCCATGGTGTCCTGTCGTGTTGGCAGGACAGAGCCGTCCTGCATGTTCTTGACCAATGCAGGATGGTAGCAGACCGGGCCTGAGGGCCAGCTTAATTACTGCCGGGCCCTGCGCTCGTGCGCCTGTTGATAGGGACTGATACGGGACAATTCCCCCATCTCTTCGGCGAGGAATTCGAGCAGGTCATCGGCGCTGACGATGCCCGCCAGGCTGCCCTTGGCATCGATCACCGGCACACGCCGGATGCCGCGCAGGCGCATCCGTTCGATGGTCTCGTAGACATCGTCGGTCTCGCGCGCGGTGAGCAGGTCGTCGGCCATGATGTCGCCGACCTGCAGGCTGGCCGGATCGAGGCCGGGTGCGATGACCGAGACCACGATATCGCGGTCGGTCACGATGCCGACCGGGACGCTGGCGCCGTCGAACTGCTCGACGACGATCAGGTCGCCCACGTGCAGGCGGCGCATCGTGAGCGCCGCGCCCTGTACGGTTTCGTCCCGGGTGCAGTGGGCGGCTTCGCTGGTGCAGATGTCGCGGATGTGCATGGTGTCTCTCCTTCTTCCTCGCCCTCTTCCTGTTCCGTGCCGGTGGCTGAAGCGGAGGCGGCAGGCCTGAATGAAAACTGGCGCTATGACTTTCATCATAGCGCCAGTTCCAGGATTCGGAAGGGTAAAAGCGGCACGGTCTCAGCTTGCCGGTTTTTTCTGCTCCGGCGGCGGCACGAAGCAGGCGTCGGCCACCTGCAGATCGTTGTCCTTGGCGAAGTTGAGCACGAAATGGTAGGCCAGCGGCTCGATCTTCTGCAGCTCGCGACTGACCACGACGGCCTTGACGCCATTGACCATGGTCGGGTGGACCCAGGGAGAAAATTGTAAGTGGGAATCACGGCCGGCGGCGCCGGGAGCAAAGCACGACATGACGCCGCACAGGCGCTCGGCCCAGTCGCTGGGGCGAAACTGCCTGCCTTTGCTGGTGATGCCCAGGATAAAAAACTCGTCTTTCAGTTTTTCATCCGTGGTGTGCGGTAACTCGGCCATAGTGCTGCTTGCTGAAACAAGAATACTGCGTGGATGAGAACAACCTCAGCTCACTATTATATCTTATAGAAGACTGCCGGACGAGACCCGATACACGCCGATACGCGCGAAAACCCCGATATCGCTCAGCCCAGCCACACCACGCTCGACAGCAGGAGCAACAGGATCATCCACAAGACCAGGGCCCGCCACACCAGTCCGACCGTGCTTTGCAGGGCGCGCAGGTTCGGCTCCTCGCCCGGCAGCATCTCGGTATCGCGGTCGCTCAGGTCGACCGTTGCGGCATCCAGGGGCAGCGGCTCGGGTGCGTTCTCGTTCGGCGTGCCGAGCCGGACGCCCATCGCTCCCCCGCCGGCGGCCAGGAGGATGCCCTTCGATTCGTCGGCCCAGCGGCGCGCGAAATTGCGCCAGGCGTAGATCGCATCCTCGAAATTGCCGACCACGGCAAAGGCCACGGCCGTCAGCCGCACCGGAATCCAGTCGATCCAGTAGAAGGCCCGGGCGGCGAACTGGCCGAAGGCCTCGTTGCGCATGTGGTCGGGTTCGTTCCAGGCGCGCGCCAGGTATTCGGACACGCGGTACATGACCGCGCCCGCAGGGCCGAGCGGCATCAGGAACCAGAAGAATACGCCGAATACGTTGCGGTGGGTGGTCGTCAAGGATTTTTCGACGGCGACGCGGCAGATCTCGGTGGCATCCATGCCGACCGTGTCGCTGCGGGTCCACTCCGCCAGCAGCTGGCGCGCGCCGGCTTCGTCGCCCTGGTTCAGGGCCAGCTGGATCGAGGTGAAGTAATGGCTGTAATGGCGGAACCCCAGGGTCAGGTAGACGATCAGGACATTCCAGGCAAAGGCCAGCAGCACCAGGTTGTAGCGCATGAACAACCAGTACACCAGCCAGGTCGGCAGCATCAGCGCCAGCATCATCAAGACCCAGCCCATGCGTCCATTCTTCTGCTCGCCCGCATTGAACCAGCCTTCGATGCGCATCGCGAATCCCTTGATGCCACCGTAGACCTGGTTGTCGGCGCGAAGCGGCTTCAGCTGCTCGATGATCAGCGCGACGAGGATGGAGAAAAATGTCATTCAGGAATCCTTTTTTATTCTGGCAATACCGTACTGCCCGCTAAGATAGCGGAGAAGCTGGCCGGAATCAAATCGGGAAATGGAAGGATGACTCGGGTTCGGCGGAGTGACCGGCGCGCCGGGCGCGCGTTGCACCGGTTTGTGCACAGACAGCGGGCGAGCGTGCGCTGGACGCGCGGACGGCAAAGCCGGCTACGCGCCCCCGGCGACCCCAGGATTCGCGCCTGCCCTCAAGCGCGCAGGAAGTGATACAGGTTGCGCAGCATGGCCGCCGTGGCGCCCCAGATGAAGTAATCATTGAACGGCATCGCATAGAAACGGCGCTTGCCGCCGCCGTCGGGCAGGCTCACCGAGCGGCGCTCGTGGTTGGCGCCGGACATCAGGAAGCCCAGCGGCACCTCGAAGATCTCGGCCACCTCGCCCGGGTCGGCATGCAGCTCGAAGGGCGGGGTCACCAGCGCCACCACCGGCGTGACGCGGTAGGCGCTGATGGTGACGTGCTCGGGCAGCACGCCGACGATCTCGACGTGCCGGCGGTGCAGGCCGATCTCTTCCTCGGCCTCGCGCAGGGCGGTCTCGATCGGCGAAGAATCCAGTTCTTCGGCGCGGCCGCCGGGAAAACTGATCTGGCCGGCGTGGCTCGACAGGTGGTCCGTGCGCCTGGTCAGCAGCACGCTCAGGCCTTGCGGACGCTCGACCAGCGGTACCAGCACGGCGGCGCGGCGCAGGCGCAATGCCGGCGCGAGCAGCGCTTCGTCGGACGCTTCCGGATCCCAGCGCAAGCTGCGCGCGAAGCGGGCGCGGACGGCCTGCGCGCTCAGCAGCTCGGGCGGGAGCGGCGCTTCGCCCGCCATGCCTTCGAGCGGCATCGCCATGGGATCGAGGGAGGACTTGGTCAAGTTACATTCCTATAGGCAAAAGCGGGCGGCCATAAAGAAAAAGGCATCCTCACGGATGCCTTTCCCCAAGACGCAGATGCTATTACTCAGCTGCTGCTGCGGTCTTGACTTTACGCTGCGGCAGCTTTTCCTTGATACGTGCCGACTTGCCCGAACGCTCACGCAGGTAGTACAGCTTGGCGCGGCGCACGTCGCCACGACGCTTCACTTCGATCGAAGCGATCAGCGGCGAGTACAGCTGGAAGGTACGCTCGACGCCTTCGCCCGACGAGATCTTGCGAACGATGAAGTTCGAGTTCAGGCCGCGGTTACGACGCGAGATGACCACGCCTTCGTATGCCTGGGCGCGCTTGCGGTTGCCTTCGACGACGTTGACGCTGACGACCACGGTGTCGCCTGGTGCGAAATCAGGGATCTTGCGGCCGAGGCGCGCAATTTCTTCTTGCTCGAGTTGTTGGATCAGATCCATTTTTATTACTCCAAAAACCATCTTGCCGGCGCTATACAGGATGCCCAGTAGAGGATGGGGTTGAACATGCGGACAACATGCCCGCCGTTACATGTACTAGGCACTCGCCCAAAATAAATGTGTTTTTGGCTGCCATAACCGGCGCGCTGCTGCGTTGGCTCCTGCTTGCAGTGCTCGCACTGCGGCGCACTCGCCACCTTGCATCGCATCCCGTTCTATTTGCCAAAATTCACATTTATTTCGGTCAAGCGCCTAAGTTACATTCTTACTCGGCAGGTTTTTCCAAACCTGCCAGAAACTTTTCATCGGCTTTCGTCAGCTGGCCGGCGGCACGCGCACGCGCCAGCTGGTCCGGCCGCTTCTTCAGGGTCGCCTCCAGCATGCGCTGGCGGCGCCACTTCATGATCTCGGCGTGGTTGCCACCCATCAGGACCGGCGGCACCGGTTCGCCTTCGTACACTTCCGGACGCGTGTAATGCGGCGAATCGAGCAGGCCGTTGACGAAACTGTCTTCGACCGCCGAGGCTTCGTCGCCCAGCACGCCTGGCAGGAGCCTGACCACCGCATCCATCATCGCCATCGCCGGCAGTTCGCCGCCCGACAGCACGAAGTCGCCGAGCGAGATTTCCTCGTCGACGCAGCGGTCCAGCAAACGCTGGTCCACGCCTTCGTAGCGCCCGCACAGCACGACCAGTCCCGGCTCGTCCTTCAGGGCCGCCACCCGCTCGTGCGTCAGGGGCTTGCCCTGCGGCGACATGTACACCACGCGCGGCGCCGGCAGGCCCAGCTCGACTTGCCGTTGCTTGGCGGCGCCGATCGCGGCTTCGAGCGGCCTGGCCAGCATCACCATCCCGGGGCCGCCGCCATAGGGGCGGTCATCCACGGTGCGGTGGCGGTCCTGCGTGAAGTCGCGCGGGTTCCAGATCGTCAGACCCCAGCGCCCCTGCTCGATGCCGCGCCGGGTCACGCCCGACTGCGTCAGCGCCGCGAACATCTCCGGAAACAGGCTCACGACGTCAAACTGCATCGCTACCTCGCCTCATGCGCCGCATACCAGCACGCGGGTCAATAATCCAGACCCCATTCGAGGGTAATCAGTTTGCCGTCCAGGTCGACGTTCTTGACGAACTGCTCGACGAACGGCACCAGGCGCTCCGATACCTTGGCATCAGGAGCACCCGTATTGTCCGATGCCGCGGGCGTGATCAGGAGGATCGACTGCGCGCCGTTGTGCATCATGTCGGTCACCTTGCCGAGGGCTGCGCCCTCCAGGTTGACCACATCCAGTCCGATCAGGTCGGACCAGTAGTATTCGTCTTCTTCGAGCTTCGGGAACTCGCTGCGCGATACCGAGACCGCGGCGCCCTTGAGCGCTTCGGCGTCGTTACGGTCGCGCATGCCGACCAGGGTGGCAACCACGTCGCCACCATGCATCTTTGCCGTGCGTACCGAAACGGCATGCAGGGTCGGCTTGTCGAGCCACCAGGTCTTGACGTTCAGCAGCGCGTCGGCGTCCGTCGAGAACGGGGTGACACGCAGGCCGCCCACGATCCCGAATGCGCCGGACACATAACCGACCTGGACCAGGTCGTCAGGGACTTGCACCCCGGATGCTGCCGAATCGGTCAAACCTTGCTTACCTTACTTAGGCTGCAGGCTGCTGGTTTGCAACCAGGCGAGCGACGGTCGGCGACAGTTGTGCGCCAACGCCTTGCCAGTGAGCCAGACGGTCAGCAGCGATACGCAGGCCGACTTCAGCGCCCGATGCCATCGGGTTGTAGAAACCGATGCGCTCGATGAAACGGCCATCGCGACGGTTACGCGAATCGGTTGCAACGATGTTGTAGAACGGGCGCTTTTTTGCGCCGCCACGAGCCAAACGGATAACGACCATAATATTTCCAAAAAGTTGTATTGGACGGAGAAAGCCGACGATTATAGCGCGCATGCCTGGATAGGGGCAAGCGTTTATAGCAACACGGCGCGCATGGAGCAAGGCGGCAACGTGAAGTTCGGCGAATTGAGCATTATCGCCGATTTCTGGCCACACCGCCACCGTTAGCCGCTTCTCTGTTGGCCGCCCTCCCCTATTCATCGCTCATCAGGACACGCAACATGCGGGCCGGATTGGCCAGGAAGTCGCGCGTGACGCGGTAGTGTTCCGTATCCTCGTAGGCGACTTCGCGTATGCCCTGCTCGCCAAACGCGTAGATCAGGGCATTCGGGTAGGCCATCAGGATGGGGGAATGGGTGGCGATGACGAACTGGCAGCGATCTTGCACCAGGTCGTGCAGGCGGCTCAGCAGGGCAAGCTGGCGCTGGGGCGACAGCGCGGCCTCGGGCTCGTCCAGGGCGTAGAAGCCCTCCTTGCCGAAGCGATGCATGAACAGGGCGAGGAATGCCTCCCCGTGGGACTGTTCGTGCAGTGGCCTGCTGCCATAGGAACGCAGGGCGCCAAGGCGCTCGATTTCGGTGCTGACGTTAAAGAAGCTTTCGGCACGCAGGAAGAAGCCGTCCCGCGGCCGCTCGACGCCGCGCACGAAGCGCAGGTGCTCATGCAGATCCGAATGCGATGCCCGCGTGGCGAAGTTGAAATTGCGGCTGCCGCCCTCGGCGTTGAAGCCCATGCCGAGGGCGATGGCTTCGAGCAGCGTCGACTTGCCCGAGCCGTTTTCGCCAACCAGGAAGGTGACGCTCGGGTGCAAGGCCAGGCGCTCAAGGGAGCGGATCGCCGGCAGCGTGAACGGAAATACCGGCGGCTCGAGCGGCGCGCCCGGCTTGAGCTGGACTTCAGCGAGGTAGGAGCGCGTCTTGAGCATGGTGGACGGGTTCGGATGGGCTTGGGCGGTTTGACAGGCGGCGCACGGCCGGGTTCACGCAAGGCGTGCCTTCCTTGTCATTTTGCACCATACTCCTGTTTTCCTGAACTTTTGGCAATGCTCATGGCTGTCCGGCACAAGAACAAAACCTTCGCCACCCTGCTCGCCCTGCTGCTGGGCGGGCTTGGCGCCCACCGCTTCTACCTGAAAGGCAGCGTCGACCGGCTCGGGCTGCTGCACCTGTGCAGTCTGCCGCTCACCGGCATCCTGTACGGCGCGGTGCAGCCGCATCCCTTCTATGTGATCTTGCCGCTGCTGGTGTCGACCATCGCCGGCTTCGTCGAGGGTCTGGTCATCGGCCTGACGCCGGACGAAGCCTGGGATGCGCAGTATAACGGGGGCAGCGGCAAGCGCTCGCGCTCGAACTGGATGCTGGCGCTGCTGCTGGTGCTGATCCTGGGGGTGGGCGCGATCGTGCTGATCGGGACGATCGCACGGGTGTTCGACCTGCTCTATACGGGTGGGTCGTACGGCTGAGGGGGGGGGTGTAGGGAGGGCAGCGCAGTTCAGGCCGGAGAATGAACAGCGTTGCAGCAATTCATGCCAGGTTTGAACGCGCGGGGTGAACTGGTCCTGTGGACCAGTTCACAAGTCGCCCACCCTACAGAATCAGTCGGATCAGAACTGATCGACTTCCAGCGCCAGCACGCCCGGCGCGCCTTCGACGATGGCGGTGCGCAGGCCAGGGGCGCTCGAGAGCACGTGGTCGGCGAAGAAGCGCGCGGTGGCGATCTTCGCACGCAGGAAGGAGGCATCGCCCTCGCCTGCCGCCAGCTTGCGCTGCGCGACCAGCGCCGCGCGCGCCATCTGCCAGCCGCCCAGTACGATGCCGGCCAGCTTCAGGTACAGCACGCTGCCGGCGAACACCGCGCGCACATCAAGCTTGGCATTCGCCACCACGAAGTCGACCACTTCTTCCAGCGCGACCGAACCCAGCGCCAGCTGGCGGCGGATCGCGGCGAACTCTTCTCCTTCGAGCTCACCCAGCTGCGCCTCGACCGCGCGCACCTGGGCGATCAGGCCCTTGGCCACGGCGCCGCCGTCACGCACGGTCTTGCGGCCCACCAGGTCGTTGGCCTGGATCGCGGTGGTGCCTTCGTAGATGGTCAGGATCTTGGCGTCGCGGAAGTGCTGGGCCGCGCCGGTCTCTTCGATGAAGCCCATGCCGCCATGCACCTGCACGCCGTCGCGCGCCACGTTCTCGCTCATCTCGGTCGACCAGCCCTTGATGATCGGGACCAGATATTCGTACACGGCCAGATTCGCCTTGCGGGTCGCTTCATCAAGGTGGTTGTGCGCGATGTCCGACAGGGCGGCGCCGACGTAGGCCAGCGCGCGCGCACCCTCCGTCTGCGAGCGCATCGACATCAGCATGCGGCGCACGTCCGGGTGGTTGATGATCGCCACCGGGCCGGGCGAACCCGCCACTTCGCGCGACTGGACACGGTCCTTGGCGAAGGTCACCGCCTGCTGGTAGGCGCGTTCGGCCAGGCCGACGCCCTGCATGCCGACGCCGAAGCGGGCCGCGTTCATCATGATGAACATGTATTCGAGGCCGCGGTTCTCTTCGCCCACCAGGGTGCCGATGGCGCCGCCGTGGTCGCCGAACTGCAGCACCGCCGTCGGCGAGGCCTTGATGCCCAGCTTGTGCTCGATCGAGACGCAGTGAGCGTCGTTGCGCTCACCAAGGGAACCGTCGGCGCCCACCAGGAACTTCGGCACGATGAACAGCGAGATGCCCTTCACGCCCGCCGGCGCATCCGGGGTGCGCGCCAGCACCAGGTGGATGATGTTCTCCGCCATGTCGTGCTCGCCGTAGGTGATGAAGATCTTGGTGCCGAAGATCTTGTAGGTGCCGTCGCCCTGCGGCTCGGCGCGGGTGCGCACGGCGGCCAGGTCGGAACCGGCCTGCGGCTCGGTCAGGTTCATGGTGCCGGTCCACTTGCCGCTGATGAGCGGCTCGAGGAACAGCTTTTTCTGCTCGTCGGAACCAGCGGTGAGCAGCGCCTCGATGGCGCCGTCGGTCAGCAGCGGCGCCAGCGCGAACGACAGGTTGGCCGCGTGCAGCATTTCCATGCACGGCGTAGCGACCAGCTTCGGCAGGCCCTGCCCGCCGAACTCGCTCGGATGCTGGATGCCCTGCCAGCCGCCTTCGGCGAAGGCGCGGAAGGCGTCGCGGAAGCCCTTCGAGGTGGTGACGCTGCCGTCTTTCCAGAAGCTGGGTTCCTTATCGCCCGCGTGGTTCAGCGGGGCGACGACTTCACCGCAGAACTTCGCGCTTTCTTCGAGCACGGCATCGACGGTGTCCGGGGTCGCGTCTTCGCAGCCCGGGAGTTGATTGATCTCGGCCAGGTTCGCCAGTTCGTTCAGGACGAACTGCATGTCTTTCAGCGGGGCTTGGTAGCTCACCTTTGTCTCCTGATGTGACGCTTCACGTAAAAACGTCGCCCCGGCGCAGCCTCGAGGCCACACGGGAGCGACGATAGAGGGCCTATGCGCCGATCAGCCCAGTTCCTTGACCAGCTGCGGAACGACTTCGAACAGGTCGCCCACCAGGCCGTAGTCGGCCACCGAGAAGATCGGCGCTTCCGGATCCTTGTTGATGGCGACGATGGTCTTGGAGTCCTTCATGCCGGCCAGGTGCTGGATCGCGCCCGAGATGCCGACCGCGATGTACAGGTTCGGGGCGACGATCTTGCCGGTCTGGCCAACCTGCCAGTCGTTCGGCACGAAGCCGGCGTCGACGGCGGCGCGCGAGGCGCCCATGGCGGCGCCCAGCTTGTCGGCCAGCGGCTCGAGCAGCTTGAAGTTCTCGGCCGAGCCGATGCCGCGGCCGCCCGACACGATGATCTTGGCGGCGGTCAGTTCCGGACGGTCGGACTTGGCCAGTTCGCGACCGACAAAGGCCGACTTGCCGAAGTCGGCGACGGCTGCGATCTGCTCCACGGCAGCCGAACCGCCGGCGGCGGCGGAGTCGAACGCGGTGCCGCGCACGGTGATGACCTTCACGCTGTCGCTCGACTGCACGGTGGCGATGGCGTTACCGGCGTAGATCGGGCGCTCGAAGGTGTCCGGGGAATCGACCTTGGTGATTTCCGAGATCTGGGCCACGTCCAGCTTGGCGGCCACGCGCGGCAGGATGTTCTTGCCGTAGGCGGTGGCCGGAGCCAGGATGTGGGAGTAGTTGCCGGCGATCGCCAGGATCTGCTCGGCGACGTTCTCGGCCAGGCCGTCGGCGAAGTGCGGCGCGTCGGCGACCAGCACCTTGGCGACGCCCGCGATCTGCGCGGCGGCTTCGGCGGCGGCGCCGCAGCCGGAGCCGGCGACCAGGATGTGGACCTCGTCGCCGCACTGGGCGGCGGCAGTCACGGTGTGGTGGGTAGCGCCCTTGAGGGAGCCGTTGTCGTGTTCAGCAATGACGAGTGCGACCATGTTATTTCCTATGTATTGGGTACAGAACCGCTGTTAGATAACCTTGGCTTCGGTGCGCAGCTTCTGCACCAGGGTCGCCACGTCCGGCACCTTGACGCCGGCCGAGCGCTTGGCCGGCTCGGCGACCTTCAGGGTCTTCAGGCGCGGGCTCACGTCGACGCCCAGGTCTTCCGGCTTGATGGTTTCCAGCGGCTTCTTCTTGGCCTTCATGATGTTCGGCAGCGTCACATAGCGCGGCTCGTTCAGGCGCAGGTCGGTGGTGACGATCGCCGGCAAGCTCAGGGCCACGGTTTCCAGGCCGCCGTCCACTTCGCGGGTCACGGTCACTTTACCGTCTTCCAGCACCACTTTCGAGGCGAAGGTGGCTTGCGGCCAGCCCAGCAGGGCTGCCAGCATCTGGCCGGTCTGGTTCGAATCGTCGTCGATCGCCTGCTTGCCCAGGATGATCAGCTGCGGCTGTTCCTTGTCGGCCAGCGCCTTCATGATCTTGGCCACGGCCAGCGGTTCGGTCTCGACGCTGGTCTCGACCAGGATGCCGCGGTCGGCGCCGATGGCCATGCCGGTGCGCAGGGTTTCCTGGCACTGCGGCACACCCACCGACACGGCCACCACTTCGGTGACCTTGCCGGCTTCCTTCAGGCGCGTGGCTTCTTCCAGCGCGATCTCGTCGAACGGGTTCATCGACATCTTGACATTGGCGATATCCACGCCGCTGCCGTCGGATTTGACGCGGACCTTGACGTTATAGTCGACCACGCGTTTGACGGGTACCAGGACTTTCATAGGGTGCCTTTAGAAAATGGAATGGGTGACAGACGAAAATGGCCTTGATTATAAGAGAAATTCGGCTTCAGGTCGAAATTAAAGCACGATCGTGCGATTTTTAGTTAGAAGTTTCCGACTAAAACGTCATCATACCGGTTTTGGGAAAGATGGCACGGGACTGGCGCACGACTGCCCCGCTCTGCTTGCGGCGCCCATCCTCGGGCAGCACGGCGCACGCGCCGGCGCTACCGGGCACGCCCGGGACGCGCCCGGGACGCGCCCCTGCGCGGCCTACTTGCGGCGCATCAGGAAGGTGAATTCGCCGTTTTCAGCGGTGTGGGCCAGCAGCGCATTGCCGGTCTGCTTGGCAAATGCCTGGAAGTCGCGCACGGAACCCGTGTCGGTCGCCACGATGCGCAGCACCTGGCCGCTCTCCATCTCGGCGAGCGCCTTCTTGGCTTTCAGGATCGGCAGCGGGCAATTCAGCCCGCGCGCATCCAGGTCTCTCTGGAATTCCATGGTATCAATGTCGATTGTGGTGTCGCTCATCGCATGCCTGCATAGTAGGTGGTGCTCGGAAGTCGAATACTACTCCTTTTCCGGCAGTATGACGCAGCGCACCAAAATAGTCACACATTGTTGCATGGCTGCAACCGATTGTGAATTTCCCCGTGCTATTGCACCATAGGCAGACACAAGCGAAACCATCCGGCACCGTCATGGTGCGACACATGGTAGATACCAGTCCCGCAAGTGTCAAAAAATTGCAAGTTCGGCAAGGTTCGCGCGTCCTCCCGCCGCATGGATGGGTTAACGCAAAAGCGCCGCCCGAAGGCGGCGCTTTCCAGATGGCACCCGCGTCGCTTACGCGCGCTCGCCCACCCAGCCCGCCACGCCGGCCAGCGCCGCCGGCAGGCCAGCCGGGTCGGTACCGCCGGCCTGCGCCATGTCCGGACGGCCGCCGCCCTTGCCGCCCACCTGCTGGGCCACGAAGTTGACCAGTTCGCCGGCCTTGACCTTGCCGGTGGCGTCCTTGGTCACGCCCGCGATCAGGCTGACCTTGCCATCGAGGACGCTGGCCAGCACGATGGCGGCGGTGCCCAGCTTGTCCTTGAGCTTGTCCATGGTCTCGCGCAGCGCGGTGAGGTCGGCGCCTTCCATGGTCGCGGCCAGCACCTTGATGCCGTTCACGTCCACTGCCTTGGTCACCAGCTCGTCGCCCTGCCCTGCGGCCAGCTTCGACTTGAGCGCGGCCACTTCCTTCTCGAGCGATTTGACCTGGTCCTGCACCTGGGCGATGCGCGACGGCAGCTCGTCCGGGCTGGTTTTAAGTAGACCGGCGGCTTCCCCCAGCTTGCGGTTGATCGACTGCACCAGCGCCAGCGCGCCCTCGCCGGTCACCGCCTCGACGCGGCGGATGCCGGCGGCCACGCCGCCTTCCGACACGATCTTGAACAGGCCGATGTCGCCGGTGCGGGTGACGTGCACGCCGCCGCACAGCTCTTTCGAGGAGCCGATGTCCAGTACGCGCACGCTGTCGCCGTATTTTTCGCCGAACAGCGCCATGGCGCCGTGCTTGACGGCGTCGTCGAAGCTCATGTGCTGGGCCTGGGTTGGGTGGTTCTCCAGGATCTCGCGGTTGACGATGGTTTCGACCCTGGCGATTTCCTCGAGCGTGAGCGGCGCGCCGTGGCTGAAGTCGAAGCGGGTCTTGTCCGGGTCGACCAGCGAGCCCTTCTGCTGCACGTGGCTGCCCAGCACTTCGCGCAGGGCCTTGTGCATCAGGTGGGTCGCCGAGTGGTTGCGGATGGTGCGCGCGCGCTTGGCGGTGTCGACCTGGGCGTCGACGGTGTCGCCGACCTTCAGCGCACCCTCGCGCAGCACGCCGTGGTGGCCGAAGACCTCGGCCTGGATCTTCAGGGTGTCCTCGACCTCGAACACATTGCCGCCCACGCGGATCTGGCCCTGGTCGCCGACCTGGCCGCCCGACTCGGCGTAGAACGGGGTGGTGTCGAGCACCACGATGCCTTCCTGGCCGGCCTGCAGTTCCTGGACCGAGACGCCGTCGGCGTACAGGGCCAGCACATGGGTGTTGTGCGCCAGCGATTCGTAGCCGACGAACTTGGTCTTCTCGCCCGCGTACTCGACCTTGGCGGCCATCTTGAACTTGCCGGCGGCGCGCGCGGTCTTCTTCTGCTGCTCCATGGCGGCGGCAAAGCCTGCCTCGTCGAGCGTGACATTGCGCTCGCGGCAGATGTCGGCGGTAAGATCCAGCGGGAAGCCGTAAGTATCGTACAGGGTGAAGGCGGTGGCGCCGTCCAGGTTCTTCGCATCCTTGGCCAGTTGCGCTTCCAGGATCTTCATGCCGTTTTCGAGCGTTTCGCCGAAGCGCTCTTCCTCGGCCTTGAGCACTTGCGCCACGCGCTCTTTCGCGTCGCGCAGTTCCGGATAGGCTTCGCCCATCTCGAGATCGAGGTCGGCCACCAGTTTGTAGAAGAACGGCTTGGTCTGGCCCAGCTTGTGGCCGTGGCGCAGCGCGCGGCGGATGATGCGGCGCAGGACGTAGCCGTGGCCTTCGCTGCTCGGGATGATGCCGTCGACGATCATGAAGGAAGCCGCGCGGATGTGGTCGGCGATGACCTTGAGCGAGTTGTTGTTCAAGTCGGTGGCGCCGGTTTCGCGCGCAGCGGCCTTGATGAGGGCCTGGAACAGGTCGATCTCGTAGTTGCTGTGCACGTGCTGCAGCACGGCGGCCAGGCGCTCCATGCCCATGCCGGTGTCGATCGAGGGCTTCGGCAGCGGGGTCAGGACGCCGGCTTCG
Source organism: Massilia sp. UMI-21 (assembly GCA_015277795.1). Taxonomy (NCBI): domain Bacteria; kingdom Pseudomonadati; phylum Pseudomonadota; class Betaproteobacteria; order Burkholderiales; family Oxalobacteraceae; genus Massilia; species Massilia sp. UMI-21. Next base: position 1,673,886 of record CP063848.1, on the reverse strand, counting down.
TCGCGGTTGAACTGCATGAACACCAGGTTCCAGATCTCGATGAAGCGGTCGCCGTCTTCTTCCGGCGAGCCCGGAGGGCCGCCCCAGATGTCGGCGCCGTGGTCGTAGAACACTTCGGTGCACGGGCCGCAGGGACCGGTGTCGGCCATCTGCCAGAAGTTGTCCGATGCGTAGCGCGCACCCTTGTTGTCGCCGATGCGGATGATGCGCTCTTTCGGCACGCCGATCTCGTTGGCCCAGATGTCGTAGGCTTCGTCGTCCTCGAAGTAGACGGTGACGGTCAGCTTTTCGGCGGGCAGCATGTAGACGCGGGTCAAGAGCTCCCAGCAGTAGTTGATCGCGTCGCGCTTGAAGTAGTCGCCGAAGCTGAAGTTACCCAGCATCTCGAAGAAGGTGTGGTGGCGCGCGGTGTAGCCGACGTTTTCCAGGTCGTTGTGCTTGCCGCCGGCGCGCACGCAGCGCTGCACGGTGGTGGCGCGCTTGTACGGGCGCGTATCCAGGCCCAGGAACACATCCTTGAACTGCACCATTCCGCTGTTGGTCAACAGCATGGTCGGATCGTTGCCCGGCACCAGCGGGCTGGAACGGACGATGGCGTGGCCTTTGGACTCGAAGAACTTGAGGAACTTGTCGCGGATTTCGGAGGATTTCATGTCGTGTGGGCGGAATGAGGGAGCATGCGCTATAAAAAAACGATTATAGCGTAGCTGTCTGCCGGAATCTGCGTAGCGCCGATATTGACGACCGGCGCCACGGCATGGCCGGCCACGCGGAGCGGACGGCTCAGCGCAGCAGCGACAGCACCGCCCTGGGCTGGCTGTTGGCCTGGGCCAGCATCGCCGATGCCGCCCCCTGCAGGATCTGCGCCCGCGTCAGGCCCGCCGCGGCGCCGGCATAGTCGACGCTCCCGATGCGCTCCCTGGCCGCCTCCATGTTGACCTGGCTGGTCTGCAGCGAGCCGGCCGCCATGTCGAGGCGGTTGCTGGAAGCGCCCGCCGTCACGCGCTGCTGGTTCACGTATTCCAGGGCCTGGTCCAGGTGCAGCAGCGCCACCGCGCCGCGTCCCATGTCCAGGCCCGCCAGCCCCAGGGCCGCGGCGTTGATGGCGCCGAACTGCAGGTCGATCAGCTCCTCCGCGCTGTCGCCCGCCTGCACCTGCACCCTGCGCATGCCGGTGGCGCCGCCCAGTTCCGGGTAGTCCACCGCGAAGCCGCCCAGGCCGTCGCCGGCGTTGTTGTCGCCGGTATCGGCCACCACCGAGCGGGCGTCGCGCGCGGCCTTGCCGTCGGCGTCGAGGCCGCCGATGGCGCCGGTATCGCCATTGGCCAGGTTCATCTTGCTGCCGACGAAGCTGGCGCCTTCGAGCTTGAAATCGGCGAGAAAATCGGCGGCGCCGGCGATCCGGCCGTTCGAGACCGCACCGAGCGCGGCATCCAGGTCGGCGCCCTGGTTCCGGGTCAGGTATTGCATCAGGCCCTTCATGCCGCCCTCCACGCCCAGCCCCTTGAGCCGGTCGTGCAGGTAGCGCGCCGCCACGTAGCCGCCTTCGTAGCTGAAGCCGCCATCGGCCACCACGTCGACGATATCCTGGGCCGAGCTGCCGCCGGCCATGGCGCCGGCCACGCGCTCGTCCGCACCGTGGATCAACTCGGCCGTGCCTTCGACGAACCACTGCGGCAGCGACTGGAAGTTCATGGAGCGCGACATGATGGCGTGCGCCATCTCGTGCGCGATGACACGGTCGCTGTACATCGGCGCGTTGCCGCCGTCCGCGCTGGCGGCGGTGCCGAAATCGGCCATGTCGATATTCAGGTGAACATCGGTGAACTTGCCGCCCGACCAGGTGCCGGACACCGAGGCCAGCACGCCGGAGGCGCCGTCGGTATCGTCGAGATTGACGGTGAGCTTGACCCCGTCGGCCTGGAGCCCGAACAGGTCCTTGAGCATCTTTTCGGAGGCGCTCAGCCAGCCGGTCTTGAGGCCGTCGAGCACCGCCCGTTTCTTCTCGTCGCCGCCGATGCTGAGCCGGTCCTGCGAAAAGACCGCCTCGCCGTTGAATCGGGTCTCTGCCCCGACCTGGTTGATGTGATCCAGGATGGCGTTGGCCTCGCGCTGCAATGTGGCGCGGTCGCCGGCCCCGAAGCTGCCGTTGCCGGATGCCACCGCCAGCTCGCGCAGGCGCTGCAGGCTGTCGGCCACGTTCGCCAGCGCGCCGTCGGCCACCTGCAGCATCGAACTGCCGTCGCTGATGGCGCGCAGCGCCTGGCCTACCCCACGCATGCCGGCATCCATGCGCGCAGCGATGGCCTGCCCGGCGGGGTCGTCGGCCGCCTTGCCGATGCGCTGCCCGCCGGTCAGGCGCTTGACCAGCGTCTGCTGGGTGGCCAGATGCTTGCCCAGGCTGCGCTGGGCGTGGAGCGACAGTGAATTGTTATTGATTGACAATGACATGAAGTCATCCGTTTCGGCAGTTGTCAGAACTTATCGACAACTGGTCAATTTCCTGAAGGGTGATCTTAAAATAATTACATGATCGGGCTCAAGCCGCGCCCTGCGCCATGTTGGGGCCGATCAGGTCGATGCGGTCGGTGCAGAAGGCCTCGACGCCCCAGCCGAGCAGCTCGCGGGCGCGTACCGGCTCGTTGACCGTGTAGCAGAACAGGCCGAAGCCGGCCTCGCGGATGGTCGTGGCCAGCGCCGCGCTGAGGTGGCGGTGGTTGGTGTGGATCGCAACCGCGTCGACCGCGCGCGCCAGCGGTTCCCAGCCGGGCGGCAGCTCGCTCATCAGGAAGGCGCGCGGCAGGTCCGGCGCGGCGGCGCGCGCGCTTTCGAGCGCGGCCAGGCTGAACGAGGACAGCAGCGGCACGCGCCCGATCTGCCCGGCCGCGATCTCGTCGGCGAACAGGGCGCGGGTGATGCGCGCGACCGTCTCGCCGGTCTCGCGGTCGAAGCCGCGCGCCGGCTTGAGCTCGATGTTCATCCAGATCCCGTGCGCCTTGCAGTATTGGGCGAACTCGACGAACAGCGGCACCGGCTCGCCGCGGTAGTCGGCGCCGAACCAGCTGCCGGCGTCCATCCGCGCCAGTTCGTGGGCGTCGTAGTCGAAGACGTGGCCGGCCCCGCTCACGGTGCGGCCGAGGTAGGGGTCGTGCAGCACCACCGGCACGCCGTCGCGCGCCAGCATGACGTCGAACTCGACGGCGCGAAAGCCGAAGTCCATGCCGCGCCGCAGGCCGGCGAAGGTATTTTCTGGCGCCAGCGTACCGCCGCCGCGATGCGCCAGGATCCGGGGATAGGGCCACATACCCGCCTCCTCTGCGGGAATCAGGAAACCGCCGCTGGTCCGAACTGCCGGGACAGGACCAGGGACAGGACCAGGAACGATACCAGGTTCAGCACGATCGTCAGGTGGAACTTCCATTGGAACGAGGCTTTCGATGTCTTGTGCCGCAAGCATTGCTGGGCCAGCACGGCGCCGGGCCAGCCGCCGGCCAGGCCGAGCAGCAGCAGGGTCGACTCCGGCGTGCGCCGGTCTCCCTTGCGCGCCGCCGACTTGTCGAGCGCATAGGCCACGAAGCAGCCCAGGCTCAGCGCCAGGTAGGCGCCGCCGACCAGCAGCGGCAGTTCCCACGCCAGGGTGGCAAGGGCATACACAAGGGCGAACAGCAGCAGCGGCAAGTAAGGCATACGGGCAGCTTAACCCGGCCCACGCGTAGATGTCTACATGGAAAGGGAATACTCCTTTCGATGGACTAGCGTTGAATAACGAACAGATAAAACCGTGTGCGAACGCCTACGCTCGATCCTCAACCGTTTGAAAAGGCAGGAGACCGAGATGGCATTTGATTTGGGTAATTTGTTGTCGCAATATCTTGGCGGCGCCAACCAGGACAAGGCAGCGGACGACTTCGACCGCGTGGCCCAGAGCGCGCCGCGCGCCACGGTCGCCGAAGGCGTTGCCAGCGCGCTGCGTTCCGACCAGACACCGCCCTTCCCCCAGGTCGTCAGCCACCTGTTCGGGCAAAGCGATGCGAATGGCCGCGCCGGCATGCTGAATCAACTGCTGGGCTCGCTAAATCCGGCGGTGCTGTCGTCCGTGGCGGGCGGCGTCTTCGGCAATCTGTTCGGAGGCGGCAAGGAGGTCAGCCCGGAACAGGCGTCCCAGGTGTCGCCCGAGCAGGTCCGCGAACTGGCCGAGAAGGCCGAACAGCAGAACCCCGGCATCGTCGACCGTATGAGCGCGTTCTATGCCGAGCATCCCACCCTGGTCAAGGCGATCGGCGGCGCGGCCCTGGCGCTGGCGCTGGGCCACGTGGCGCAACGCATGCGTCCCCCATCCACCAACGAAGGAGATAACATGGGCATTCTGAGCAACATCTTCAGCAAGATCTTCCCGAAATCACACGCGGCCAACAAGGGGCCCGCGGCGCAGCCGCAGGCCCAGGCCCCGCAAGCTGCTCCCCAGGCTGCACCGCAGGCTGCACCGCAGGCGGCGCCGCAAGCCCAGCCCCAGGCCGCACCCGCCGCTATGGAGCAGGTGGACGTCGAGCAAATCCTGTCCAATATGCAGAAGTCGAGCGGCCAGCAGCTGAACTGGCGCAGCTCGATCGTCGACCTGCTCAAGCTGCTCGGCCTGGACAGCAGCCTGCAGGCGCGCAAGGAGCTGGCCGCCGAGCTGCACTACAGCGGCGACACGAGCGATTCGGCCTCGATGAACATCTGGCTGCACCGGCAGGTCATGAACAAGCTCGCCGCCAACGGCGGCAAGGTGCCGGCCGACTTGCGCGACTGAGTTGCGCGCCTGAGCCTCAGTCGGCCAGCGAGGTGTTGGCCGCCGTCCCGCACGAGAAGCAGAAACGGGCGAAGGCGTTCTTGCGGCTGGTGCAGCAGAGGCAGCGGTCGAACAGCCCGATGCCGCAGTGCGGGCAGAAGTCGACGCTCGCGTCCTTCAGGTTGACCGGCCGCTCGCAGCCCGGACACACGCCCTTGCCCAGCCGGGCCAGGGCGGCGTCGTAGCGCAGGGTCTGGCGGCGCTGCAGGTCCGGCAGCGCCTCGACCTCTTTCTGCCGCGCGAGGTAGCGCTGCAGCGCCCCGATCGCATAACGCCCGACCACGGCGGTAACGGCGATGCCGACCAGGTAGCGCACATAGCCGCCGTAGCTGGGCAGGTAGGGCACCAGTTCGAAGAAGAACGCGAACAGGGCAAAGATGATGAAGCCCCAGACGAAGGGCCAGTACTGGCCGTGGCGCTTGCGGGCGAACAGCCAGCCGGCCAGCAACAGCAAGGGCAGGGTCAGGGCCAGGCGATACAGGAACACCCGCAGTTCCTTGCCCGACGAGGCCTTGGCGTAGGCCGTGTAGGCCGGCCCTTCCATGCGGCGCCAGCGCTCCTGGGCACGCTCGATCGCTTGATTCGCGTCAAGCAGCACCTGGCGCTGGGCCTCGATGGCGGCCAAGGCCTTGCGTTCGTCGGCTTCCAGCGCGTCGAGATTGCGGGTGCGGTCGATCAGTTCCGGATCCTGCGCGGGCCGGGCCGTGGCGTGGCGCGTCGCCAGCCAGTTGTTGAAGGTCTCGCGCGCCGAAAGGGTGTTCGCGCGCGCCACCTCATGCTTGTGCCTGGCCTGCTCGAGCGCGAGCTGGGCCTGGTCGCGGCGCGCTTGCGCGGCTTCCTGCCCGGCCCGCAACGCGACGACCTGGGCCGGATCCATGAACTGCTCCAGCGTCAGCGGCTGCTCGACATCCCACAGGTTTTCCACGATCTTGCCGCCGAGGCCGATCAGGAAGGCGGCAAACGCGAACGCGACCAGCCACAGGGCGCGCTGCATCCATTTTTCCGTCAGGCGCAGGCCTTTGCTCATGGGGACGTCCTCCAATGACATTGATGCTTGTAGCTTGCCATTGGAACACGTTGCGAGCCAGTATGGATCGCAAGGGGGCGGTGCGGCGCTACCGCGGGTAGCGACGCACGATACCGGTATCGGGTTTTCGTAGGGTGGGCGGTTCGAGTTCGTTGAACGCGTGGGCGGGAAACCCGCCCACCCTACGGTTCGGCGATAGATCGAGCTGCCTGGAACGCAATCAGAAGTACGACAGTCCCAGCGCCTTCTTCACCTCATCGGTGGTCTGCGCCGCCACTTCACGCGCCTTCATGGTGCCTTCCTTGAGGATCTGCATCACATGACCGCGGTCCTTGGCGAACTCTTCGCGTCGCGCGCGGATCGGCGCCAGCATCTCCTGCAGGATGCCTTCCAGGCGTTTCTTGACCACGCTGTCGCCCAGTCCGCCGCGGGTGTAGTGGGCCTTCATCTCGGCCAGGCCTTCCTTGTCGGTGTCAAAGGCATCGAGGTAGATGAAGGCCACGTTGCCTTCCAGGTGGCCCGGGTCGGACACTTTCAGGTGCAGCGGATCGGTATACACCTGCTTGACCGCGGCGCGGATCTCGTCGGCGCTGGCGCCCAGGTTGATCGTGTTGCCGAGCGACTTGCTCATCTTGGCGCGGCCGTCGATGCCCGGCAGGCGGCCCACTTCCGGCACGATCGCCTTGCACTCGACCAGGATCTCCTTGCCCTGGCCGTAGGTGCGGTTGAACCTGCGCACGATCTCGTTGCACTGCTCGATCATCGGGATCTGGTCCTCGCCGACCGGCACCACGCTGGCCTTGAAGGCGGTGATGTCGGCGGTCTGGCTGGCCGGGTAGGTCAGGAAGCCGGCCGGGATGTCGCGCTCGAAACCGCGCTGGACGATTTCCTGCTTGACGGTCGGGTTGCGCTCCAGGCGCGCCACGGTCACCAGGTTCAGGTAATAGAAGGTCAGCTCGGTCAGTTCCGGAATCTGCGACTGGATCAGGATGGTCGTGCGGGCCGGATCGATGCCCACGGCGAGGTAATCGAGCGCCACTTCCACCACGTTCCGGTGTACCTTACCGATGTCATCCATGTTGTCGGTCAGCGCCTGGGCGTCTGCGAGCATGACGAACTGGCGGTAGCTGTCCTGGTAGGCAACACGGTTGCGCAGGCTGCCCACGAAGTGGCCGAGGTGCAGCGGACCGGTAGGCCGGTCACCGGTAAGGATGATTGGCGCGGTGTTGGATGGGACTGCGGAGGGGTTTTGCGAGCTCATCGAGTTTCCTTGGTTCTAGTCACTGACCTGGGCCCCGACCCTCCTGCGCTCAGAAAGAAAACGCCACCTGGATCGAGGCGGCGTTATTTGGAATGCACATCATTTCCTGCGGCCGCGCGTGATCAGCGGCGCCACCAGGTAAGAAGAAGACGATGTGCTTTCAGAAAATTCATGGCCTGCATGGTTGCAGGTTGGCGCCTCGCTGTCAACCGCTACCCGTACCGTGACCGCAGCCACGGCTCCCCACTCAGCAATTTTTTTACCGGGACGCCAAGCTGCCGTATTTTTGTTGCAATAAGATTAATAACCGGTGAATCAGATGAATCCTCAAAAGAGCACGAACAGCCAAATCCCCCCGCTGGAACTCTGGGGCGGCCTCGAATGCACGGTCAACCGTGTCCGCGACGACTACTTCAGCCAGCTCGACCGCAACGGCCACCACGGCCGCGCCTGCGACATCGGGCGTTTCGCGTCCACCGGCATCCGCGCAATCCGCTACCCCGTGCTATGGGAACGTACCGCCCCTGATGGCGTGGACAGCGCCGACTGGCGCTGGCCCGACGAGCGCCTGAACGCGCTGCGCGCGGCCGGCGTGACGCCGATCGCCGGCCTGGTGCACCACGGCAGCGGCCCGCGCGACACCAGCCTGGTCGACCCGGCCTTCGCCGAACGCCTGGCCGAGTATGCCGGCGCGGTGGCCGCGCGCTATCCCTGGATCAACCACTACACCCCGGTCAACGAGCCCTGCACCACCGCCCGCTTCGCCGGCCTGTACGGGGTCTGGTACCCGCACGGCCGCGACGACCGTACCTTCATTCAAGCCCTGCTGGTGCAGTGCCGCGCCGTGGTGCTGTCGATGCGCGCGATCCGCGCGGTCAACCCGGACGCCAAGCTGGTCCAGACCGACGACCTCGGCAAGACCTACGCCACCCCGGAGCTGGCCCACGTGGCCGCGTTCTACAACGAGCGGCGCTGGCTGGCCTGGGACCTGCTGTGCGGCATGGTCGACCAAGGGCACACGCTGTGGAATTACCTGCTCAAGACCGGCATCGCGCCGGAAGAATTCCTGTGGTTCCGCGAGAACCCCTGCCCGCCCGACATCATCGGCGTCAATTATTACGTCACCTCCGAGCGCTGGCTCGACCACCGTCCCGAGCGCTTCCCGGAACACCACCGCGGCATGGCCGACGGCATCCCCTGCGCCGACATCGAAGCCTCGCGCGTGCTGGCCACGCCGACGCCGGGCATCGCCCCGCTGCTGTCCGAGATCTGGGATCGCTACGGCATCCCGCTGGCCATCACCGAAGCCCACATCGACGCCAACCGCGAAGACCAGCTGCGCTGGCTGCTCGAGATCTGGGAAGCGGCCCAGCAGTCGCAGCAGAACGGCGTCGACGTGCGCGCCGTCACCGTCTGGTCGCTGCTCGGCTCTTTCGACTGGAACAGCCTGGTCACCCAGAACAGGGGCTACTACGAGCCCGGCCCCTTCGACGTGCGCTCGCCGATGCCGCGCCCGACCGCGCTGGCCCGCATGATGAAGGAACTGTCGTCGGGTAGCCCGCTGTCGCACCCGGTGCTGCGCGGGCAGGGCTGGTGGCGCCGCCAGGGCCGCTTCCTGTGCCACCCGCCGGTGGCCACGCCGAAGGCCCTCACCTCGATCTCGGCCGACGGCCATCGCCTGGTCGGCACGAGTGCCGCGCCGATCCTGATCCTGGGCGCCACCGGCACCCTGGGCCGCGCCTTTGCGCGCGTCTGCCGCAAGCGCAACCTGTCCTACCGCCTGCTCTCGCGCAAGGAAATGGACATCGCCGACAGCGCCTCGGTCGAACGCGCCCTGGCCGCCTACCAGCCCTGGGCCGTGATCAACACCTGCGGCTACGTGCGCGTGGACGACGCCGAGAACGATGCCGAACGCTGCTTCCGCGAGAACACCGCCGGCGCCGCCATCCTGGCCGCCGCCTGCGCCCGCCACGGCATCCACCTGACCAGCTTCTCGAGCGACCTGGTGTTCGACGGCCGCAGCGAGCGTCCCTATGTGGAATCGGACCCGGTGGCGCCCCTGGGTGTCTACGGCCGCAGCAAGGCCGACGCCGAGGTGGCGGTGCTGGACGAGCACCCGGACGCGCTGGTGGTGCGCACCAGCGCCTTCTTCGGCCCCTGGGACCAGCACAACTTCGTCACCCTGGCGTTGAACGCCTTGGCCCGCGGCGAGTCGTTCACCGCCTCGAACGACCTGACCATTACGCCGACCTACGTGCCCGACCTGGTGCATGCCTGCCTGGACCTGGCGATCGACCGCGAGGCCGGCATCTGGCACCTGGCCAACGGCGGGGAGCTCACCTGGGCCGAGCTGGCGCTGAAGGCGGCCGAGCGGGCCGGCATCGACGCCAGCCGGCTGGAAGCGCGTTCGATCGCCTACCCGGCGGCGCGCCCCGCCTACTGCGCCTTGACGAGCGAGCGCGGCATCCTGCTGCCGCGCCTCGACCAGGCCCTGGACCGCTACCTCGAACTGCGCAACGTGCACGACCCGGAGATCGAGGAACTCCAGCACACCGCCGAAAGCCGCCAGCCGGTGGCCAGCGGGCACCGCCAGCAGGAAGAAACGCCGCCCGAGGCGGTGCAGGCGGGCAATTGCTGATGCCTTAGCAGTACGCAGGCAAACCTGGGTCCCGGCGCAGGCCGGGACCCGATATCGTGCCTCAGCCCTTGGCTGCATGGCGCCGCTCCCTGTACGCACGCTACAATTGCCCCGCCATCCATCAACCAGCGGGCGCCACCAACGTGCAAGAACAACACGCCTTCCCCTTCCTGCGGGAAATCATTCTTTTCCTGATCCTCTCCGGCATCCTGATCCCCACCCTGCAGCGCCTGCGCATCAACCAGGTGGTCGGCTTCCTGGCGGTCGGCATGCTGGTCGGGCCCTTCGGCCTGGGCCTGCTGGCCGATGAGGTGCCGCTGCTGGCCTTCCTGACCTTCCCGCGCGACCAGGGCATCGCGGCGCTGGCCGAGATCGGCGTGCTGTTCCTGATGTTCATGATCGGCCTCGAGCTCTCGGCCGCGCGCCTGTGGGCGATGCGGCACTGGGTGTTCGGCGCCGGCAGCGCGCAGGTGCTCATCAGCGCCACGCTGATCGGCAGCGCCCTGCTGCTCGCCTACGGGCTGGACACCCAGAGCGCCGTCATCATCGGACTGGTGCTGTCGCTGTCGTCCACCGCCGTGGTGATGCAGCTGCTCGCCCAGCAGCAGGCCACCGGCAGCCCGCTCGGCCAGGCCGCCTTTGCCATCCTGATGCTGCAGGACCTGGCCGTGGTGCCGATCCTGCTGCTGATCGGCGCCCTCGGCGGTGGCGGTGGCGGCGGCGCCAGCGACAGCGTCGCGCTGCTGGCCCTGGTCACCTTGGCCAAGGCCGCCCTGGCCATCGCGCTCATCTACCTGGTCGGCGGGCGCGTGGTCCACAAGCTGTTCCGCTCCTTTGCCGAGCATCGGCAGCCGGACGTCTTCATGGCGCTGATCCTGCTCAGCACCTTCGGCATCGCGGGCCTGGCGGCAAGCGCCGGCCTGTCGATGGCGCTGGGCGCGCTGATCGCCGGGCTGCTGCTGGCCGAGACCGAGTTCAAGCACGAAGTCGAACTGATGGTCGAACCCTTCAAGGGCCTGCTCATGGGCCTGTTCTTCATGACCGTCGGGATGAGCATCGACGCGCGCCAGATCTTCGAGGCCCCGCTGCTGCTGGCCGGAATGCTGGCCGGCCTGGTGCTGTGCAAGGCGCTGGTGCTGGCAGGCCTGCTGCGCATCGGCGGCCAGCCCTGGAGCCGCGCGATCGAGGGCGGCCTGCTGCTGGGCCAGGGCGGCGAATTCGCCTTCGTGGCGATCGGCTACGCAATGACCTCGCAGGTCCTCGACCCGGGCCTGGGGGCACGCGTGATGCTGGTGGTCGGCCTGTCGCTGTTCATCACGCCGGTGCTGGCGCGCCTGGGCCGTGCCATCGGTGAGCGCCACGAGAGCGCCCGCAACGAGCTCAATGCGGCCGGCGACGCCCAGGCGCTGGCCTCGGCGCGCGGACGCGTCATCATCGCCGGCTTCGGGCGCGTGGGCCAGCAACTGGCCAAGCTGCTGGGCGAGCAGAACATCCCGTTCGTGGCCTTCGAGGCCGACGCCAAGCTGGTGTCCAGGCTGCATGGCGAGGGCAAGCCGGTCTACTTCGGCAATGCGGCGCGCCCGGAACTGCTGCGCCGCGTGCATGCCGGCGAGGCACCGGCCATCGTGCTGACCATGGACCACCCGGCCTCGGCGCTGCAGGCGGTGCGCGGCATCCGGCGCGAATTCCCGCACGCGCGCCTGTTCGTGCGCTCGCGCGACGAGAAGCACGCGCGCGCCCTGCGCCAGGCCGGCGCCAGCGTGGTGGTGCCGGAGACGCTCGAAGCGAGCCTGCAGCTGTCGGCCTTCGTGCTGGAGGCGATGGGGCTCGACGAGCGCACCGTGGGCGGCATCGTCGACCATGAGCGCGACCTGTTCAGCGCCAGGCTGCTGGAGCCGGAAAGCACGGCGTGAGTACCGTTCACGGCAGCCGCGCCCCGCCCTGGCGCTCGTTGCCTTCTCGGCGGCATAGCGCAATGCGCTTGGCGCGCTGATCGATCAGCACCACGAATTCCTGGAGCACGTGGGCGCCCACGAGCATTTCCGGGAACCGGTCCGACACGCGCACATCCACGTCGGGCAGGCTGGCGGCGCCGATCGTGACGGGGCCGGGCACGACCCCGCGCCAGGTGTCGATGCGGGTATTGGTGAGCGTTCCCGCCCCCGCCGGCGCCAACGGCGCCTGCGACACCCGCGTGTACAGGGCCTTGGGCATGACGAGGCCGATGTTGGCGCCGGTATCCAGGTTGGCCTCGGCCCGGATGCCGCCGATGGACACGGGGACGCGAAATGCGCGCTCGTAGGGCAGAATGCCTTCGCCGGCATCTGGCAAGGACATCCGGCGGCTGAATGACAGGGTTTTTCCGTGGTAGTCCAGCACCAGCAAGCCGTCGGCGAAAAAATCGCGTCCGATGATGCCGTGAAAGCGCGCCCCGGCCGGCATGCGGCTGCCATAGTCCCGGGCGATGAGCTCGACTCCCTGCATTTCCAGGCCGCCCAGCGCGAGCGAGTCGAGCCGCACCGTATCGACCACAGCCGCCTGCACGCCATCCGAGGTGCTGGCCTTGCCATGCGGCCTCAAGCCCAAGGCGCCGACCAGCGTCGTATCCGCACGTCCGACCCCGCTTGCCCCCGTATCGATGGCAAACCGGTACGGACCGCCATTGTTGACGCGGGCTTGCACATAGATGCGTCCGTCGACGACCTCGAACGGGACGTGCACCACCGGATCCATGCCTGCCGTAGCGCGCAGCCGGCAGGCGTCCGGCCCGCGTGCGGACACGGCTGCGCCGGCGGAGTCCGCCGGGGGCGCCGGGGCAGCCTGCGCCGCTCCCAGGACGGACAGGCAAAGCATGGACAACAGGGGCAACGAGGTGGTCATTGGGCGCTCCAGGAATGAGAAAGCCTCAGTATTCCGGTGACGCCCTGCTGCTGCACGGGTTTTGCGACGAATCCCCATGGGCGCCGACGAACGCATGAACGGCCGCGCGCAAGCGACGAAGCATCGCGCGCGGGCAGCTATAATCGGGCTTGGCTCGACTAGACAACCTGCAGGAACAAGATGAATCCTCACTCTCCCGCCGCGCTGCCGAAGGCGCTCGGCCACATCCGCGTGCTCGACCTGTCGCGCGTACTCGCCGGCCCGTGGTGCTCGCAGAACCTGGCCGACCTCGGCGCCGACGTGATCAAGATCGAACGCCCCGGCAACGGCGACGACACCCGCGCCTGGGGACCGCCCTACGCCACGGACGCCGAGGGCCGCGCCACCAGCGAAGCCGCCTACTACCTGTCGGCCAACCGTGGCAAGCGCTCGGTGACGGTGGACATCGCCAGCAGCGAAGGCCAGGCCCTGTTGCGCGAACTGGTGAAGCATTGCGACGTGGTGCTGGAGAACTTCAAGGTCGGCCACCTGAAGCGCTATGGACTGGACTACGAGAGCCTGAAGGCCATCAAGCCCGACCTGGTCTACTGCTCGATCACCGGCTTCGGCCAGGACGGCCCGTATGCGCACCGCGCCGGCTACGACTTCCTGATCCAGGGCATGGGCGGCCTGATGTCGGTCACCGGCGAACGCGACGACCTGCCGGGCGGCGGCCCGCAGAAGGCCGGGGTGGCCCTGACCGACCTGATGACCGGCATGTACGCCACCGTGGCCGTGCTGGCCGCCCTGACCCACCGCGACCGTACTGGCGAAGGCCAGCACATCGACATGGCCCTGCTCGACACGCAAGTGGCGATGCTGGCCAACATGGGCAGCAACTACCTCAACAGCGGCAAGCCGCCCAAGCGCTGGGGCAATGCGCACGCCAACATCGTGCCCTACCAGACCTTCGCCTGCGCGGACGGCCACCTCATCGTCGCCACCGGCAACGACGGCCAGTACCAGAAGTTCGTCGACGCCGGCGGCCGCCCGGAACTGGGCAAGGACCCGCGCTTCGCCACCAACCCGCTGCGCGTGCAGAACCGCGATGTGCTGGTGCCGCTCCTGGCGGAGATGGTGAAAGAAAAGCCGCGCGACGCATGGATCGCCCTGCTGGAAGCGGTCGGCGTGCCCTGCGGGCCGATCAACGACCTCAAGGAAGTGTTCGCCAACGAGCAGGTGCAGGCGCGCGAAGTCGCCATCGAGCTGCCGCATCCGACCGCGGGCAAGGTGAAACTGGTGAGGAACCCGATCCGGATGTCGGCCACGCCCGCCACCAGCGACAAGGCCCCGCCGCTGCTGGGGCAGCACACCGATGAGGTGCTGCACGATGTGCTGGGGCTGGGCGAGGCGGAGATTACGGCGCTGCGCGAAAAAGGCGTTGTTTAGTAGGGTGGACGGCTTCGCCGTCCGCGCGTTCAAACGGTCTTTGTTCTGCCCAGCCGGTCTTCAATTCAATAGGTGGCTGGACGCGCGGTCGGCATAGCCGACCACCCTACAATCGCGACTGCATTCAGTGCAGCTGGTGCTTCAGGTCCGACAGCACATCGTGCACCCGCGTCACCACCGACGCGACCTGCGGCGACGGCTGCTGGCTGCGGCACATGCGCTTGGCTTCGTCGCCCATTTCTTCCAGCCGGTCGATGCACTCGACCATCCGCGACTGGTCGTTCGACTGCATCACGCGCTGGGCTTGCGGCATTTCGTGGGCGATCTTCTGGATGCAGTCCCGGATCTCGTCCGGCGCCCCCTGGTCGTTCCGGGTAACCTCTTCGGCCTGGTTGACGGTCTGCTGGATCTGGCTGAAACGCTGTTGAATTTCGGCAGCTTGTAACATGATTGCCCTCCTGAAAGTGATGCGGCAAGTCCGCTGGAATCCATCACTTTAGACCTCCCGGCAGGGATAGCAAGCCCCCGTTTCAGTGGTGCGCGTGTCAAGCCTGGGGCTTGCCCGGCCGCGCGGGACAGGTAGCTCAGTAGCGCGCCTCCAGTGTCAGCCGCGCCATGGCAAGGCCCGGGAAGACGCTGCTCCGGCGCAGCGTGCCGGCCGTGTCGACGTAGCGCGCGTCGTCGATGAAATCCTGCCGCAGCAGGTTCGACACGGCAAAGCGCAGCTGGTAGCGCGGCTTGAACTTCCAGAGCGCATACACGTCGAGGTCGCGCCGCACGCTCTGGTAGCCGAACTGGTTGGCGTTGATGCGCACCGGTCCGCCGCTCTTGAACGCAAAACTGCCGCCGGCGCTGAACTTGCCGCCGGGCCTGCGGTAGTCCAGGCCCACCGTGCCCGAGACCGGGGTCTGCTGGTCGAGGCGGTTGTCCGGCCCCGGCACCGCCTCGACACGCGACCAGTTGCGCGATACGCTCGCGCGCAGGTCGAGGTCCGGCCCGCCCTGCCGCAGCGCCGACCAGGGGAACTTGGCTTCCAGTTCCAGGCTGCGCGTGAGCGCGCTGCCGTCGTTCACCGGCGTCTGGATCCAGCGGCCGTTTTCCAGCAGCAGTCCCTGGCGGGTGAAGTCCCGGATGCGCCGCATCGACACGCTGGCGCTCAGCAGGGCCTTCTCGCCCCAGTAGTGTTCATACGAGGCGTCGATGCCGGTAGCCAGTTCCGGCTTCAGAGCGGGGTTGCCGCGGTAGTCGGGTTGCGTCTGGCTGTTGTTGGGCGTGGTGAAGCGGCGCGGAATCAGGCTGCTGGCGCCTGGCGCCTTGTAGGTGCGGGTCAGGGCCAGGCGCAGCTGGTCGCGGCTGCCCTGCAGCTTGTACAGGGTCTGGGCCAGCGGGCTCCAGACGCTGCTTCGGTTGCGCGTGGTCGCGAAGGTATTGCCCTCGCTGCGCGTGTCCAGGCCTTCCCAGCGCAGGCCGGCGTACATCGACCAGCGCGGCGTGATGTTCCACTCGTCCTGCGCGAACAGCGCCAGGCGCTTGACCGTGGCTTCGTAGCGCTCGTCGGCATGCACGCTGCGTCCGGTGTCCGGGAAGGCTTCGTCCTCGATGCGCGCGTCGTCGCGCAGCGTGAGGCCGCCGTCCCAGCCCATCGACAGCGCGTGATCCGTCTTCCAGGGCGTGGAATACTTGCCTGTCGAGGACAGGCCGCGCTCGGAAGTCCGGCTCAGCACGACCGCATCGCGGCCGCGCACGCCCAGGCTGTCGTCGTGCTCGCGCCAGGTGCCGCGGCTGCGCATGCCGTTCACGCCGAACTTGAGATCGATCCTGGCGCCCTCGGCCAGGCCGCGCACCCAGTTCAGGTCGGAGCGCAGGATCGCATTGCTGCCCTGGTTGGCAGTGTCGCGCAGGTCGTAGAACGGCGCCGGCCCAAGCAGGGTGTCGGTGACCGCGTAGCCGTGGTAGTCGTTGCGGTTGGCGGCGACCAGCGACTGCCAGGTGAGCGTACCGCCCTTCCGGCCGGTCCAGTTGATGCGCGGCGCAAGGCTGAGGCTGTACGGCCGCCCCCTGTCCCTGGAACGGGTGCGGCGCAGCATGGCCAGCCGGCCGTCCGGGGTGGTCAGCGTTTCCTCCACGGGCGACTGGCGGTCGTAGTCGAAGGCCATGGCGTTCGCGCTCACGGAGTAGGACATGGCATCGCGCCGGTCGGACATCTGCAGGCTGGCGTTGGGATTGGTCGCGTCGCGGCTCCTGCCGACACCGAGGCGCAGTTCGCGCTGGGCCTTTTGCACTGCCTTCTTGAGCACGATGTTGATGGTGCCGGCGATCGACTGGGTCGAGAACTCGGCGCTGGCCGCGCGCAGGATCTCGATGCGCTCGATGAGATCGGGCGAGAGCTGGTCGATCGAAAAGCCGGCAGGCGCGCGCTCGCCGTTGACCAGGATTTGCGTATAGCCGCTGCCCAGGCCGCGCATGCGGATCTCGCCGCCGCGCCCGGATGCGCCGCTGACCGTGATCCCCGGCAGGCGCTTGAAGACGTCCAGCACCGAGGTGTCGCCGTAGCGCTTGATCTCTTCGCTGGTGACGACGATCTTGCTGGCGGTGTCGTCGCGGCGCGGGTCGTAGGCGTTGGGGCTGGCCTTGACCTCGACCTGCTGGATCGGCGCCGGCGGGTCGGCTTTCTCGGCCGGCGCAGGTGTGGTGGCAAGGGAGGCGGAGGTGGTCTGGGCGGTCGCGGGCAGCGAAGCGAGACAAAGCGCAATGATGGATGGGCGAAGCATGAAGCGAAAGCTCGGTACAAGAAGGATGTGCATTCTCTCCTGATTCGGGCATGGCATTGCCGGCCTGGCAAAAATTACCTGTCCGGCATACCGATCAGCTCCCGGCCAGGACTGGCGCGAGCAAGCGTAGCCGCAAGGCAATCAGCATCGCCACGCCCCGCCGCGCGCTGGCGACGCCCCCATCCCGGCTGGAGCCAGTGTGCCGCCGGGTCGACGAAATGCGCTAAGGTATTGCCACAATCTACTTGCCGCCTGCCTATGCCCGCCCTGTCGCATCGCCTTCCCTTGATCGCCTTCCTGTTCGCCGGCCTGGCGCAGGCAGCGCCGTTCCCGAACACCAGCCATTTCGGCCTTCCCTTTTCGCACGACGAGGCCTGGTACCGCCAATGCATGCGCGTCGAAGCGCGCAGCGCGCCCGGTTTCGGCGAGCGGGCTCCCGCGCCGGGCTGCGACGCCAGCCGGCTGTATTACGACCGGCGCGCCCAGGCCGGCGCCACGGCGGCCGAGTGGCGGCAGGTGCGCGAGTGCGCGCTGGCACGGCAGGACCATGCCGTGCTCATGATGCTGTATGCGAACGGCTTCGGGGTGCCGAGGGACACCGACATCGCGGTCCACCATGCCTGCCGGCTCGGGTTCACGGCGAAAGCAGAAATGGAGGGGCGCATCGCCCACCTGACCGGCCCGCGCCGCCCGGGGGCGGTGTTCGACCAGTGCGACGACATCACCAGCGGCTACATGTTGACGGTGTGCGCCGGCCTGCGCGAGCACCAAGCTGAACGCGGACGCAAGGCGCGTCTGGACCGGATCGCGCAGGCGCTGCCGCAAGGCGCCCGTCCCGCGTTCGCCGCCCTGCGGCGCGCGGCCGACCGTTACGCCGCCGCGGCCGAAACCGACATGCAGGGCACCGCGGCGCCGGGGCGGGCGATCGCACGCAAGGGCGCACTGCAGGCGCGCTTCGCCGCTACCCTGGACGCGGTACTGGGCGACAGCTTACCCAAGGCCTCGCAGCAGGACCTGGCCCGCATCGACGGGGAACTCAATACCGTGTATCGAACGCTGATGACGCCGACGCCCTCCGAACGCGGGCGGCCCGGGCGCATCGGCGCTTCGAGCATCACCCGTACGGAGCTGCGCCAGGCGGAGAGGCGCTGGATCGCGTACCGCGACGCCTTTCTCGCGTTTCGTGCGCGGCTGCCGTCGGGCGCCGGCCCGGATGCGATCCGGGTGGCGCTGACCGGGCAGCGGCTGGACGCCCTGAAGGACATCATGCGCTACCGCTAAGCCCTTACGGCAGGTCCGGGTCGAGTTCGGAGCCGGCGTAGCTTTCCAGCTCGGTGAAGAGCTGCTTCATGCTCGCCTTGCCCTTGATGTGCTGCAGCACCGTGCAATGCTCGCGGTAGTTCGCGATGCGCTCGGCGATGATCGCCTGGTGCGTGGCAGGCACCTGGGCCATCAGCGCGGCCCAGCCGGCTTCGAAGTCCGGGTCGTTCTTGCGCACCGACTTCACCAGGCGCTCGAACTCCTTCTGCCCGGTGCGCGCCGTGATTCGCCCGCCGCCCTCGACCGCGAAGATGATCGCCAGCGCGATCACGCCTTCGGCGTTCAGGTCAGGGTCAATGATCGGGCCTTCGTAGTGGTGGCGGCGCAGCCACTGGGCCGCGCGCACGATCGCCTGGACGCCCTGGCGCTGCTTGAGCTGGCCCAGATAGCGCTCGTAGCCCGACCAGCTTTCGCCCGGATCGGCGGTGCACAGGTCGACGAACAGTTCCTTCAGGCGGCGCTGCGAATAGACCGGGTCGAGATCGTACTCGCCCACCAGGCTGTCCTCCGGCAGCGCGGCCAGGTCCTTCACCAGCCGGAAACCCTGCTGGAACACCAGTTCGGCGCCCTCCTCGATCAGGATGTCGAGGGCGTCGAGGTCGTCGTCGGAGTCGACCAGGTGCTCGAGGCCGAGCGAGACCCCGCCCACGGTCAGCAGCATGGCGCGCCCGATGCCTTCGGCGGTGCGGTCGTTGGTGAACTTCTCGGCCACCATCGCGGTGATGCCGGACAGCTCGTCGGCCAGCACCGCGGTTTCCTCCGGCGTCGCTTCACCCGGCAGCAGCCGGATGGCGCGCACCAGGCGCGGCAGCTTCTCGATAATGATCGCTGGCAGCATTGTTCCCGATGCCCCGCTCACGAGAAGATGTCCGTGCCCATGCTGCGGCGGTTGCCGCGGCGCGGCATGCTGCGCACCGACGGCACCTGCTTGCGCAGGCGGTACAGCAGTTCGCGCGTGCTGCGCTGCATGAAGGGCGACTCTTCATCGGGGTCGTCCGGCAGCTCGACGTCGGCCATCTCGGCGCTGTGGCGGAATTCCGGGAACAGCTCGAGCAGCGAACGCTCCCAGCCGTCCTCGCTGGCCTTGGCCAGGTCGACCGCCAGCGGCGCGATGTCGCTGTCGCCGCTGGTCTGGGCGGTGACGTAGCGGCCCTTGGCCAGGATTTCGCCGGCCAGCTCGAGGATCTCCTTCGGCGCCAGCGACCACAGGATCGCGAACACGGTGGCGCCGTGGTCGGTGGCGGAGGCCTCCTGCAGCAGTTCGTGGCGGCGCGCTTCGTCGTCGTTGGCGTAGACGATGGCGTGCACGTGGTTGAACAGGTTCTCGGCGATGCGCTCCGGGTCGTCCTCGATCAGGTTGTCCGGCCAGGTGGCGGCGATGTAGGCCAGGCTCTCGGCCCAGGCCCTGGGCGGCACCAGCATGGTGGCGAGCGAGGTCTTGGAGCCGTCGAAGCCGGACAGGTGCAGCGCGGTCACTTCCGGCGGCAGGGTCGACAGCACTTCGACCACGGCGTAGTCGCCATGCTCGTCGGCCGCCTGCGAGAACGCCTCTTCGGCGTGCTCGAGCGAGCCGGCCAGCACCAGCTCGCTGACCTGCCTGGTCAAGGCCGGCAGGTTGGCCTTATTCGCTTGGTCGCTCATTCGCGCTCTCCATCGGCATCGAACAGCTGGGTGAAGTCATCGGTGGCGGCCGAGTCTTCCATGTCGTCGTCGTCGCCTTCGTCGCCTTCGGCCAGGCGGTCGAGCGAGCGGTCTTCGTCGTCCCAGCGTCCCTGGTTCTTGTACAGGAAGGCGGTGATGATCGCCTGGCGCGCCAGTTCCGGATAATTGGCGGTCATCGCATCGAACATGGCGCGGCCTTCTTCGCCGTCGCACTCGGCCATCGCGAACACGGGCGCCGGGTCGCTGCCATCGTAGTCGGCAGCCTCGCGCATCAGGCCCTTCGGGTCCTTGAACCTGATACAGTCAACGAGCGCGAAGGCCATCAGGTTGACGTCGTCCAGGCCCGCGCCGCTCGCATATTCCGAGACCAGTGCGCTGACCATCATGTTGTAGTTCTTCTTGTTGGGCGGATCGCCCAGGGTGCCCTCGATCTGCCCCTCCAGTTCGCGCGACTGGAACGAGAATTCGGGATGTACGTTTTTCATTGTGGTTCCTGTTGATTCGTTGTTGGGCGCATGGCGCGGCCCGCCAGGCAGGCGGCGCCGCCTACGCCTGCAGGTTCACGCCGTTCAGCGCGAACAGCGAGCGCCACAGCTCGAAGGCTTCGGCCTCGGCGTCGAGCACGATGCGGTGGTTGACGCTCTGGTTGTATTCGGCGCGCTTCACGGGGTCGGACAGGATTTCATAAGCCTTGGTGACGGCCTTGAAGCGGGCCTCGGCGCCCGGCGCCGCGTTGCGGTCGGGGTGGTAGCGCATCGCCAGCGAGCGATAGACCTTCTTGATCTCGTCGTCGCCGGCATTCGGGGCGACGCCGAGGATCGCGTATAAATTTTCCAACTGGAATTCTCCCGAGGAGTGGCGACAACGTAGGCCGCAGTAGCAAATGCCGCAAGCGAACGCAAGGCGGCAAAAGCGAGATTATCCTATAGAAATCGACCATGTGCCCAGAACGGGCTGCACGGTCTGTGGCAAGCGTTTTTGATGATGGCGCCTTGCGACGAGACCGAATTGTCTCGAGTATGTATCCGGCAAACGCGGCCCACCGTGCGCTTTACCACATACCGGAACGGATGCCCCCTGCCTTACGGTAAAATGTCGGCAACTTACCTATCCCAAACTCCTTTTTCATGAGCAACGAAAAGAACAACCCGGCGACCGCGGCGAAGGGCAGCAACCCGGCCCCATCGTCTAACTTCCTGCGCGCCATTATCGAACACGACCTGGCGACCGGCACCCACGTGCGCGAGGGCATGCCACCCGTGATCACGCGTTTCCCTCCAGAACCGAACGGCTACCTGCACATTGGCCATGCCAAGTCGATCTGCCTGAACTTCGGCCTGGCGCGCGACTACAACGGCCGCTGCCACCTGCGCTTCGACGACACCAATCCGGAGAAGGAAGACCAGGAATACGTCGACACCATCATGGATTCCGTGAAATGGCTCGGCTTTACCTGGGAACAGGGCGACGGCGACTACCTGCATTACGCGAGCGATTATTTCGACAAGCTGTACGAAATGGCCGAGTACCTGATCCGCGAAGGCAAGGCCTACGTGGACAGCCAGAGCCCGGAAGAAATGGCGAAGAACCGCGGCAATTTCGGCACGCCGGGCACCAATTCGCCCTTCCGCAACCGTCCGGTCGAAGAATCGCTGCAACTGTTCCGCGACATGAAAGCCGGCAAGTACAAGGACGGCGAGCACATCCTGCGCGCCAAGATGTCGGAAGACGCGATGTCTTCGCCGAACATGACCAACCGCGACCCGGCGCTGTACCGCATCCGCCATGCGCACCACCACCGCACCGGCGACAAATGGTGCATCTACCCGATGTACGACTACACGCACCCGATCTCGGACGCGCTGGAGAACATCACCCATTCGATCTGCACGCTCGAATTCCAGGACCACCGCCCGATGTACGACTGGCTGGTGGACACGCTGGCCGAGGGCGGCTTCTTCGCGCGCCCGGTGCCGCGCCAGTACGAGATGGCGCGCCTGAACCTGACCTACGTGGTCACGTCGAAGCGCAAGCTGCGCGAACTGGTGGATACCGGCGTGGTGACCGGCTGGGACGATCCGCGCATGCCGACCATCGTCGGCCTGCGCCGCCGCGGCTACACGCCGGAATCGATCCAGCTGTTCTGCGAGCGCATCGGCGTGTCCAAGGCCGACGGCTGGATCGACATGAGCACGCTGGAAGGCGCGCTGCGCGACGACCTCGACCCGAAGGCGCCGCGCGCGATCGCCGTGCTGCGCCCATTGAAACTCATCGTCGACAACTTCCCGGAAGGCGAAGCGGTCGAGTGCAGCTCGCCGGTCCATCCGCACCACCCCGACATGGGCGTGCGCAGCTTCCCGTTCACGCGCGAGCTGTGGATCGAGCAGGAAGATTTCATGGAAGTGCCGACCAAGGGCTACCACCGCTTCACCCCGCCCGTGGGCGAGCAGCCGGGTTCGCGCGTGCGCCTGAAATACGGCTACGTGGTCGAGTGCACCGGCTTCGACAAGGACGAGAACGGCAAGGTGACGGCGGTGCACGTGAAGTATTTCGAGGATTCGAAATCGGGCACCCCGGGCGCGGACAACTACAAGGTCAAGGGCAACATCACCTGGGTCAGCGCGGCCACCGCACTCGAGGCCGAAGTGCGCCTGTACGACCGCCTGTTCCTTGAACCGCAGCCGGACGCCGGCGGCAAGGACTTCAAGGCCGCCCTCAACCCGAACGCGCTCGAGACCGTCACGGCCTACCTGGAACCGGGCATGAAGGACGCCGTGGCCGACCAGCGCTTCCAGTTCGAGCGCCACGGTTACTTCGTGGCCGATCGCGTCGATTCGCAGCCGGGCAAGCCGGTGTTCAATCGCGTGACCACCCTGAAGGATAGCTGGGGCAAATAAGGCTGTACGCCATCCTGCCGATGGCATAGCCGCCGCGGTGCAGGCATAGGCAGGTTCTCCGTCCGGGCGGGGGACCTGTTTTATTTCCTGCTAGAACGTTTCCATCTTGTCCACATCGTTGCATATCTGCCATACCTAGTCGTCCTGATAGGTACTTCGTTGCGTAAAGAAGCTTAGCGTATGAATGTTTGTCGCATTATCGCGACGAGTTCACTAGCAAGCGAGATTACGGACCATGTCTGCCCGCCGTTCCTCCACCCATCTTGTCGTGCTGCCGACGACGATGTTGACTGGGGCGCTGCTGTCCGTGACGGTCGGCACCGCCCTCTACCTGGCCACCGCCGAGACGATCGAAACCGATGCCCAGGCACGCTTTCGCGGCATGGCGCGTACCGCGCAGCACGCGATCGACACCCGGATCAAGAGTTATGCCGACGTCCTGCGCGGCATGGCCGGGCTGTTCCGTGCCAGTTCCGAAGTCGGTCCCGACGAATTCCGCCGCTACGTCGAGCAGCTCGACACGCCGCGCAACTTCCCGGGCATCGAGGTCATGAATTACGCACGCACGGTCGGCCCCGAGGGTCTGCCGGCGGTCCATGCGGAAGCGCGCAGCCGCCTGCGCCGGTACGGCATGCCCGAGCCTGCGAAGCTGCATCCCATACCCGGGCGCGACAGCTACACGGTCCTGATCTATGTGGAGCCCGCCACCCCGCAAACGCTTTCCAAGCTCGGCCTCGACCTGGAAGCCCGCAGCTACATTCGCCGCACAGCGGCGGAGTCGCGTGACAACAATACCATCGCCGCCTCGGGTTTCCGCGTCAGGGCAATGCCCGGCCCCATCCAGAACGTGCTCGCGATGCGCTTGCCGGTCTATCGCAGCGACATGCCGAACGACACCGTCGCCCAGCGCCGCGCCGCCTATCTCGGCTCGGTCGGTATCGGCTTCGGCGTCAACCGGATGGTCAGCGGCGTACTCGAGGGATTCCCGGTCCATGGGGCGCGCCTCGTGCTCACCGACCTCAACGATGTGCCGCCGGAGCCGGGCGAGGACCAGTCCGACGCGGTCCTCTACGACAGCCACGCGACGTCGACGATCCGCCCGCCATTGCCCGACGGCGCCGACGTGCTCAAGGCCAGCCTGCCGATCGAATACAACCAGCGCAAGTGGCGCGCCGATTTCAGCATCGCAAAATCCGCGCTGTATACGCGCTTCGACTTCTACTATCCCTGGCTGGCCGCCCTCGCCGGCACGCTCAGCACCGCCCTGCTGTATGCGCTGTTCCAGACCATGGCCTCGGCGCGCCGCAGCGCCCTGCGCATGGCCGAGGACATGACGCGCGAACTGCGCGCCAGCCAGGCCAAGCTGCAGGCCACCAACGAGAAGCTGCGCCAGCTGGCCGCGCACGCGGAACAGATCAAGGAAGCGGAGCGCAAGCGCATCGCGCGCGAGATCCACGACGAGCTCGCGCAAAACCTGCTGGCATTGAAGATCGAGGCCGAGTTCCTCGCCAACCGCACACGCGACCGCCATGGCCGCCTGCACGAGCGCGCCGCGGCGACGGTGCGCCAGATCGACCTGAGCATCCGCAGCGTGCGCCAGATCATCAACGACCTGCGCCCGAACGTGCTCGACCTGGGCCTGAACGCGGCGGTGGACTGGCAGGTGAGCGACTTCGGGCGCCGTACCGGCATCGAATGCGAGCTGGTCGAGGATGAAACCGAATACCACCTCGACGACCAGTGCGCCACCGCCCTGTTCCGCATCCTGCAGGAGTCGCTCAACAATGTGGCCCGGCATGCGCGCGCCAGCAAGGTGCGGATCGACCTGCACCGGCACGCCGACATGCTGACCATGACGATCCGCGACAACGGCGTCGGCATGCAATCGGGCAGCCGCAACCGCAACGGCTCGTTCGGCCTGGTCGGCATCGAAGAGCGCGTCAACATCCTCGGCGGCAGCTTCTCGATCAGCAGTGGACCGGATACCGGCACCACCGTCGTCGTCAGCATTCCCGTCACCGGATGCCTGCCCGGCACTTCCGATTCCCTGTTCCTCGACAGCGATATCGCATTGCCGCTGATCGCCTGACACTGGCGTGAACGTTCTATTTGTTGTCGCGTTTCTACACAGCAGTTAATCGGTTGATAGAACTCAACGTTTAGCCTGACCGGACGCAGGACAATTGTTATCACTGCCACCGGTCAAGACGCAGTTCTTGGCTTCCGATTAATGCGAAACGTTCTTCCAGGAGGATCTTCTGAGGTACCGCTTCAAAACCAGGGATAAAAAAGAATGCCTTAACTAACAGGTCTATTACAAAAGGTGAACATTATGTCGACTAACGAATTCGCAGCATTCGAAGCACTTGATCTCGCTCCGATCAAAATGAAACTGATGCATGTGGAATCCGGTGAAGGCTGGTCCGCGCTGCGGGCCGATGCAGTCGAAACGGAGTACCGCCGTTTCCTCTTCCTGATGAAGAAATACCCCGACGCCGAGGCTTCGCCGACCGTCGACGTCGACACTTTCTGGCACTACCACATCCTCGACACGATGAAGTACGCACAGGACTGCGAAGCGGTGTTCGGTTACTTCCTGCACCACTATCCCTACGTCGGTATCGGCGTCGACGCCGTCGAGGGCGCCCAGGTTCAGGCAGGCGAGCGCATGCGCATGATCTACGAAGCGGAATTCGGCGCCGAGCCAGCTGCCAACGACGCAAATGCATTCTGGACCTTGCCGGCACAGCCGGGCAAGGCTGCCAATGCCGCCTACGCATGGTGCTCCTCGCCCAACAAGCCGGGCGCAGCCGCCAGCGCCGCGTATGCATGGTGCTCCTCGCCGAACAAGCCACGCGAAGCCGCCAGCGCCGCATATGCATGGTGCTCGTCGCCGAACAAGCCGGGCGAAGCCGCCAACGTCGCGTATGCATGGTGCTCCTCGCCAAACAGGCCAGGCGAAGCCGCCAACGCCGCGCATGCATGGTGCTCATCGCCGAACAGGCCACGCGAAGCCGCCAACGCCGCATACGCATGGTGTTCCTCCCCGGGCAAGCCACGCGAGGCCGCGAATCCCGCGTACGCATGGTGTTCCTCGCCGGGAGTGCCGTCGCAGGCAGCGTGAATCGCGGGATACGTCGCCGCACAGGGCAAGGAGCCGGGGCCTGTGCCCCGACTCCCCTTCGACGGCCGGCATGGCGACAACAGCGCCATCCCGGCCTTTTTACTTTCAAGCCGCCAGGGCCTGCGCTTCTCCTTGCGGCCTGACCATCAAGGCGCGCAGCTCACGGATGCTGAACTCGCTTTCCTCATGCATGCGCAGCAGGAGCGTGGCGCCGACCGGCAGGGTGTTGTGGCGGATCTTGCTGATCACCGGCGGGGCCACTTCGAGCAAGCGCGACAGCGCGGCGTCGTTCTTCAGGCGCAGCCGGGCAATGATGGCGTCGAGGAGGCGGTTGGGGTCGTATTCCGCACCGGGCGGAAGGCGTCTGATAGGCATGGTTTCTTTCAGGATTGTTAATAATTTGTCACTTTGCGTGATCTGTCGCGAATTATTTGCATACAAAGCCGAAACGGCGTCATTCGTACGGCGTTTGTCTTTACAGACAGAATGATACACACTCGGCTTGTTGTTTGCACAATCCAGCCCTTCCCCATTAGCATGCAGCATCCGCACAGGCGTGCCGATGCCTCCGGCGGCGGCCGGAAGCATCGGTCGATGAAGGGGATGCCGCCCCGGCGCGGGCGGCCGGCGGCTTACTTCTTCTTGCCGGGAGCGGCCTTGGCCAGGCTGCTCGCCTGGTACAGGGCGCGCGCGTCCTGGTGGGCGCGTTCGACGGTGCGCATCTCGGGCTTGTCGTCGTGGGCGACGAAATATTCCTTGTCCTGCGCGGCGACGACGAGCTTGATCGCGGCGGCGTCGGCGACA
The DNA here is from genome assembly GCA_015277795.1 of Massilia sp. UMI-21. NCBI lineage: Bacteria > Pseudomonadati > Pseudomonadota > Betaproteobacteria > Burkholderiales > Oxalobacteraceae > Massilia > Massilia sp. UMI-21. The sequence continues at coordinate 1,647,243 of CP063848.1, read as the reverse complement.
CCGTATTTTTCGACGATCAGGGTGGTCACTTCGTCGAGGTATTCTTCATAGGTCATGCTGGCCTCTCTTTCTGAGGGCACGATTGTACGGGAGCCGCGGCCAGCTGCGCCAGCGCCGCCGCGACATCGGGGTAGCGCAGGCGCACGCGCAGTTCGCGCTTCAGGCGCGTATTGTCCAGGCGCCGCGATTCCGACATGAAGGACAGCAGCGCCGGCGTGACCACGGTCTGCAGCTGCGCGCGCGGCAGGCGCGGCGGACGCGCCAGCGCGAAGGCATCGGCCACCGCGTCGAAATAGTCGCCCATCTTCATGCGCGTGTCGTCCACCGCATGCACCGCCCGGCCTGCCCCGCGGGCGCGGAACAGCGCCAGCAGCACGATGCGCGCCAGGTCGTCGGCGTGGATGTGGTTGGTGTACACGTCGTCTTCGGCACGCAGGGCCGGCGTGCCCTGTTCCAGGCGCCTGATCGGCAGGCGATCGGCCGCATAGATGCCCGGCACGCGCAGGATGGACAGGCGCGCGCCGTTCGCCAGCGCCCAGGCGCGCAGCACCCGTTCGGCATCGACGCGCCGCTGCGCCCTGGCGTTGCGCGGCGCCACCGGCCGCGATTCGGGCACCAGTTCGCCGCCGCAGTCGCCATACACGCCGCTGGTGCTCACGTAGACCAGGCGGCTGACCGTCCCGAGCGCGGCCGCCAGGTGGCGCGTGCGGTGGTCGAGCGCTCCTTGCGGCTGCGGCGGCGCCAGGTGCAGGACCCAGTCGGCCAGCCCGCGCAGGCGGCGCAGGGTCGCCGGATGGTCGAGGTCGGCCACGATCGGCACGGCCCCGGCGGCGCGCAGCTCGGCGCAGCGTTCGCGCCGGCTGGTGAGCGCAAACACCCGGAAGCGCCCGGCGAGCAGCGGCAGCAGGCGCATGCCGACGTCGCCGCAGCCGACGATGAGCAGGCGTGGACGGTGGAAGGCGGAAGGCTCGGTCATGGTAGCAGGGGCGGCGGGGGCGGGATGAAAGCCTGCCACTCTAGCACAGCCGAATCGGCGCCACGGCAGCCGGCGTTTCACGGCGCGCGGAACGGCGGTGTAGAATACCGGCCTGTCGTACCGAGCAATTTTCTTTCTTATCAACGGCTTGCCGTCCGCAGCCACCAACCCAGATCCTGCATGAGCTTCCAGATCACCGTCCAGCCCAGTGGCCACCAGTTCAGCTGCGAGGCCGATGAAACCGTCCTCTCCGCCGCCCTCCGCGCCGGCATCGGCCTGCCCTACGGCTGCAAGAACGGCGCCTGCGGCTCCTGCAAGGGACGGGTGGCGCAAGGCGAGGTGGCCCACAAGCCACACCAGCAGCGCGCCCTGACCGACATCGAGAAGAGCCAGGGCATGTCGCTGTTCTGCTGCGCGGTGCCGCAGCAGGACCTGGTGATCGAGGCGCGCGAGGTCGGCGGCAGCTCGGACTACCCGGTGCGCAAGATGCCGACCCGGATCGCCGGCATCGACAAGGTCGCGCCCGACGTCGCCATCGTCACGCTGCAGCTGCCGGCCAACGAAGCGCTGGCCTACCGCGCCGGCCAGTACATCGAATTCCTGCTCAAGGACGGCAAGCGCCGCGCCTACAGCATCGCCTGCGCGCCCTCGTTCAGCGGGCCGCTGGAACTGCATATCCGGCACCTGGCGGGCGGCCTGTTCACCGACCACGTCTTCGGCGCCATGAAGGAGCGCGACATCCTGCGCTTCGAAGGCCCGCTCGGCACCTTCTTCCTGCGCGAAGAATCGGACAAGCCGATCGTGCTGCTGGCCTCCGGCACCGGCTTCGCGCCGGTCAAGGCCCTGGTCGAGCACCTGATGCACCTGAAGTCGACCCGCCCGGTGCGCCTGTACTGGGGCGGCCGCCGCCCGCAAGACCTGTACATGGACGAGCTGTGCCGCGCCTGGGAAACCACCCTGCCCGACTTCCGCTACATCCCGGTGGTCTCGGACGCGCTGCCCGAGGACGCCTGGCAGGGCCGCAGCGGCTACGTGCATGCGGCCGTGATGCAGGACATTCCCGACCTCTCGGGCTACCAGGTCTACGCCTGCGGCGCCCCGCTCATGGTGGAATCGGCGCGGCGCGACTACGTGGCGCAGTGCGGGCTGCCGGAGGACGAGTTCTTTGCCGATGCGTTTACGACCGAGGCGGATCTGGCGCAGCCCTGAAGCTTTACCCCGCCCTACGACGGCAAGGGCCCAATTCGGGCACAATGCAGAGCCAGCCTTCCCAGCATTGTCCCCGAAAGTCCTTCATGTCCCTGCTGTCTCCTTCCAGCGGCCTGGCCGTCCTGCGCAACCGCAACCTCTCCTTCTACCTGTCGGCCCGCTTCCTCGGCACCCTCGCGGTGCAGATGCAGAGCGTCGCGATCGGCTGGCAGGTCTACCAGATCACCGGCAGCCTGTTCGACCTCGGCCTGATCGGCCTGGCGCAGTTCGCGCCCTTCCTGGTGCTGATCCTGTGGGCCGGGCACGTCGCCGACCGCCACAACCGCCGCAATATCGTCCTGCTGTGCATGGCCACCCAGCTGCTGTGCAGCCTGCTGCTGGTCGGTTTCACCGCCGCATCGTCCTCGACCGGGAGCAATGTCGTCTGGCCGGTGTTCGCGATCCTGGTGCTGTTCGGCTCCGCGCGCGCCTTCATGATGCCGGCCTCGCAGGCGGTGCTGAAGAACCTGGTACCGGACCGCGACTTCAGCCAGGCCGTGGCCCTGGGGTCCTCGACCTTCCACGTGGCCGTGATCGCCGGCCCGATCGTCGGCGGCCTGCTGTACGTGTTCGGCCCGATGACCGTGCACATGGTCGCGGCCAGCCTGCTGACGGTCGCGGTGCTGTGCATGGCGCGCACCCGCGCCGCGCCGCAGGCGCGCAGCCAGGGGCCGGTGAGCTGGACCTCGCTGCTGCAAGGCTTGCGCTTCGTGCGCTCGCGTCCGATCGTGCTGGGCGCGATCTCGCTCGACCTGTTCGCGGTGCTGTTCGGCGGCGCCACCGCCCTGCTGCCGGCCTACGCGCATGACGTGCTGCACGCCGGCCCCACCGCGCTCGGCATGCTGCGCACCGCCCCGGGCGCCGGCGCGGCCCTGTGCTCGGTCCTGCTGGCCTTCTTCCCGATTACGCGCCGGGTCGGCCTGTGGATGTTCGGCGGCGTCGCCGTGTTCGGCCTGTGCACACTGGTGATGGGCTTCACCGACAGCTTCCCGGTGGCCCTCGCCGCCCTGTTCCTGCTGGGCGCGGGCGACATGGTCAGCGTCTACATCCGCCACCTGCTGGTGCAGTTCGAGACCCCGGACGACATCCGCGGGCGCGTCAGCGCGGTGAACTCGGTCTTCATCGGCGCTTCGAACGAGCTGGGCGAATTCGAATCGGGCGTCACCGCCGGCTGGCTCGGCCTGGTGCGCGCGATCCTGCTGGGCGGCGCCGCCACGCTGGCGGTGACGGGGCTGTGGGCGCTGCTGTTCCCGGTGCTCTCGCGCATGGACCGGTTCCCGCATCACGACAAGGAAACGGCGGCGCAGTCGGTGTGACAGATTACAAGATGTCGGGCTTGCAACCTGGACGAGTGCCCCAATTTCCTTAACAGGACGCGGCCGAATCGACGCCGCGGGTACCATGAGCAGTCACGACAACAGGAGCAAACCTATGCAAATCAACGTCAATACCGACCGCACCATTACCAACCACCAGGGCCTGGACGAGCACGTCGACAGCGTGGTCCGCGGCGCGATCGACCGTTTCGCTGAACACATCACCAATGTCGAAGTGCACCTGAGTAACGAAAACAAGGAAAAACACGCCGATGGCGGCAACTCTTGCATGATGGAAGCACGTGTGCGCGGCTACCAGCCGGTCGTCGTGCACGAGCATGCCGACGACTTGCGCCAGTCGATCAAGAACGCGGCCGGCAAGCTGGCACGCGCCCTCGACAGCGCCCTCGGCCGCCTGCAGGACAAGGACCGCCACGGCCACGGCGCACCGGCGCTCGATCCGCTGGAAGACAAGCACCTGACCGATTCGTAATCGGCGCGCGCACGCCCGGCTCCTGGGCGTGCGTTTTTTTCAGGCCGCGGCGCCTTCCACCATCCCCCGCAAGGTACGCAGGTAGCGCAAGCCCGCCAGCGCGCGGCTGCCGTACCACGACATCATTTCTCCATCGACCAGGAACACCGGGATGCCGAGCTGCTTCTCGAGCGCGTCCGCATGCGTTTCCGTGAAGCGATAGGGCTCGGTGGACAGCAGGACCGCGTCCAGCCCCTGCACCAGTTGCGCCGACCAGTCGAAGCGCGGGTAGCGTTGCTCGCCCAGGTCCGGCACGCGCCAGCCCAGTTCGGCCAGCATGGCGGCAATATAGGTGTCTTTCGACACACTCATCCATGGATCCTGCCAGATGCAGTACAGCACGCTGCGCGCGGGCGTCGGCGGCAGCGTCCGCAAGCGCGCGAATTCCTCCTCGAACGCGGCGCACCAGCGCTCGGCGGCCTGCGCCGCGCCGAAGATGCCGCCCATCAGCCGCGCCAGCGCCAGGTTGTCGGCCGGCGCCAGCGGATGCGTGACCACGATGTTCGGCACGAAGGCCGCGAGCTGCTCGACCGTCGGCTTTTCGTTCTCGTCGATGTTCACCACCAGGTGGGTCGGCGCCAGCTTGCGGATCTTCTCGATGTTCACGTCCTTGGTGCCGCCCACCTTCGGAATCGACGCCACGAGCGCGCCCGGATGGATGCAGAAACCGGTGCGGCCGACCAGTTGGCCAGCCAGGCCGAGCTCGCACAGCAGTTCGGTGATCGAGGGCACCAGCGAAACGATACGGGCGCCGGCTGCCGGCGCATGGTGGCGCCCGAGGGCGTCGGTCAGGTGGGAAGGCGTCGTCATGGCCGCCATTTGACCACTGTTGTTTCTGGAACGCCAGCCCACGCGCATGCGTTGCAATGAGTTATCATTCCACAACGTAATGACGCTTTCTTCTTGAGAACACCTTGGACCCGATCGGCACCTTCGGTGCATCCCCCTACACCACGCGCGACCTGGCGCTGTTCCGCGATGCCGACGACCCGGCGCTCGCCGCGGCGCTGGCCCCCTGCGCCGTGATCCGGGTGGCGGCCGGCCAGCGGGTCGAGGACGGCTTGCGCGCACGGCTCTACATCGTGCTGTCGGGCGCGCTGGAAGTGGCGCCCGACGCCCATAGCGGCAACGAAGACACCGGCGCAGGCATGCACACCTTGCGCGTGCTGCCCGGCGAAAGCGTGGGCGAGCAGGCGGTGCTGGACGACGCGGTGAACCTGGCCGCGATGACCGCGCTGGAAGACTGCGAACTGCTGGTGATCGAACCGGAACTGGTATGGCAGCTGATCGACCGCTCGAACGTGCTGGCGCGTAACCTGCTGCGCCTGCTGTCGTTCCGGGTACGCCATGCCAACGCCCAGCTCAGGCGGCGCCAGAAGCTCGGCGAGTTCTACCGCCAGATGTCGCTCAACGACGGCCTGACCGGCCTGTACAACCGCGCCTGGCTCAATGAGATGCTGCCCAAGCTGGCCGCGCGTGCGCGCCAGGACGGCAGCCCGCTGTCGCTCATCATGATCGACCTCGATCACTTCAAGCGCTTCAACGACACCTACGGCCACCTTGCCGGCGATGCCGCCCTGTCCAGCGCCGCCGGCGTGATCCGCGAATCGCTGCGCCCCTCGGACTTCGCGGTGCGCTATGGCGGCGAGGAGCTGCTGGCGGTGCTGCCGGACACCCAGGCCGGCCTGGCCGGGATGGTGGCCGAGCGCCTGGCCGAACGCCTGCGCACGGCGATGGTGTTCCCCGACATGCGCCTGCCGCTACCCCACATCACCGGCTCTTTCGGCGTGGCCAGCCTGGCGCCCGGCGGCAACGAGCACGAACTGGTGGCGGCGGCCGATGCCGCGCTCTACCGCGCCAAGCAAGCCGGCCGCGACCGCGTCAGCATCTGAAGGGCTGAGCACAACGGCTGACGGCGGGCGCGATCTGTGCCACCATGGCGCCTGCCCGCCCACGGGACGACACCACAAGAACACATGAGCACGCATACCTTCCTCTGGCACGACTACGAAACCTTCGGCGCGACACCGCGCCGCGACCGCCCGGCCCAGTTCGCCGCCATCCGCACCGACGCCGAACTCAACGAGATCGGCGAGCCGATCATGCTGTACTGCCGGCCGGCGCCCGACTTCCTGCCCGATCCGCAATCCTGCCTGATCACCGGCATCACGCCGCAACACTGCCTGGAACATGGCGTGCCGGAACATGAATTCGCGCACCAGATCGAGGCGGCGTTCAGCGAACCCGGCACCATCGGGGTCGGCTACAACACCATCCGCTTCGACGACGAAGTGACGCGCCACCTGTTCTGGCGCAACCTGATCGACCCGTATGCGCGCGAGTGGCAAAACGGCTGCGGCCGCTGGGACTTGCTGGACGTGGTGCGCATGACCCATGCGCTGCGGCCGGGCGGCATCGAGTGGCCCCGCAAGGAAGACGGCAAGCCCAGCTTCCGGCTGGAAGACTTGAGCCGGGCCAACGGCCTGGCCCACGAGGCGGCGCACGATGCGCTGTCGGACGTGCGCGCCACCATCGCCCTGGCACGCCTCATCAAGCTGAAGCAGCCCAAGCTGTTCGACTTCTGCCTGGAGCTGCGCCGCAAGGACCGGGTCGCCGCCGAGATGGGCCTGCACCTCGACCCCGGCCAGCGCCAGCCCTTCCTGCACGTGTCCGGCATGTTCCCGGTCGAGAACGGCTGCCTGGGCCTGGTCTGGCCGCTGGCCCAGCACCCCACCAACAAGAACGAGATCCTGGTCTGGGACTGCCGCCACGATCCATCCGAACTGTTCACCCTCGACATCGAGACGATCCGCACCCGCCTGTTCACCCGCAGCGCCGACATGCCGGAAGGGATGACGCGCCTGCCGATCAAGAGCGTGCACCTGAACAAGTCGCCGATGCTGGTTGGAAATCTGAAAACCCTGCAACCGGAGATGGCGACGCGCTGGGGGATCGACGTGGCGCAGGCCCGCGCGCACGCGGCGCTGGCCGCGGGCGGGCCCGACATGAGCGCGATCTGGGCCGAGGTGTTCAAGAAGCCGGCCCCCGGCGCCGCGGTGGACGTCGACGAAGACCTGTACGGCGGTTTTGTCGGCAACGGCGACCGGCGCAAGCTGGAATCGCTGCGCCACGACAAGCCGGAAGCGCTGGCCGGCGTCCGCCCCTCGTTCGAGGACGAGCGCCTGTCCGAACTGTTCTTCCGCTACCGCGCGCGCAACTTCCCGCAGACCATGTCGCCAGACGAGGCGGAGCTGTGGGAAGCGCACCGGGCGGCGCGCCTGTTCGAAGGCGCGGGCGGCGCACGCACGGTCGACCAGCTGTTCGGGGAGATCGATGCGCTGTCCGAGAACGCGGACGAGCGGGCCGAGGAGATTCTCGGCGCGCTGTACGACTATGCGGAAATGATTGCGCCGAGCAGGTATTGAGTGCGTGCACTGCAGGCGCTGCGCACGATGGGTGCGTTGGCGCCTGCAGTGCGCACCTGGTCCCCGGCCTGCGCCACGTTCCCAGTGCGCCGGCAAACCGCCAGCGCGTCCTTAGCCGCGCGCCGCATTGATCGCGTCGCGCGTCTCCAGCGCCACGCGCCTTGCCGCCGCCGCGAAATCCTCGCCGGCCTGCGGTGTCGCGTACAGGATCGCGCGCGATGAATTGATCATCATCCCGGCGCCGTTAGCGCTGCGCCCGGCCTTGACGGTCGCTTCCACATCGCCGCCCTGGGCGCCGACGCCCGGAATGAGCAGCGGCATGTCGCCCACCAGCTTGCGCACCTGCGCAATCTCTTCCGGGAAGGTCGCGCCCACCACCAGCGCCAGCTGGCCGTTGCGGTTCCATTTATCGGCCACCAGCCCGGCCACGTGCTGGTACAGCGGACGGCCGCCCACGTCCAGGAACTGCAGGTCCGAGCCGCCCGCGTTCGAGGTGCGGCACAGCACGATCACGCCGCGGTCGGCCCATTCCAGGTAGGGCTCGACCGAATCGAAACCCATGTAGGGGTTGACCGTCACCGCATCCGCGCCGTAGCGGTCGAATGCCTCGCGCGCGTACTGGTGCGCGGTGGCGCCGATGTCGCCGCGCTTGGCGTCGAGCACCAGCGGAATGTGCGGATACTGCTCGCGCAGGTAGCGGCAGATCTGTTCCAGCTGCGCTTCGGCGCCCAGCGCCGCGAAATACGCGATCTGCGGCTTGAACGCGCAGGCCAGGTCGGCGGTGGCGTCGATGATCGCCTTGCAGAACCGGACGATGGCGTCCGGTTGGCCCTGCAGCTGCGCGGGAAAGCGCGCCAGGTCCGGATCCAGCCCGACGCACAGCAGGGAGTCGTTGCGGGTCCATGCCGCGGAAAGTTTGTCGATGAATGTCACGTCGGCCCCTTGTCAGTCGATTATTGCAAACCAATATTGTACCTGCCGGCCCCACCGCCGGCAGTCCAGGGGCGGATATCGCCCCCGAAGATGCGCCAGAAGTTCTTTACATCATGTATATTTTGACCATTCGACAACTTGGCATGGACAAAGCGATCATGACATCTACCTTCTTCCCGCGCTGGATGCGCGCCCTGGCCCTGGCCATCCTGACCGGCTCGCTGCTGTCGGGCTGCGGCTACAACGAGTTCCAGACCAAGGACGAGGCAACCAAGGCTGCCTGGAGCGAGGTGGTGAACCAGTACCAGCGCCGCGCCGACCTGATTCCGAACCTGGTCAACACGGTCAAGGGCTATGCCTCGCACGAACGCGAGACACTCGAGGCGGTGACGCGCGCACGCGCTGCCGCGACCAGCTTCCAGATCACGCCGGAGGTGCTGAACGATCCGGCAGCGTTCAACAAATTCCAGCAGGTGCAGGGCGAACTGTCCGGCGCACTGTCGCGCCTGATGGTCGTGTCCGAGAAATACCCCGACCTGAAGGCCGACACCAGCTTCCGCGACCTGCAATCGCAGCTCGAAGGCACCGAGAACCGCATCACGGTGGCGCGCCAGCGCTATATCGCGGCGGTACAGGACTACAACGTCACCGTGCGTAAATTCCCGAACAACCTGACCGCCATGGTGTTCGGCTACGAGACCAAACCTTCGTTCACCGTCGAGAACGAAAAGGCGATCTCGACCGCGCCTACGGTCGACTTCGGCAAGTAAGGCCGGTACCCGATGCGCGCGCCGTCCGGACACCGCTATCTCCGCGCATGGTGGGCCCCGCTGTTGGCCTGCCTGCTGGCCTTCGTCCTGGCCGCTCCGGCATTCGCCCAGCTCAAGCCGGTACCGGCGCTGAGCGGCCGCGTGGTCGACGAAGCCGGCATGCTCGACCCGGCCCAGCGCGAGCGCCTGACCGCGGTGCTGGCCGACTACGAGGCGCGTACCGGCAGCCAGATCGCCGTGCTGCTGGTCAAGTCGACCGAGCCCGAGGCGATCGAGCAGTTCAGCATCCGCGTCACCGACGCCTGGAAGCTGGGCCGCAAGGGTGTCGACGACGGCGTGCTCCTGATGGTGGCGCGCGACAATCCGAGCGCGCTGCGCCGCCTGCGCATCGAGGCCGGACGCGGGGTGCAGGGCGTGCTGACCGACGCCCAATCGAAACGTATCCTGCAGGACGTGATCGCACCGCACTTCCGCCAGAATCATTACTACGAAGGCTTGGTGGCCGGTGTCGGCGCGATCGCCACCTTGCTCAACAAGGAAAGTTTCCCTGCACCCGCCCAGCAACAAAGCCCGCAGCGCCAAGTCCAACAGGACAGCGGCGGCGGCTTCTCGCTGTTCGGCATCATCGCGCTGTTCGTCGTCATCAGCATGCTGCGTTCGATCTTCCGGCCGCGCCGCAGCCGGCTGTCGCCGAACCACTGGGGCCAGCGCCGCAGCAGTGGCCTGGGTAATGTAGCGACCGGCATCATCCTCGGCAACATCATGGGCGGCATGGGCCGCGGGGGCGGCGGTTTCGGCGGCGGTGGCGGCTTCGGCGGCGGCGGCTTTTCCGGCGGCGGCGGCAGCTTCGACGGCGGCGGCGCCTCGGGAGACTGGTAATGGGTATCGAGATGGGATTCACTCAGCGCATCCAACGCGCCTGGCGCCACCTGGGCAGCAGCAGCGGCGACGCCAAGCGCGCCTTCCCGGAAGCGACGCTGACGGCGATCAGCGAAGCCATCACGGCCGGCGAGCAGACCCACCGCGGAGAAGTGCGCCTGATCATCGAAAAGGCCCTGCCCTTCGACGAGGCCTGGGAAGGCGTCACCAATCGCCAGCGCGCGCTGGCCCTGTTCGCCGACTATGGCGTGTGGGACACCGAGGACAATTGCGGCGTACTCATCTACATCAACCTGGCCGAGCACAAGGTGGACATCGTGGCCGACCGCGGCATCGACCGCAAGATCGACCGCGCCACCTGGCAGGGGGTGTGCCGCACCATGACCGAAGGCTTCCGCGAAGGTCGCTTCCACGACGCGGCGCTGGCCGCCATCGGGCAGGTCAACGAACTGCTGCGCCAGCATTTTCCTGCCGACGGCAACCGCGCCAACGAGTTGCCGGACAAGCCGCTGATGCTGTAAGCGGGCTCCTTCCAGGACAGGCGGGCGGGCGTGCGCCCGTTTGATTCAGGTCTGCGATCGCGCACGCCCGCCGCTTAACATGGGCGCCTCTCCAGACAAAGGAGGTGCGCCTTGGCTATCCGGATCACGACCCTCCCGCCCCGCTGGGCCCACTGGCGCTGCAGCCTGCAAAGACGACCCTTCGTCACCGCGGCGGCGCTGGGCGCCTGCCTGGGCATCCTGTCGAGCTGCTGTGCCCTCCTGTTGCTGGGCGTATCGCTGCAACTCCTGCCGCCCGAACAATGGGGAGATTCCGCGGCCTCCAGCCTGCGCAATCTCGGCCGGGGCACGATATTCGTGCTTGCCGTGATCTATGCCCCCTTGATCGAATCCTTCGTGGGCCAGCTCATACCGATGGAAATCCTGCGCCGGTTCCGGGCCCACCCGGCCGTTTGCGTGCTGCTGGGCGGCGTCGTGTTCGGCGCAGGCCATTCCCTGACGAGCGGCCTGGTCCATGGCATCGCCAGCTTCGCGGCGGGCTGCGTGTTCGCCTGCGCCTACGTCGCCATGCGCTGGGCCGGCATCAGTGCCAGCTTCCTTGCGGTAAGCAGCGCACATGCGATGCATAAGCTGATGCTGCTTTTCGTCTTCGCGCCCCTGGTCCCGCCTGCGTTCTAGCGAAGCCGGTCATTCCGGCAGCCGAGGGGCCAGCGCTGGCCGGGTGGAATTGCCGTTTGTCCGGCTGGCGTGGCGCGCCTGCTTGAGACCGCCCTGCCCGGCTGTTTACAATGGCCGTTTTTCACCTGCCAGGAACCTGCCATGAGACTAGCCAACAAAACCGCAATCGTTACCGGCGCCAGCCAGGGCATCGGCCTTGCCTGCGCCACCCGCCTGGTGCAGGAAGGTGCGCGCGTCATGCTCGTCGACGTCCGCCCTGAAGGCGCGCAGGCCGCGGCTGCGCTGGGCGAGGCCGCACGCTTTCATCAGGCCGACGTCGGCATGAAGGCCGATGTCGACGCCATGCTCGCCGCCGCGCTGCAGGCCTTCGGCCAGATCGATATCCTGGTCAACAATGCCGGCGTCACGCATGCGGCCGACTTCCTCGAACTGGCGGAAGAAGATTTCGACCGCGTCCTGCGGATCAACCTGAAATCGATGTTCCTGTGCAGCCAGGCAGCAGCGCGCGAGATGGTCAAGCGCCAGACCGGTTGCATCATTAATATGTCCAGCGTGAATGCCGAACTGAGCATCCCGAACCAGGTACCGTATGTCGTGTCGAAGGGCGGCGTCAACCAGTTGACACGGGTGGCGGCGATCAGTCTTGCCGCCCACGGCATCCGCGTCAATGCCATCGGTCCCGGAACGATCCTGACCGAACTGGCGAAGAAGGCCGTGCTCGGCAGTCCGGAAGCGCGGCACACGATCCTGTCGCGCACGCCGCTCGGCCGCTGCGGGGAGCCCGAGGAAGTGGCCGCCATCTGCGCCTTCCTGGCCAGCGAGGATGCCTCCTACATGACTGGCCAGACCCTGTACGCGGATGGCGGGCGCATGGCGCTGAACTACACCGTGCCGGTGCGCGAGTAGACGCTGTCCGGGCAGCGGTCGTGGAAAAATCGTAGAAAAATCGTGGGGGCGAATTAAACGAACAGATATGCAAAATATCAATGTCCGGTATCTGTATACTAAATTGGACATATATTTCGCGCTGCAACATACTGCAGCTGTCTCCACTATTCTCCTCCAAGAAAATAGTTTTAAGCCCGCCTCGAGCGGGCTTTTTTTTATCCTGGCGCTGCCCGGCCAGCGCCCCCTGCACGATATTGATGAGATTGCGGAAATCCGATTCCGTTCGCTGTCCAGGGTTCACCTTTGATCGCCGTCACATCGTGGTCACAATCGATCCATATAATTTGAATCACCTGCGATACACGTAACCGATATGCGTGATGGCAGCAGGTGTGCTGCACCGGGTGCAACACACCAACCGAACATGCGTTTCTTGGCCTGATCTTGGGTTGTGCCCGCCAGTTCCTGGCGGGCATTTTTTTCTTCGCATTAGCAACACGCCAATAAAAAAATGCCGGCAGAGCTTGAAGCTGCCTGTGATTTGGCTATGATGAAGCTCCCACCCTGCAGTTTTACTTCGCCGCAGGGTTGCGGAGACAATTCGATAATGGGAGCCTGTCCTATGAATCTACGTGCATCCGAGACCTACGCGCATCCACCCGAATCGAACGCCGGCCGCCGCCACCATGCCGACGGCAACCTGGTGTTGAGTGAGCTCAATCCCCTGGCCGTCATCGACCGGCTCGACGGCGACAGCGTGCCGCTGAACCTGCTCACTTTCGGCAGCGTGCGCGAAATCTGCCCCAAGTGCCGCCACACCCATCTCAAACTCGTGCTGCGGCAGGACAGCGTTCGCATTGCACACCTGTTCTGCGCGGACTGCGAAAGCTGTTTCGACGCCCATTACCCGAACGGCGCGCCCGCGCTGACGATCTGAACCCTTAAGCGCGACGCCAAGGCGCCGGACGGCGGCCGGTGTGGTCTCCAGAACGACAGGCATGGTATCGTTGGCATTTGCCCAGCGATTCATCGTCATGCCCGCTTTCCTGTCGCTCCTGCTGTTCGACCCCCGCCTGCGTTCCGCCCGCATCAAGACTTCCCTGGTGCTGTATGCGGGGGTGATTGCAGCCGGATCGATTCCCGGCGCCCGCGCCGAGGTCGGCGAATACGCGCCCGGCGTGGTGCTGCACGGCCTCACCTACGCCTTCCTGACCCTGTTATGGTTCCTCGGCAGCACGGGCAGCGGTGTCGCGCGCGCGGCCAAGGCCGTGCTCGCGATCGCCCTGATGGGCGCGGCCGACGAGCTGGTACAGAGTTTCCTGCCCTACCGCAGCGGCGACGTGAATGACTGGATGGTCGATGTCACGGCGGCGCTGCTCACCAGCGCCCTGCTGGCCGTGCTCGTGCGGCGGCACGGCCCCCTGCGCCAGCGCTGACCAGTTCCGCCGCGGAAAAGTCCGCCGGCCTCGTGGGCACTTTGATGCAGCTCAGCTCCAACCCGGGTCAGCTGGAACGCTGACGCGCTTCTTCCCTCTCACTCCAGTGGCACGTGGCATCGTCACGCATCCCAATATCCACGACCGAACAACCACCATAAGGAGTTGATCATGAAGCAAAAACACCAGAGCATGATCCTGGCGGGCTTGCTGGCTGTAGCGCTGGGCACGACCGGGTGCGCCGGCATGCGCGGCGGCGGCGAGTCATCGGGCGACGCAGGCGGCAGCGCGACCTCGGGCGGTGCGACCGGCACCGGCGGCTCCAGCAGCTATGGTGCCGGCAGCGCCACCGATGCCTCCGGCAACCCCACCGGCAGCAGCGGCAGCTCGAGCAGCTCGGGCACCATGGACAGCGGCACCTCGGGCAGCTCCGGCACCAGCGGCAGCAGCGCGTCGGGCTACGAGCAGTCCGGCAGCTCGGGCGCGCTGGGCAGCACCGGCGCTTCCGGCACCCCGGCCGCGGCCAGCGCCATCCCCAACAGCACGGTGCTCGCAATCGAGGTCATCCCGCGTGAAAGCGCGGGCAGCGCAGGGAGTTCTGGCAGCGCAGGCAGCACCGGATCGAGCGGCGCGGCCGGCGCCAACAGCTACCGCGTGACGGTGCGCATGGACGACGGCAGCACCCAGGTCATCACCCAGGACACCACGCCCGTGTTCCGTAGCGGCGATCGGGTGAGCGTCGCCGACGGGGTCATCCAGCCCTGAGCTTCCCCGGCGTCCCGTCGCGCCGTGTAACACGCAAAGAACAACGCGCATCCTGCGGTGCGCGTCCTGGCCGAGCGGTTCGGCGGCCAGCTCGCGCTCGCCGCCGCCATGCCGCGCCCACTCAAGGCATGCCCGTGCCTCCCGGAATGCCATCTCCTTCGGCTTCGACTTCCTTCCTTTGCAGCGCCACGTTGCGGGTGGCGGCGCTGATCACCTCCAGCGGCAGCTTCGGCGTGCGGTCCGCATTCAGCAGGCCGTTCGCTTCCTGGAAGGTGTCGGTGAACTGCGTGTAGCAGAAGCCGCTGAACATGAAGGTTTCGTTCACGACCCTCAGCAAGTCGCGGTACAAGGACAGGTAGCTCTCCGCCGAGTGCGCCCGCGAATAGCCCCAGGTGGTCTTGTCCGCGTCCGGATCCTGCTTCGGATCGTAGGCGATGCCGCCGAACTCGGTGAGAACGATCGGCTGGCCGCGGTGCGGGAAACCGTCCAGGGTCAGGATGCGGCCGCCCGGACGCCGCTGGTCGAACAGGGTGCGTACCGGGTCGGTGACCGCATAGCGCGCCTCCAGCTTTTCCGGGTCGCAGTCGTAGTCGTGGATGCCGAGGATGTCGGTGGCCGAGGCTTCCCAGCCATCGTTGCCGATCACCGGCCGGGTCGCATCGAGCGTGCGCGTCAGGTGGTACAGCGCCTCGACCGCGTTGCGGTGGGCCTGGGTCAGGGTCAGGTTCGGCACGCCCCAGGATTCGTTGAAGGCGACCCAGACGATGATGCAGGGATGGCTGTAGTCGCGCTGGATCGCCTCGGTCCACTCGCGCACCATGCGGGTGATCGCGCGCGAGCTGAAGCGGTAGGCCGAAGGCATTTCTTCCCACACCAGCAGGCCGAGCTTGTCGGCCCAGTACAGGAAGCGCGGGTCTTCGATCTTCTGGTGCTTGCGCACGCCGTTGAAGCCCATCAGCTTGACCAGTTCGACGTCGCGCTTCAGGTGCTCGTCGGACGGCGCGGTCATGAAGGATTCCGGCCAGTAGCCCTGGTCGAGCACCAGGCGCAGGTGGTAAGGGCGGCCGTTGAGCATGAAGCGGTCGCGGTTGATCGAGACCGAACGCAGCGCCGTGTACGAGCGGATCCGGTCGAGCACGCGGTCGCCGCAGCGCAGGGTCACCTCGGCGTCGAGCAGGGTCGGGCGTTCCGGACTCCACAGGATTTCGTTGCGCGAGTCGTCGATGCCGGGGTCGGACAGCGCGATCTTGCGGTTCGCCTCGCCCTGCAGCAGCTTGTAGTAGTCGTCCGCCAGCAGGTGCTCGCCGTGCCAGATCTTGACTTCGACAAACAGCTCCTGTTGGGTATGGCCGGCCGCGAACACCTCGCAGCCGATCTCGTAGGTCTCGAAGATCGGGGTCCAGCGCAGCGAGGCGATGTAGGTGTCTTCCACCTGCTCGACCCAGACGGTCTGCCAGATGCCGGTGGTGCGCGGATACCAGATCGAGTGCGGCTCGAGCAGCCAGTCCTGCTTGCCGCGCGGCTTGGCCAGGTCGGCCGGGTCGTCCTCGACGAAGACCGTCACCACCTGCTTGCCGTCGGCCTTCATGACGCCGGTGATGTCGGCCTGGAACGGGGTGTGTCCGCCCTCGTGCTCGGCCACCAGGCGGCCATTGACCCAGACCCGGGCCGCATAGTCGACCGCGCCGAAATGCAGGATGGTGCGCTTGTCGTTGGGCAGCAGTTCGAACTCGCGCTCGTACCAGACCGCACGGTGGAAACCGGTGTCCTGGATGCCGCTCAATTCCGTCTCGACGGCGAAGGGCACGTTGATCTCGTGGGTCCACTCCGCCACGTCGTGCGGCAGGTGGTAGTCCAGTTCGTCGTCGAAGCAGAAGCGCCACTTGCCGTTCAGGTTGATCCAGTTGTCGCGCACCAATTGAGGACGGGGGTATTCAAACTGATTCATTGTTGTCCTTTCTGTTCAGTCGGAACCGGAATGAGGATCCGGCCCTGTCGTCCGTTCTTGTTATAGGCCGCCAGCGCGGCGGCGGCCGCTTCCTGCGCCTGTCCTGCCCGGCACAAGGCCACGCAGGCTCCACCGAAGCCGGCGCCGGTCAGGCGCGCACCCAGCACGCCGGGCGCCGCACGCAGCGCTTCGCACAGCGCGTCCAGTTCGGGGATCGAGACTTCGTAGTCGTCGCGCAGGCTGAAGTGCGAGGCATTCATCAGTTCGCCGAAACGCTCGGCACTGACGCCTTGCGCCGCCTCCTGCACCCGCAGGTTTTCGTGTACCACGTGGCGGGCCCGCTCGCGCATCGGCGAGGGCAGGTTTTCCACCGCGGCCGGGTCCTGCACGTCGCGCAGCGCCTGCACGCCCAGCTTGCGCGATGCCTCCTCGCACTCGGCGCGGCGCTCGTTGTACTTGCTGGCGGCGAGCTTGCGCGCCACGCCCGAGTCGATCACGATCAGCTCGGCATCGGGCGGCATCGTGACCAGGCGGTGTTCCAGTGTGCGTGCGTCGATGAACAGCATGTTGTTCTCGTCGCACAGGCTGGACGCCATCTGGTCCATGATGCCGCAGTTCACATGCGCGAACTCGATCTCGGCGCGCTGGGCGATGCGGGCCAGCCTGACGTCGTCGAGCTCGAAGCCCAGCAGCGCGCGCAGCGCCCGCAGGGTCGCCACCTCGAGCGCCGCCGACGAGGACAGGCCCGAGCCCACCGGCAGGTCGCTCGTGATGTAGACGCGCACCGGCGGCACCTCGATGCCTTCGGCCTGCAGCAGCCGGATGCAGCCCTCGATGTAGCTGCCGTAGCCTTGGGGCGCGCTGCCGTCGTGCGGGAAGGTGACGGTATTGTCGAAGGCCGGCGAGTAGAAGTGGAAATGCTCGTCGCCGCTGCGGCTTATCGCCACCAGCGTGCGCTGCGGTGTCGCCACCGGCAGCATGAACCCGTCGTTGTAGTCGGTATGCTCGCCCAGCAGGTTCACGCGTCCGGGCGCCGACGCGTTGACATCAGGCGCGCCGCCGAAGAAGGTGTCGGGATTCATCATGATGATGCTTGCGCCTCCAGCCAAAGGGGCCGCTTGCGGCCGTGTACGTCCGCCGCCGGCCAGCCGGGGTCGAACGTGAGATTCTCGAGCCCGTCGGGGCCGAGCAGGAAAGTGTCTTCGATTTTTACGCCCGCGAAGCTCGGGTTGAGGGCGAACGCCATGCCCTCTTCCAGCAAGGTGGCGGTGCTCGGGCCGGCCACGATCTCGCGCGCCGCGTAGCCGGTGATGCCGCCCTGGTGGTGCTCGCGGATCGCCGCTTCGCGGTCGGCATGCCGGTAGGCCGCGTCCAGCGCGTGGTACACGGCCGACAGCGACTTGCCCGGCTGGACCGCGGCCAGGCCGGTGGCCTCGACCTCCATCAGGGCGCGCTGTTCGTCCAGCGGCGCCGCACCCGCGAAACTCACGAAGCGGGTCAGGTTGGCGTACAGGCCGTGGCGGCGCGCGCAGAACACCAGCATGGCGCGCGCGCCGATCCGCTCCGCGGTCGGGGTCGGATGGCGGTAGGCCGGCAGGCGGCGCTCGCCGGCGGCCAGGATCAGGGCCGGGTGGATGCCGCGCCGCCACAGCGCTTCGGCGCCGGCGCCGGCCAGTTCGTATTCGGTCCAGTCGGGCCGTGCGCGGCGCAGCACCTCGCCCATGGCCTCGGCGGCTTCGCGGCCGAGCAGGCGGTAGCGTTCGCGCTCGTTCGGGCCCAGCACCATGCGGCGCTGGCGCAGCGCGTTCGGCAACGGCTGTTCGCCCCCTGCCGGGCCGCCCATTCCTCCAGCGGCGGGCCGGTCGGAAAAGATGCTGCCCCCGGCTGCCGCATTCTGCACATGGCGCTCGCGCAGCTCGGGTTCGGCCCAGGGCGCGATGTGGAAGGTGAAGCCGGCGGGCAGCTCCTCGGCACGCAGGCGCTCGGCCTCGATGGCGTCGGTCAGGATGCAGGCTTCATCGAGCGTCACCAGCACCTCGGCCACGCCGTCGTCGGTAGTCTGCAGCACCGCACTCGAGCCGCCCGCGGTCACCCAGGCGAACCAGTCGACGCCGCGCAGGCGGATCGCACCGCCGCCTGCCGCGGCCAGGTGCGCGCGCAATACGGCCAGCTTGTCCGCGACCTCGGCGGCGCGCTGCTGGAGCGCGCTCATGCGCGGCGCTCCGCGCCATCGGCCGGAACGCCGGCCTCGTCCAGGCTGACCTCGACCTGCTGCAGTTCGTAGGCCGTGGTCTCGGGCAGCACGTCCATGGCGAACATGCCGGCCGCCAGTTCGGTGCCGGCCAGGTACTTCAGGCGGTCCCTGGTCCGGTAGGGCGGATAGAACTGCGCATGCAACTGGGTTTCCGGATGCTCGGCGCCGTCGGTCGGCGCCTGGTACCAGGCCATCAGGTAGGGGAAAGGACGGTTCCACAGGGCCTCGAACTTGAGCAGCACGGTCTTGAGCGCGCGCGCCAGGCCCTCGCGCTGCGCTGGCGCCACGGCGGCGAAGTCGCGGCAAGGGGCGGTCGGCATCACCCATACCTCGTAGGGATAGCGGGCGCAGGCCGGCACGAAGGCGATCGCGTGCTCGTCCTGGTACAGCACGCGCTTGCCGTCCGCGGCTTCGTCGCGCGCCATGTCGCACAGCAGGCTGGTGCCGTGCTGCAGGAAGTATTCGCGCTCCTGCGCCAGCTGGCGCGCCGGCACCTCCGGCACGAAGGGATAGGCATAGATCTGGCCGTGCGGATGGTGCAGGGTCACGCCGACCTCGGCGCCGCGGTTCTCGAACGGCAGTACGTAATGGATGTGCTGGAGGCGCCCGATGCGCGAGGTGCGGTCGCCCCACACCGACAGCAGCAGCGCGATGCGCGACAGGGGCAGCGCAGCCAGCGCGGTGCCCGGGTCCTGCGTGAACACGACTACCTCGCAGTGGCCGTTGGCAGGCGCGGTCGGCACCGTGACCACGGGCGGATCGTGCGATTCCAGCGCCAGCGAGGGAAAGCGGTTGTCGAACACCGCGATCTCGTAGTCGCCGGCCGGCATCTCGGTGGGATGCTGCGCATCCGTCGTCGGCGCCAGCGGGTTGTACTGCGGCGGCGGCTGGTAGGTGCGGTTCTGGCGGAAGGCGGCATACGTCACCCATTCGCCGCGCAGCGGGTGCCAACGCAGGTGCGGATTGGCATGCTGGGGATCGGCGAAGGGGCTGGGCGCAGTGATGCCTTCCGGAATCGGCTGCGTGCTGTACAAGGTGATGTTGCGTCCGTCCGGCTTCTCGAGATCTTTGCTGTGCATGGCATCCAAAAAATGTCGGGCAAGAAAAAGCATGGAACGCGAGCCGACACCGGGATCACCGGTGTCCTCGCGGTCAGTAGCAACGATCCTATCATGCAGCTTTCGCCACATTTTCCCTCTAGCACGGAGGCATTTTCCAGCCATCAATGTAACGGCGGTGCAGGGGCAAAGCCGCATGCCTGGCCCGCCCTGTGGCTCCTAGGGAAAGGCCCGAACGCCCATTCTGCGCAGCCTTGTCTTGTAGGCGCAGTCCTACACTACAATCAGAAGTATTTACACATTTTGGCGCGTCAAAAACCTACGAGCTCGACATGGCCGCGACAGTGGCCGCCCGCGCCTGGCGACCAAGAAAAAAGGCTCTGTCAGCTTTAGCGATGGATGAGGCCTGAACTGCTGAGCTTTTCCCTGGTCGAACACCTGTCTCTATCGGCAGGAAGCGGCCGTGAAAATACCCAGACTCCGGGACGCAAACCTGGATACGCGCACCAGGCGGTCAAGCTACCGGGTGCTCGACGGCGCACGGGCCATTGCTGCGGAACAGTTGTTGCGCATCGCGACCGGCGTCAACAACAGATAACGGTGACAGCGTCCAAAAAAAACCCCGGCATTGCCGGGGTCCGTCGCTGGCGATGGTGGGTGGCCTACTTCGCCAGCTCGACCAGCACCGCCGTGTACATCTGCAGGTTCAGCAGCAGCTGCTTTTCGGTGATGAACTCGTGCTCCGAGTGGCCGGTGTAGACCTTGCCCGGCATCGCCGGACCGAAGCTCACCGCTCCCGGGAACAGGCGCGAGTTGGTGCCGCCGCCGACGGCGACCGGCGCCGGGTTCCGCATGCCGGTGAAGTACGAGAACACGGACATCAGGGTCGGCAGCTGCGGCGCGCTCTTCTGCAACCACGGGTCGCTGATGCGTACCGTGACGTCGGCCAGCGGCAGCCGGCGTGCCTGCCATGCGGCCAGGGCGGCGTTGACCTCGCCCGTCAACTGCTCGCCGGTCTTGCCCTGCGGGCGGCGCATGTTGATCGACACCTCGATGCCATCCTCGCGCTGCTTGATGACGGTCGGGGCGAACGTCATCGGACCCATGAAGCTGTCGCGGTAGGCGATGTTGCCGAACTTCTCGCCGTAGATGCCGGTGCCGACCATCTCGTTGAGGAAGTTCACCACGCCGCCGGCCGTGGTGGCGGCCCAGGGGCGCACCGCCAGCGCGTCGGCCAGCATGCTCACCGCGTTGACGCCGTCTTCCGGCTTGGAGGAATGGGCCGATACGCCCTTGGCCTTGATCGCCAGATTGCTGCCCTGCCAGCTGAAACTGTATTGCATGCCCTGCTGTGTGGCGCCGCGGGCGCGGATCGCCCGCTCGATCTCGGGCGTGGCGTTGGCGATGAGGGCATTGGCGTCCTCGGGAATCTGGCTGCCGAAGAAGCCGCCGCCGAATTGCGCGACATAGGGCTGGCCTTCCGGCGCCGGCGCCGCGCCGGCCTTCGGCACCGTCACGGCCACCGTGCCGTAGCCCTTCTCCGCCGTCACCGCCGGATACTCGGCGTCGAGCGTGATGTTGACCTGCGGCGGCTGGTGGGTCTTGAGGAATTCGACCAGCGGGCCCCAGTCGGACTCCTCGCCCATGTAGACGTAGAGTTCGATGCGCTTGGACAGCGGCAGTGCCTTGTCGCGGATCGCCTTCATCGCGTACAGCGCGGTGGCGATCGGCCCCTTGTCATCCTCGGCGCCGCGCGCCAGCAGCTTGCCCGGTTCGCTGGTACGGTCGAGCACGAAGGGCGACTTCTTCCACTTTCCCGGGTCCACCGGCTGCACGTCGCCGTGGGTGATCACCCCGACGCGCTCGCTGCCTTGTCCGAGTCCGATGACCACGGTCCAGCCGTGGTCCGCATAGTCCAGGCCGAGACGCTGGGCTTCGGCCTTGAGGGCTTCCTTGAAGGCGATGTGAACGGGGTTCTTGTCGGACGGGACGGCCTTGTCGGCCACCGTGTTGTAGCTGACCAGCTTGGCCAGGGTGTCGACGATGTCCTTGCGGTAGGTGCTCGCCGCGTACTTGGCGGTCTTGACGGCGACCTCGCTCGGGGGCGTGATGGCCGCGGCTGCGGGCAAAGCGATGGATGCCAGCAGCAGGCTGGCAAGCAGGGTTTTTCTAATCATGGGTCGCCGTCTCCAGGTTGCAAAAGCGCAAAGAGTCTAGCACAGGCGTGTGCGACCGGCAGGCCGGCTTCGGGTATCGTGAGGCGCCCATCCCACTGCCCGGAGTCCACCGCCATGCCCCTTAGATCCGTCCACCGCCTGCACCCCGCGTTGCGCGACGATATCGGCGACCTGATCACGCAGCGCCCGCTGCCCGGCCGCCTGGTCGACCAGATCGATCCCTTCCTGTTCCTCAACCACCACGGCCCGCAAACCTATCCGCCGCACAACCGCGGCCTGCCCTTCGGCCCGCACCCGCACCGCGGCTTCGAGACCGTCACCTTCATCCTCGAGGGCATGCTGGCCCACCGCGACAATGCCGGCCACGAAAGCATCATCCACGCCGGCGGCGTGCAGTGGATGACGGCCGGGCGCGGCATCGTGCATGCGGAGGTGTCGCCGCGCGCCTTCCTCGAGCGCGGCGGCCCGATCGAGATCCTGCAGTTGTGGATCAACCTGCCCGCGCGCCTGAAGATGAGCGAGCCCGCCTACACCGGCCTGCAGCGCGCCGACATCCCGGCCCTATCGGTCGACGACGGCAAGGTGACCCTGAACCTGATCGCGGGGGAATGGGAGGGAAGCGCGGGTCCGCTGCGATCGCTGACCGGGGTATTCATGAGCACCCTGGAGATGCGGACGGGAGGCAGTATCCGCTTCGGCGGACTGGACGGGCGCAACGTGTTCCTCTACGTCGCGCGCGGCGTGGTCCGGGTCGGCAATCATGCCGACCCGGTGAGTCCGATGCACCTGGTGGAGCTGGACCAGGCCGGCGACACCGTCGAGATCCGCGCCAGCCAGGATGCGGTCGTGGTGTCGGCCATGCCGACCCGATCCGCGAACCGGTGGTGTTGCATGGCCCCTTCGTGATGAACACGCGCGAGCAGATCGCGCAGGCCATCAGCGACTACCAGGCCGGACGCTTCGGCTCAGCGCTGGGCTAGCGCGACCAGGCGGCCGTCCGGGCTGGTGATGCGCACCGTGTCGGGCATGCGGCGCAGGCCAGACTGCTCGAAGCTGAGCCGCACATCCTTGTCCATCGCGGCGAAGCGGTATTTGCCGACGCGGACGATCTCGGTCGGCCCGTCACCGAAGTCGGCATACAGCTTGCGCTGTTCGCCATGCCTGGTGCCGGTGATGCGCAGGATGCGGCCATCGTCGAGTTCGTATTGCCCCTGTACGCTGTGGAAGGTGAAGGCCCCGATCCGGGCTTGCTGGGCGCCGACGATGTCGACGCGGCCGGCATCGGCGCCTTGCGGCGCGGCGCCGGCGACACCCGCGGCGCTCAATGTGATGAGGGCGGCAGCGGCTGCCGGCAGGAATGTGGTGCGGATCATTGCGGAATCCTTTCAGGTCGAAGTGGATGAGCCAGCACAGCGCTTAGCGCTGGGCCAGGGCGAGCTGGCGGCCGGCCACGGTGCTGACCCGCACCGAGTCCGGCACACGGCGGCTGTTCGGACGCTCGAACGCGAGGCGCAGGTCCTTGCCCATCGCGACGAAGCGATTCTTGCCGACGTGGACGATCTCGGTCGGCCCGTCGCCGAGGTCGGCATACAGGGTGCGCTTCCGGCCGTCGACCTTGCCGGTCACGGTCAGCATGCGGCCGTCATCGAGGCCGTATTCGCCCTGTACGCCGTCGAACATGAAGGGGGCGAGCTGGGTCTGCTTTGGCTGGGCGCCGACGACGTCGACGCGGCCGGCGTCGGCTTGCGGCGCGGCGGTGGCGGCACCGGTGGCGCTCAGGGCGAGGAAGGTGGTGGCGGCGGCCAGCAGGAGTTTGGTGCGCATGATCGGTCCTTTATCGGGGAAGAGGGTCGAACCTGTGCGGCTGGGGTCTCGCGCCGCGCGGTCCACATGGTCGGTTTCGCCAGCGCTTGTGCAGGTTTGTCTGGCGATGGAGGAAGTGTAGCGAGCCGCCGCCCAGCCTCAAGCCGCAAGCGCCGAAACGCGGAAAACACATGACGAAATGCGTAAAACCGATGCCGGACGGGAGGTGCATATTCGTGTGCTTCCCGCATGTCTGCACGCCGTGCAGATGTGTCGGACAGCCTGGATTGGCGGGCGAAAACCGCTGGTGCGGAACGTGCGTCGGATGGCATGCAGATGCCTTACAGTAGGGATGTTTACCATCCACATGAAGCCTTTATGCAAGCCATTCCTCTGGTCGCCACCACGCGCGGCTACCCGGATACCGGGAACGTCGTCGAGAACCTGCACGCCGGATCGATCGCCGTGGTCGACGTGCAGGGTCGCCTGTTGCACGCGGCCGGCGACCCGCACTACCCCACCTTCACGCGCTCGGCACTGAAGCCCTTCCAGGCCCTGCCCTTCATCCTGTCGGACGGTCCGGCGCGCTTCGGTTTGCACCGCGACGAACTGGCCCTGCTGTGCGCCAGCCATTCGGGCGAGGACAAGCACCTGGCAGGCGTGGCCTCGATCCTGAACAAGATCGGCCTCGATCCCGGCCACCTGGAATGCGGCTGCGCCACCCCGCTGTTCTACGAGTTCACCGGCCAGCCGACGCCCACGGACCGCGACTGGACGCCGCTGCACCACAACTGTTCGGGCAAGCACAGCGGCTTCCTGGCCTGGTGCCGCCTGCACGGCGCACCCACGCGCGGCTACGTCGAGCGCGGCCATCCGCTGCAGGAAGCGATCCGGACCACGCTGGCCGAGACCGTCGGCATGGCGCCCGAGCGCATGCCGGTCGGGCTCGACGGCTGTTCGGCGCCGAACTACGCGATGCCCCTGTCGAAGCTGGCACACCTGTATGCACGCCTGGCGCAAGGCGCGGCCGACCCGCAACTGGGGGGCGCCATGGGCATGCTGTGCGATGCCATGACGGCGCGGCCGGACATGGTCTCGGGCACCGCGCGTACCGACCTGGCCTGGATGACGGCCGGCGGCGGCGACTGGGTGGCCAAGATCGGCGCCGATGCGGTGCAGGCGATCGGCATCCGCTCGGCCGGCCTGGGCATCGCCATCAAGATCGCGGACGGCAACAGCCGCGCCCTGCATCCGGCCGTGTACGGCGTGCTCGACCAGCTCGGCCTGCTGAACGACGCACGCCGCGCCCAGCTCGAACAGTTCCGCCAGCCGCCCATCCGCAATGCGCGCGGCGCCGTGGCGGGCGACATCCGCACCCTGTT
This sequence comes from Massilia sp. UMI-21, assembly GCA_015277795.1. Lineage (NCBI taxonomy): Bacteria > Pseudomonadati > Pseudomonadota > Betaproteobacteria > Burkholderiales > Oxalobacteraceae > Massilia > Massilia sp. UMI-21. The sequence continues at coordinate 1,622,275 of CP063848.1, read as the reverse complement.
CACGCTCGGCACGCCCTGATGCCCGCGCTCAGGCCGCCAGGCGGCGCAGCATGGCCGCGATGGCGTCGATCACCGTGGCGTTGTCCCAGTAGCTGTTATGGGCCAGCGGGTTCCAGCTGCGCAGCAGCAGGCTGGCCACGCCGCCGCTGCTGGCATTGACCACCCGGTCTTCCACCAGTTCGCGGTAGCCGCCGGGCAGCGGCTGCAGCGGCCATCCCAGCACATCGTCCGGATCGTAGAAGTTGATCCACTTGAACAGCCCGGTCGGGCGGTCGATCGGAATGATGTGCATGAGCTTGTGCGCCGCGATGAACACCGGAATATTGCAACCGGTCGTGACCAGGGCGGCGCAGGTGCCGGCCCCGAGAAAGGTCTTTTCGCTGGCGGTCAGCGCACGTCCGAGGGTGGTGGCCGCCCAGGCATCGATGTTGCGCCAGATGCCCGCGCCCACCGGCTGCCCTTTCGCCGCCTTCTGGGCATCGTAGATGTAGCTCGACAGCACATGGCAGCCGAGCGACTGGGCCACGAAGACCACCGGCATCGCCGGCCGCACGGCGTGCGCCGACAGCAAGGCCAGGGCGATCTCGCCCTGGGCCAGTTCGTAGACCGAGCCCGGAATCTCCTTGCGGTTCTCCAGACCGGCCGCGTCGCCGAAGCCGAACAGCACGAACTTGCGCAGGCCGGGGTAGCGCACGATGCCGCGCTCGCTGGTCATCTCCCAGATGGCGTGCTGGTTGTCCTGCAGGATCTTCTGGTAGTACACCGAGCGCATCACCACCTGTCCCGCCAGCGCGCCGAGCTGCCCGCGCAGCCGGTCCATCAGGCCGTCGGCATAGGTGGGCGGCGTTTCACCCATTCCGTGCACGGTAATCAGCGCCACGTCGCTCATGGCATCCTCCCCTTCCCGGCCGCGTGTTGTGGGACCGCTGCGGCTGTCTGATCGATGCAGACAGCGTACCAGTTTTTCCGCGCTTGCCGGCGCGCGCGGGTGCGCTACCATGGCGCTTTCCCTCCACGTGGATCCCGATGTCCGACCCGCTCTTTCCCCGCTACCGCGAGGCGATCCGCGGCCTCGACCTGGCGCAGGTGGCGACGCCCGCCCGGATTCCCGCGGCCTTCCTGCTCGGCCGCGAAGGCCGCTACAGCGCCCATTACATTCCCTTCGAATCGGTGCACGCGCAGGCGCGCGTCGTGGTCGTTGGCATCACCCCGGGCTTCGCGCAGTGGCGGAACGCCATGCGCGAAGCGCAGCGCCGGCTGGCCGCCGGCGGCGATGACGACACGGTGCTGCGCGCCGCGCGCCTGGCCGGCGCCTTCAGCGGCGCGATCCGCCCCAACTTCGTGGCGCTGCTCGATGCGATCGGGGTGCAGCGCTGGCTCGGCATCGCCAGCTGCGCCACCGTGTTCGACCAGGACGCGGGGCTGGTGCAGGTGAGCGCGATCCTGCGTCATCCTGTTTTCGTCGATGGAAAGAATTACAGCGGCTCGCCCTCGCCGCTGAAGAACGGCTTCCTGCGCGAGATGGTAGCGCGCTGGTTTGCGCACGAGGCCCGCCAGCTGCCGGACGCGCTGTACATCCCGATGGGCGCCAGCGTCGGCGAGACCCTCGACTGGCTGGTGACGCAAGGGGTGATCCGCCCCGGCCGCGTGCTGCACGGCTTGCCGCATCCTTCGGGGGCGAATGCGGAGCGGGTGGCCTACTTCCTGGGCCGCAAGGAGCGGGCCGCGCTATCGGGCAAGACCAACGGCGCCCGGATCGATGCGGCGCGCGAAGGCTTGCTGGCGCAGATGGCGACGCTGCTGGCGGGCCGCGGTTCGTAGGGCGGACCGGGCCACGAAAGGCGGCGATGGCGGCCGCGCGTCCAGTTCCTGCATGAGCGAATGTACCGCTATTCTTCGTCCGGTTGAGCGCGCGGTCGGCGAAGCCGACCACCCTACATGATCGACAGCGCGAAGGTCGCGACGCCATCCACGCCGCCGCGCACCTGGTCGCCCGGCTCGAGCGCCGCCACGCCGGCCGGCGTGCCGGTGTAGATCAGGTCTCCCGGCGCCAGCGTCACCAGGCGCGACAGGTGGCTGATCACGTCGGCGACCGGCCAGATCATCTCGTTCAGCTTGCCCTCCTGGCGCAGCGCGCCGTTCACCTCGAGCCAGATGCGCGCATCCTGCGGATGGCCGAGGGTGGCGGCCGGAATGAGCGGGCTGCACGGCGCCGAGGCATCGAAGCCCTTGGCCATGTCCCACGGCCGGCCGGCGTCCTTGGCCAGCGCCTGCAGGTCGCGCCGGGTCAGGTCCAGGCCCACGCCATAGCCCCAGACCAGGGCCAGCGCGGCGGCCGGATCGACGTCAGCGCCGCCGGCGCCGAGCGCCACCACCAGCTCGACTTCGTGGTGCAGCTCGCCGGTGGCGGGCGGATACGGCAGCGCGCCGGCGGCGGGCACCACGGCGTCGGCCGGCTTGGTGAAGAAGAACGGCGGCTCGCGGCCCGGATCGCTCCCCATCTCGCGCGCATGGGCGCCGTAGTTGCGGCCGACACAGAACACGCGGCGGATCGGGAAGCGCTCGAGGCTCCCCGCCACGGCCAGCGATGGCGCGACGGGGGCGGTGATGACGTAACTGGGCATGCGACACCTTTCATGGACTGGACGCCCATGATAACCGTGCGGGAAGGACTTCGTCAGGCGCCGCCTGGCGATGGCTGCGGCCGCGCGCGCGCCGCGCTGGCGCCGACCGACTCCAGCACCCGCATCAGCGCGGTCATGTCGACCGGCTTGACCAGGTGGTGCGCGAAGCCGGCTTCGACGGCCCGCTCGCGGTCGCGGGCCTGGCCGTAGCCGGTGATGGCCACCAGCACCGTGTCGCGCGTCTCGGGCATGGCGCGCAACTGCTCGGCCAGGTGGTAGCCGTCGATGTCGGGCAGGCCGATGTCGACCAGCATCGCGTCCGGCCGCTCGGCGCGGGCACGGCGCAGGGCCGAGCGGGCGTCGTACTCGACCGCGGTGCGATAGCCCTGCACGTTCAGGAGCTGCGACAGGCTGTCGGCTGCGTCGGCGTTGTCGTCGACCAGCACCAGGCGCAGCGGCCGCTCCAGCCGGGGATGCGCGTCTTCGGGCGGCGCGCCGGCGCCGCCCGCCTCCGGCGCCGCGTCCACGCATGGCAGCGCGAGGGTGAAGCTGCTGCCCATGCCGACACCTTCGCTGTGCGCGCCGACTTCGCCCTGGTGCAGTTCGATCAGGCGCTTGACCAGGGTCAGGCCCAGCCCGAGGCCGCCCTGCGAGCGAGCCAGCGTGCGCGCTCCCTGCGTGAACAGGTCGAACACGTTGGGCAGCAGTTCGGCCGGCATGCCGGAGCCGTTGTCGCTCACCGTCAGGCGCATCCTGCCGGCGCCGCTTTCCAGCGCCAGCGCGATCCGCCCGCCCTTCTGGGTGTACTTGGCGGCGTTGTTGAGGATATTCGCCACGCTCTGCACCAGCCGGGTCTGGTCGCCGCGCACGTACACGGGCACCGGCGGCAGCGCCAGCGCTATCGCATGGCCCTTTTCCTCGACCAGCGGACGCGCCTGGTCTAACGCGCCCGAGACGATGTCGCGGAAGTCCACCACGCCCAGCTTGAGCTTGACCAGGCCGCGCGTGACCCGCGAGACGTCGAGCAGGTCGTCGATCAGGCGGCTCATGTGGCGCACCTGGCGGCTGATGATGGTGCTGGTCTGGCGGATGCGCGGTTCGTCCTTGAACTGCATCGACAGCAGACTGGCCGAACTGCTGATCGGGGCCAGCGGATTGCGCAGCTCGTGCGCGAGCATCGCCAGGAATTCGTCCTTGGTGTGGCTCAGGCGCTCGGCCTGCACCCGCGCCGCGCGCTCGCTCTGCAGCAGCGCGTCGCGTTCCTGCGCCGACTTCTGCGCCACCTCGTACAGGCGCGCATTGTCCATCGCGATCGCCGCCTGCGCCGCCACCGCGGCGACGATGCGTTCGGTGCGTTCGGTGAACACGCCGGGCTCCGGATGGCCGAAGAACAGGCCGCCCAGCACCTGGCCGGCGCGCGACACGACCGGCACCGCCAGGTAGCTGCGCACCGCCACGTGGCCGGGCGGCATGCCGGCCTGCGACAACTGCGCCGGCCCGAGCGCGGCGTAGCGCGGGTCGCGCGTGATGTCGTCGCTGCGCACCGCGCCTTCGCCGGCGAACATCGGGCGGAACAGTTCGGCGGCGCGCGGCTTGCCCAGCCCTTCCACGTCTTCGCGCAGGGCGCCCGACAGCGTGTAGAGCTGGAGCCGCTGGCCATGTTCATCCTCGGCGTTGTAGAAGAAGGCGCCGAAGCGCGCGCCGGCCAGCTCGGTGCCGGCGTCGGTGATCGCCTGCAGCAGCGTGTCCAGGTCGAGCGTCGAGGCCAGCGCCTGGCCGGTGCGATTGACCATTTCGAGCACCCGCTTCTCGTCGCGCAGCGATTCCTCCACGCGGGCGCGCCGCACCACTTCGCGGGTATGGTTCGCCACGTCCTCGGCCATCGCCACCTCCTGGTCGCTCCAATGGCGCGGGCACCGCTCGTGCAGGTAGAACACGGCGGCCAGCCGTCCCTCCTCGATCAGCGGCACGATGATCATCGAACGCGCGCCGATGCTGGCATAGCCGGTCGCGTAGTGCGCGGCGCGCGTGTCGAGCGCGATATCGTCCAGGCGCAGGGTGCGCCCGGTGCGCAGCTGCGCGACGACGGCCGGGCCAAAGCTGTCGAGCTCGCGCGACTCTCCGGCCAGGCTGGGGATGCTGCCGTCGGTCCAGTCGCGGCCCACGCTGATGGTGCGCCCGGCGGCATCGATCTCGCCATAGCCGACCCGGCCCACGCCGAGGCATTCGCCGGTGAGGCGGCTGGCCGACGCCATCACGTCCACCGCGTCGACCAGCCCGCGCAGCGTGTCGCTCAGCTTCAGGTGGAAGGCGTGGCGCTGCTCGGCCTGCACCTTCGAGGTACAGTCGGACAGCACGAAGTACACGCCGATGACCTCGCCGTCGTGGCGCACCGGCGAGATCGAGGCCGAAAAATAGCGCCGTTCGAGCATGCCGTTGCGGTAGAAGTCCGTCAGGGCACTCTCGAACTGGACGGGCCGGCCCGACAGTGCTTCGAGCATGTAGGGCCGCAGGCGTGGCCACAGCTCCGGGCGCACCATCGGAAACGGCTGCCCCATGGCGGCCGGGTGCTTGTCGCCGAGCAGCAAGGCATAGGCGTCGTTGTAGAACAGCCGCAGTTCGGGGCCCCACATGATCGCCATCGGAAAATGCGAGGCGCCGATCAGGTCGGCGATCGCGCGCATGCCCTCCGGCCAGTTGTCCGGTTTGACAGATGGAAAGACAGGCCATGGACGATCGTCCGCCTGGGCGGACAGCGTCATGCCGCCGTCCGTCGGAAGGGAAAGACTGCTTTCGTTGCGCATCAGGATAGTCCCAGTTCGATTCCGCGCGGCGTCCGGTCGCAAGGATGGGCACCCTGTCGCCGTCGATTGTTGTCTCGCCGCTAACTTTTTTATAATCGGGGGATTATAGCGAGCAATCTGAATGGGCCGCGCCCGCTACGATCCGCCCCGGTGGCGGCAGCGATGCAAGAGGAATATCCGCCATGCATCAAACCGCCCGCCACGGCCGATTTGCGGCGACTTTCCTGCGCCACCGGCTTACCATACTTGCAAAACATCAATAAGAGGATGCAATGCGCGGCGACAAACCATGGAATCGGGCACGCGGCCTGGCCTTCCTGCCCTGGCAACTGACTGCCGTCCTTGCGGCGAGCCTGTGCGCCGGTGCGGTCCGGGCCGATGCGCTCGACGATGCGATCAGGCGTGAAATGCAGCGGCGCCAGGTTCCCGGCGTGGCGGTGGTGGTGGTCAAGGACGGCAGGATCGTGCGCGAACAGGGCTATGGCCTGGCCAACGTCGAGCATGGGGTGCCGGTCACGCCGGACACCATGTTCCAGTCGGCCTCGGTGGGCAAGACCTTCACCGCGGCCCTGGTGCTGCTGCTGGAGAAGGACGGCAAGCTGACACTCGACGACCCGGTTGCGCGCCACCTGCCGGGCGCGCCCGCAGCCTGGCAAGGCATCACGATCCGCCACCTGCTCACGCACACGTCCGGCCTGGGCGACCCGTACACGAAGATCGACCTGCGCAAGGATTACACCGACGAGGAGTTGATCGCGCTGGAAGCGGCGATGCCGCTGCTGTTCGCACCCGGCGAACGCTTCGCCTACAGCAATGCGGGCTACCACCTGCTCGGCTTCATCTGCAACCGGGTCGGCGGCAAGTTCTTCGGCGAGCAGCTGAAGGAGCGTCTGTTTGCGCCGCTCGGCATGGGGGCCGACGTGATCAGCGAGGCCGATATCGTTGCGCACCGCGCCGCCGGCTACGAACGGATCGACGGCAAGCTGCGGAACCAGCGCTGGGTGGCGCCCAGCCTGAACCGGACCGCCGACGGCGCAATCTACCTGAGCGCACGCGACCTGGCGCGCTGGGACCTGGCGCTCGGCGGCGAGACCATCCTCGACGCCCGCATGAAACAGGCCAGCTGGACCCCGCCCCGGCTGGCGGACGGCAGCCAGGGACCGTATGGCTACGGCTGGTACGTGGGCACGCAGAACGGCCACCGCACGATCCAGCACGGCGGCGCCTGGCAAGGCTTCAAGAGCGTGATCCTGCGCTACCCGGACGATCGCCTGAGCGTGATCGTGCTGGCCAACTCCGCCGCGGCGCGCCAGGGCAGGATCGCCGACCTGGTGGCCGCGCACTATGTGCCAGCGCTGGCCCCCACGCGTGCGCCGGCCATCGCCGACGGCAAGCCGGGCAGCACCGCACGGGCGCGCCGGGCGATCGGCGAACTGCTGGCCGGCCGCGTTCCCGCCGGCCTGTCGGACAGCGAGCGCGGCCGCTTCACGCAACACTGGGTCACCCAGATTGCCGCCGAGTTCCGTGATTTCGGCGCCCTGCAATCGGTCGAACTGCTGGCGCGCAGCAGCGAGGGCGCGCGCGAGCGGGCGCGCTACCGCTTCCTGTTCGAGAACGAGACCATGCTGGTGTCGCTGCACCTGGGCGCCAATGGCCTCATCGAACGGCTCGGGCTGTCGTTGGAATAGCGCGCTTACCGGACTGAAAAGCGAAAGCGCGACGCGGTCTGGTACACCTCTCCCGGGCGCAGGATCACGTTCGGGAAATGCGGCTGGTTGGGCGAATCCGGGAAGTGCTGCGGCTCCAGGCAGAAGCCGCTGCGGTAGCCATACATCCGCCCTTTGCCGGCCAGCGAGCCGTCGAGGAAGTTCCCGCTGTAGAACTGCACGCCCGGCTCTTCGGTGAACAGTTCCAGCACCCGGCCCGACACCGGTTCCAGCACGTGGGCGGCCCGGGTCATCGCCTTGCCCGGCGGCTTGTTCAGCGCGAAGCAGTGGTCGTAGCCCTGGCCGTTGCGCAGTTGGGTATCGTCCTGCCCGATGCGCGCCCCGATCGCCTGCGGCGTACGGAAATCGAAGGGCGTGCCTGCCACCGGCGCCAGCGCCCCGGTCGGGATCGATTCGGCGTCGATGGCGACGAACGCATCGGCGTCGATGGTCAACAGGTGCCCGAGGATGTCGCCGCTGCCGTCGGTTCCGGCGGCCAGGTTGAAATAGCTGTGCTGGGTCAGGTTGACCGGGGTGGCCTGGTCGCTCACGGCATGGAAGCGCACCGCCAGTTCGTTGCTGTCGAGGAGCGTGTACACGACGGTGACGTCGAGCTTGCCCGGGTAGCCCTGCTCGCCGTCGCGGCTGGTATAGGCCAGGCGCAGGCTGTCGCCGTCCACGCCGGCCTGCCACTTCACCTTGTCGAAGCCTGGCGCCCCGCCGTGCAGGTGGTTGTTGCCGTTATTCGTGGGCAGGCACACTTCGCGGCCGTCGAGCGTGAACTTCCCCTTGGCGATGCGGTTGCCGTAGCGCCCGATCAGGGCGCCGAAATACGGGCTCTCGTCCAGGTAGGGCGCGAGCGTGTCGAAGCCCAGCACGACGTCGGCCAGCCGGCCCGCGCGATCGGGCGCGTGCAGCTCGGTGATGATGCCGCCGAAATCGATGATCCTGGCCACCATGCCGTTGGCATTGGTGAGCGTGAACTGGGTGATGGTTTCGCCGCCCGGCAACTGGCCGAAAGGCGCTTGGCTGATACCGGTGCGCACGTTGTCGTTGTCCTTGCTGTGATGATGAGGGTCGTGGATGCGCCGATCCTAACATGGGGGCAAGCAGGCCCGCGCACGCGCTCCGCACAGCCGAGGCTGGCGTTTCCGTTACCTAATTACAACAGTGCGGTCAGTAGAAACACGTAGTTTGCGCTGGGTCGTGCGGCTTTTTGGCTACGCGCACATGCTTCACGGAAACCGAATAAGCAAAGAGCTAATGAAACATGGCATCATTTCGAACACACTGGAAGCTAAGCTTTTTGCAACAGTACGTTTCTGTCAACTGACAACAAAAACGGCGTTCGGACACCCCATTCAACCACCTGGAGAGCATCAATGAAAAAGAAGAGCCTGGCCATCGCCCTGTTATCCCTCCTGCCGCTGGCTGCAGCCCATGCGCAGACGAGCGTCCAGATCTACGGCATTGCCGACGCATCGATCGGCATCGAAGACAATGACGCGCCGGGCGAAGACCGCCGCACCGTGATCAGCTCCGGCACCCAGTCCACCAGCCGTATCGGCTTTCGTGGCACCGAAGACCTGGGCAATGGCCTGAAAGCGCTCTTCAACATCGAAGCCGGCGTCGCGCTCGACAGTGGCGCGGGCGACGCGGCCGGCACCTTCCAGCGCCGCGCCGTGGTCGGCCTGCAGGGTTCCTTCGGCACCATCACCGTGGGCCGCGAATATGGCCCGATCGCCGCGGTGGCGCAGTCGGCCGACCCGCTGGGCCACGGCTTCTACGGCTCGACCCTGACCGCCTTCGGCGCCAACCGCCTGACCCGCCGCCTGTCGAACTCGGTCAACTACAAAAGCGATACCCTGAGCGGCTTCACGGTCCTGGCGTCCTACGCCGCCGGCGAGCGCCAGACCGACGATCCTTCGGGCAGCCTGGTGGGCGCGGCGGTGGAGTACAAGAACGGCCCGCTGTACCTGGGCGCCGGCTACCAGCAGACCGAACGCCTGGCGACCGGCGACGACAAGGAATACACGGTCGGCGCCGGCTACAACTTCGGTGCGTTCGACCTGCGCGCCGCCTACATGGAAGCCGACTGGGAAGGTCCGAACAACGAGTACAAGTTCCTGACCGTGGGCGGCATCTTCACCGCGGGACCGAACAAGTTCTACGCTTCGCTGCACCAGCAGAAGCTGGAAACCGGCGCCAAGGGCAACGGTTTCTCGGTCGCCTACAGCTACACCCTGTCCAAGCGCACCAACGTGTACAGCAGCTACGGCCACGTGCGCAACAACGGCCGTGCCGCCTTCGGCATGGGTTCCGCCGGCGGCAGCTTCGCGCCGCCGGTCACCGCGCTCGGCGCCGATCCGTCGGTGTTCAACGTGGGCATTCGCCACTCGTTCTAAGCGCAGCGCGCCGGAACCAGAAAGGCAAGCCAGAAATGGCTTGCCTTTTTTTGTGGCGCTGTCACCTTTATCTGTTGATGACGCCGATTGCGATGCGTAAGAACTGTTCCGCAGCAATTGCCCGTGCGCAGTCGAGCGCCCGGTGCCAACCGAGATAATTCGGCAGGTAGCGCGATGCCACGCCGTGAAAGCGGGCCAGCCAGTCGCGCAGACGCTGATGGAAGGCGTTGACGTTCTGGACGTGGATGGCGATGGCGGCGTGACGGCGCACCCGCACGCCGGCGCGCAGGTTGACTGGCCGTGCCGGTAGCAGCGCGTGCTGGCGCAGCGCGGACACGCGCGTTGGGGTGCGCGGATCTGCTCGATGAGCGCGACGATCCGGTCCAGCCCCGCGGCCGCTTGCAGTGCCGCCAGTGTTTGTTGGCGCTGCGCCCCGTTCAGCGCGGGGAGTCGTGCGAACCATTTTTTGAAGCTGGTGTTTTCACGGCCGCTTCCTGTCGATGTAGACAGGTGTTCGACCAGGGAGGAGCTCAGCAGTTCAGGCCTCATCCATGGTTAACGCTGACAGAGCCTTTTCGTCGGCTTGCAGGCGATGCCGGCCGCGCCCTCGCCTGCCCTCCGCTTACGCGGCTTTCTGTACGGCGGTGATCAGGCCGAGCTGCTCGGAGCTCATCAGCCTGTCGATGTCGAGCAGGATCAGCATGCGCTCGCCGACGGTGCCCAGCCCGGTGATGTAGTCGCCGTCCGCGCTGCTGCCCATGTCGGGCGCGGGCCGTACCTGCTCGTCGAGCAGGGTCACGACGTCGGATACGCTGTCCACGATCATGCCGATCACATGGTTCTTGATGTTCAGGACGATGACGACCGTGAACTGGTCATAGGTCGGCTCGCCGAGATTGAACAGGATGCGCATGTCGACGATCGGCACGATCGAACCGCGCAGGTTCGTGATGCCCTTGATGCAGGCAGGTGCGCTCGGCAGCAGGGTGGGCTCTTCGTAGCCGCGGATTTCCTGCACTTTCAGGATGCTGATCGCATATTCTTCCTTGGCCAGGCGGAAGGAGAGGACTTCATTGTCCTGGGTAGTGGTCTTGGTGTCCATGGTGGTTGACTTTCTGTTGTCAGGCGCAGTATTTATTGCACACATGCAAGACACATTACGACCATTCGGCCCCGGATTCGATGGTGAAATGACAAAACGCGGTAGTATTTTTGAAAAAGCGGCACGGGTATGGCATCCACGCAACGTCCAGCGTGCGCTCAGCCTTCAGCACTTGTCGAAGCGAACACATATCGCACGATCGTGCGCGTGACTCATCCAGGCATAACTTGCCGATGCACCGGGCGAAATCTCACGTAGAATCAGGCATTACCATCAGTCCAGCGTAAAACGTGACCGGCACCGCCACTTCCATCGTCCGCAGGCCCCTGCGCGCCTACCTGCTCTGGCTGGTGCTGGCTACCCTGTTGCCCGGCCTGGTCGGCGCGTCGCTGTTGTTCGTGCACCAGTACCAGAAGGCGCGCGCCCAGATCGAGCAGAAGACCCTGCAGACGGTGCGGGCGCTGGTCCACAGCACCGACAACAAGCTGCGCCAGGCGCAGTCGATTGCCCAGACCCTGTCCACCATCGACGCGCTCGAGGTGGAAGACTTCGGGCGCACGCACTACCAGGCGCGCGAGGCGCTGGCGCTGGCAGGCGGGCGCATGAACGCGGTGCTGCGCGACCGCAGCGGCCAGCAGCTGATCAACACCGCGGTTGCCTACGGCACGCCGCTGCCACGCCATCCGTCGCCCTCGATCGAGCGGGTCTTCGTTACCGGCCGGCCGGCGGTGTCGAACGTGTTCCAGGGCGTCCTGCGCAAAAGCGCGCTGGCCAGCGTCGACGTGCCGGTGCGCGTGCATGGCGAGCTTCGCTATGTGCTGAGTATCGGACTGGGACCGGAGGAATTCGACGACCTGCTGACACCGGCCTCGGTGCCGGACGGTGCGGTCGCTTCGCTGTTCGATCGCGAGGGCATCATCTTCAACCGCAACCTCAACCGCGACAAGTCCATCGGCCAGTCGGTCAATCCCTTGCTGCGCAGCGCCGCCAGCCGCCAGCGCGAAGGCACCATCGATTCGCGCTCGCGCGAAGGCGTACCGCTGCTGAGCTCGTTCTCGCGTTCTTCGCTCAGCGGCTGGGGCGTGGCGGTCGGCATGCCGCGCGCCACCCTGCGCGCCGAGCTGATGCGGCAACTCGCCCTGATGGCCGGCGTCGCGGCGGGACTGTTCGCGATCGGCCTGTGCCTGGCATGGCTGATCGGCGGCCGCCTGGCGCGCTCGGTGCAGGCCCTGAGCGGGCAGGCGCAGGCGCTCGGCAAGGGCGAGACGCCCCCCTCCTTCACCGAGGTCCACGTGCGCGAAGCCGCCGAGGTGGCGGCCGCCATCGGCGATGCCGCCGCGCTGCTGGCCGAGCGCTCGCGCCAGCTGGCGGCCAAGGAATCGGCCCTGCGCGAGACCCACATGCTGGCGCGCTTCGGCACCTGGCACTGGAACCTGGACGGCCAGGACATCGAGGTCTCGGATTCGGTGCCGCACATCTTCGGACGTGCGCTGCCGCCTTTCGCCCAGCAGCGCGGCACCGTGCTGCTGGAAGAGTCATGGCTGCGGGTGCAGCGGCTCACGAACGAATTGATACGCGCAGGCGGCAGCGGCAAGCTGCAGCTGCAGGCCCTGCATGCGCACGGCCATCGCGTCTGGCTCGATTACCGCTGCGAGAGCGTGCACGGGCCGGACGGCCGGGTGGTGGCGCTGCGTGGCACCATGCAGGACATTACCGAGCGCGTGCGCGCCGAGGAAGCCCTGCGCCAGGCCGACCAGCGCAAGAACGAGTTCCTGGCGATGCTGGCGCACGAGCTGCGCAACCCGCTGGCGCCGATTTCATCCGGCGCGCAACTGCTCGCCCAGGACGGCATGGACCCGGCCCGCACCAGGCAGATCAGCGCCATCATCGCGCGCCAGGCGCGCCACATGGCCGGGCTGGTGGACGACCTGCTGGACGTCTCGCGCGTCACGCGCGGGCTGGTCGTCCTGAGCAAGGAGCGGATCGACCTGAACGGCGTGGTGCAGGACGCCGCCGAGCAGGTGCAGGCGCTGGTGCGCGACAAGGGGCACCGGCTGGACGTGCGCACCCTGCCGCAGCCCTGCTTCGTGCTGGGCGACCGCAAGCGCCTGGTGCAGGTAGTGGGCAACCTCCTGCACAACGCGGCCAAGTTCACCGACCGCGGCGGCCACATCGAGGTGACGGTGGCGAGCGCCGGGGAGGCCATGCTGGTGGAAGTGCGCGACAACGGCATCGGCATGCTGCCGGCGGAACTGGAGCGCGCCTTCGACATGTTCGTGCAGGGCGAGCGTACGCCCGACCGTGCGCTCGGCGGCCTCGGCATCGGGCTGGCGCTGGTACGCAGCCTGGTCGAGCTGCACGGCGGCAGCGTGCACGTGGCCAGCGCCGGACCAGGCATGGGGACCAGCCTCACGGTGCGCCTGCCGCGCTGCGCCGAGCGTGCCGGCCCCGCCCCCGATGGCGGGGGCGGCGGCGCGGCCGTGGCCGCGTCACGGGGAGCGCGCCTGAAAGTGCTGGTGGTGGACGACAACGTCGACGCGGCCCGGATGCTGGCCATGATCGTGGGTGCGCAGGGCCACGAGGTGCGGGTGGAACACGATTCGCACGACGCGCTGGCGCAGGCGGCCAGGTTCGCGCCGGACCTGTGCCTGCTCGACCTCGGATTGCCCGAGATGGACGGCTACGAACTGGCGCGCCGCCTGCGCCGGCACCCGGCCACCCTGCATGCGACGCTGGTCGCGGTGACCGGATACGGCCAGGACCAGGACCGCGACAACAGCGCGGCCGCCGGCTTCGATCACCACCTGGTCAAGCCGGTGGACATGGCGGCGCTGGAGAAAATCGTCGCCGATACGGCGACCGAGCCCTCAGGCGCCTGATTTCGCGCCTGACTTCGCGCCCGATTCAGCGTTCGACACTGCCGAAAGGATCGCCCTTCTTCCAGGACGGCATGGCAGGCGCGTTGGCCACCGCATAGCCCAGCTTGAGCGTGAACTGCGCCTGCTGCACCATGCCCGACAGGTCCCAGTCCGGCGAATACTCGTCGCTCACCTGGTGGTAGTCCTTCTTGAAGCCCACCATCTTCCGGCTCGAGGCCGCGTGCTCGTGCGCGAACTCGAAATGGCCGTCGCCCGAGAACACGGCCGAGCCCACGTTAAAGGCCGGCACGCCCGCCTTGGCGAAATTGAAGTGGTCGGCGCGGAAGTAGGCGCCCGACAGGTCGGGAATGGTCGGCGCCAGCTTCAGGCCCATCTCCTTGGCCACGCCGGCGGCGGTGTCGTACAGGCTGCTGCGCTCGGCGCCCGGCACGCCGATGTCCCGGGTCGCGCCGACGAAGTTCAGGCTGTCGAGGTTCAGGTCGGCCGCGGTCTGCGCCAGCGGCACCACCGGATCCTTCACGTAGGCGGCGCTGCCCAGCAGGCCTTGCTCCTCGGCGGCCGGCCACAGGAACACCTGGGTGCGGCGCGCCGGCTTCCTGACCGCCTCGGCGGCCATCGCCAGCAGCGCGGCGGTGCCGGAAGCGTTGTCGATGGCGCCGTTGTAGATCCGGTCCTGTTTCCCCGGCGCCGCTTCGTCGCTGCCCATGTGGTCCCAGTGCGAGGAATACACCACCGCCTGCGACTTCAGCTTCGGGTCGGTACCGGGCACGATGCCGACCACGTTGTACTGCTCCACCATGCGGATCGCCGACTTCAGCTCGACATGGGCCGCCACGTTCAGGTCCACCGGCCGGAAGTCGCGCCGCTCGGCCCGGGCGCGCAGGGCGTCGAGGTCGAAGCCGCCGGCGGCGAACAGTTCGCGCGCGGTGTCCTCGTGCAGCCAGCCTTCGATCGGATTGCCGGGGCCGGCCAGGTGGAAGCGCTCGTGCGAGAAACCGTTGGCCGGCACGCTCCAGGGATACGAGGACGAGGGCAGCGTGTGGATCAGCAGCACGCCGGCCGCGCCCTTGCGCACCGCTTCCTCGAACTTGTACAGCCAGCGGCCGTACCAGGTGTAGGCCTTGCCGTCGAAGCGCGTCGGTTCCTGCGCGGTGGGCTGCGGGTCGTTGACCATCATGACCAGGATCTTGCCCTTCACGTCGGCGTCCTTGTAGTCGTCCCATTGTTCCTCGGGCGCCGAGACGCCGTAGCCGACGAACAGCAGCGGCGCGTCGAAGGACAGCTCGGTGCGCCCGCTGCCGGTGCCGAACACGATGCCCTTGCCGACCTCGGGGCTGATGCGCTTGCCGCCGGCCTGGAAGCTGACCGCGCTGCCGGGTAGCAGCCGGGTACCCTCGATCTCGACCTTCTGGCGGTAGCCGCCGTCCTTGTTGCCGGGGTAAGCCGGCTGCAGGCCGATGATCGCGGCCTGGGTTTCGAGGTAGCGCACCGCCAGCGCGCCGCCGCGCTGGCCGGTGCCGCGGCCTTCGAACAGGTCGTCGGCCAGGAAGGCCAGGTGGCCGCGCAGCACGTGCTCGGCCACGGTGGGCGCCTGCTGGTGCTGGGCATGGGCAGTGGCGGACAGGCTGATGGCAGCGGCGAAGGCAAGACGGGAAAGTCGCATCGAATATTCCATTCAGTAAAGCGGATTGGCAAATGCTGATCTTACCCCAGCATGCAGACGCGGGCGCTGCCCGCTTATCGGTTGCGGCGGCGCCACGCGCCGGCCTATACTTGTCTTTTACTGAACAGGGAAGCCGCCATGACCATCTCACGCCGCACCGCCACGAGCGCCCTGGCTGCGCTGGCCGCCCTGCCCCTGGCCGTCCGGGCCGCACCAGACACGAAGGAAACCCCACCCATGTACGGATTGATCGGAAAAATGCGCGCCCAGCCAGGCCAGCGCGACGCCCTCATCGCCATCCTGCTGGAGGGTACCGCCGGCATGCCGGGTTGCCTCGGCTACGGCATCGCCAAGGACAAGCAGGAGCCCGATGCCCTGTGGATCACCGAGACCTGGGTGGACCAGGCCAGCCACAAGGCTTCGCTGTCGCTGCCGTCCGTGCAGGCGGCCATCGCGCAAGGCCGGCCGCTGATCGCCGGCTTCGGCGAGCGCTTCGAGACCGAACCGGTGGGCGGGCACGGCGGCATGTCGAAGCGGTCCGCCTGAGGCCCGGGCCTAGGCGGCAGTCGGCGCGCCCGCGAAGGGCCGCGCATCCAGCGGCAGGTCGATCACGAAGGCGGTGCCGTCCTCGATGGAACTGGACATCACCACGCTGCCGCCATGCGCTTCGGTCACCCGTCGCACGTAGGGCAGCCCGACGCCCCAGCCCTCCTCCAGTCCCTGGTTGCCGGCGCGGCGGTAGAGCTGGAAGATGCTCTCGCTGTCTTCCGGCGCGATCGGCGGGCCCTGGTTATGCACCATCACCTGGATACGCTCGAGGGTGGTGCTCAGCGTGATCCGGATGGCCGGTTCGCGCGCGCCGTACTTGATGGCGTTGTTGACCAGGTTCTCGATCGCGCGCCGGATCGCCTCGCCGCACCACCAGCCTTGCACCGGCGCGGCCGCGAGCTCGAGGACGATCGGGTGGAATATCTCGGCCGACTGGACGATGTCGCGCACCAGCGCCGCCATGTCGACCCGCTCGATGCGAAGCCGTACCGGGCCGGTCTTGCAGAAGGCGATGCGGTCGAGCAGTTCGCGCGCCATGCCGTCGATGCGCCGGGTGCTGGCCACGATCTTCTCGGCGAAGCGCCGCAGCTTGTCGTCGGCGGACAGGTGCAGGATCATCTCGGCCGCCATCTGGGCGGTGGACAGGGGCGTGCGCAGGTCGTGCGCCATCGAGGCGACGAACTGCTCGCGCAGGGCCGCCTGCACCACGGTGAAGGAATTGGCGCTTTCGCGGATGGTCGCGTCGAGGTGGGCGAACAGGGTCGCGCGCTGCCCTTCGTCGAGCGTCACGCCATGGCGCGCCAGCTCGCGGAACAGGACCTCGCCGAAAATCTGGAGTTCGTGGATGAGCGCGGTGGCATCGTACATGGTCAGGCGCGCCCGCTCGCCGCCATGCTCGCTGGCCACCGCCCCCAGGTCGGTGACCGCGCGCGCGGAGTAGCCTGGCGTGAGCAGCGCGGCCAGGGTGTCGAAATAGGCCGGCAGTGTGTTCTCGAGAATGGCCAGCGGCAGTTCGCGCGCCTGCGGCACCGTCCGGCGCACCTCGTCCATCCAGGCGTCCACGACCAGCCCGCGCAAGCCCACCATCGCCCGGGTCACGGGCGACAGCGTAGGGTCGTCCGGTGACAGGTGCCCGGTCAGGTTTGCATTCATGGAGGCGCTCGGTGCCCGTGACCCTGCGGTCACGTTGTCAAAAAAATACGTAACCTCAGTCTACATGACAGCCTTGCGCGACGGCGCGTGAATGCCCCCGCAAGGATTCATCAGCTCAGCTTATGAAGCAGGCTGAATCATAAGCAAACCTTCTGAATCGCTCAGCCTGCGGTCTTGAGGTACTGCATGTACCTGGCGACACCGGTGGCCACGTCGGTGAAGGGCTCGCCGTAGCCGGCAGCGCGCAGCGCGCCGATGTCGGCCTGGGTGAAGCTCTGGTACTTGCCCTTGAGCTTATCCGGGAACGGCAGGTAGTCGAGCAGGCCCTGTTCGACGATCTGCTCGAGCGTGAGCGGCGGCTTGCCCTCGTTGGCCAGCGCGTTGACCGTGGCCACGGCAAGATCGTTGAAGGGCTGGGCGCGGCCGGTGCCGAGATTGAAAATGCCGCGCTGGTCCGGGTGATCGAGGAAGAACAGGTTCACCTTGACCACGTCTTCGACGTAGATGAAGTCGCGCATCTGGGTGCCCGCCTCATAGCCGTCGTTGGCGCCGAACAGCTTGACCTTGCCCTCTTTCTGGAACTGGTGGAACTGGTGGAAGGGTACCGAGGCCATCGTGCCCTTGTGCCCTTCGAGCGGACCGTAGACGTTGAAGTAGCGCAGGCCGACCACCTGGCTGCCGTTGCTGATGCCGTGCTGCTGCCAGTAGCGGCGCATGTACTGGTCGAACAGGAACTTCGAATACCCGTAGACGTTGAGCGGACGCTCGTACTGGCGCTCTTCCTTGAACACGCTGCCGCCGCCGTACACGGCGGCCGACGAGGCGTAGATGAAGGGAATACGCTCGCGCTGGCAATACTCGAACAGCGCGATGGTGTACTCGTAGTTATTTCTCATCATGTAGCGCCCATCGGTCTCCATGGTGTTGGAGCAGGCGCCCTGGTGCAGCACGGCCGTGAACTTGCCGTCGAATTCGCCGGCCTTCAGGCGCACCAGGAAGTCTTCCTTGTCGGCGTAGTCGGCCAGCTCGGCATCGACGATGTTGAGGAATTTCTCCGGACGCGACATGTTATCGACCGCGAACACGCTGAAGGGCTTGCGCGTCGATAGCGCGTGGACCAGGTTGGCTCCGATGAAGCCTGCTGCGCCAGTAACCAGTATCATTTTCTAACCTCTTGTCTATGCGTTCAGGCTGCGGCCAGCAGCGGCCGCAGCGGTTGCCATACATCGTTTGGCAGGATCTGTTTCATGCAGTTCTGGTGGCCCAGCGGGCACTCGCGCTGCTGGCAGGGCGAGCATTCGATGTGCAGCCACAACACCTTGGCCAGTTCGGACAAGGGCGGCGTGTGACGCGGATCGGTCGGGCCGTAAATGGCCACCACCGGGCGGCGCAGCGCGGCGCCGATGTGCATCAGGCCCGAGTCGTTGGTGACCACCACGGCAGCCACCGAGATCAGGGCGATCGCCTCGCTCAGCGAGGTGGATCCGGCCAGGTTGTGCGCCTGCGGCACGATGGCCGTGATCTCGTCGCAAACCGCGCGGTCCTTCGGGGAACCGAGCAGCAGGATCTGCACATCCGGCCGCTCGGCGCGGATGGTCTGGGCCAGCTCGGCAAAATAGGACGCGGGCCAGCGCTTGGCCGGGCCGAACTCGGCGCCGGGCGCGAAGGCGACGTAGGTGCCGGCGGGCAGCTGCAAGCGGGCGATGGCGGCATCCGCCTCCGCCGGCGCTACGAGCATCTCCGGCTCGGGGAGCCTGTCTGGACGCGGCAAGTGGCGCACCGGCGCGTCGGCCAGCGCGGCATAGAACTGCGCCATCGGGCGCGGCGCGGCTTTGTCGTCGTGGTGCATCACATTGAGCAGGCCATAGCGCATCTCGCCCTTGTAGCCGACGCGCTTCTTGATACCGGCCAGCCAGGGAATCAGGGCGAACTTGAGCGTGTTGGGCAGCACGTAGGCATCGGCATAGCCGCGCGCCTTCAGCATCCGCGCGAATGCCTTGCGCTCCTTCCACTGCAGGGAACCGTGCTTGAAGGGCGATTCGATCACCTCGTCCACCTCGCGCATGGCGCGCCAGACCGGCGCGACCCAGGTCGGCGCCAGCACGTCGATCGGGCGGTCGGGATGCTGCTCGCGCAGGCGGCGCAGCAGCGGCTGCGCCATGACGGCGTCGCCGATCCAGTTGGGGGAAATGACTAGCGTACGCAAGGTGGTCCTTCTGTGTATCCGGCAAGGTGATCCGCGATTATAACAATCGCGGCTGCCGGCCGGCGGGCCCCGGGGCGTTTGCAGCCGCTCAGTTGCGCGGCCGCGCCACCTTGCCGCGCCATCGCTGGCGCATCGGACGAAGCCTCGCAAGCGTCATGGCAAGTCCGGATCGCTGTCCGGCATCGGAATCCCATGCAGCGCATTGCGCCAGCTGTTGCCGATGTTGCCGCACACCAGGCGGCAGAACGAGGCGGCCTGCTGCTGCAGCTGGCCCCGGTGATTCGCCTGCAGGAACTTCCCGAGTGCCTCGTAGAGGTCCCACATCACCTCTTCGGTGTCGTGCGCGCCGAGCCTCATGGGAATGCGCGTGTCCGGATCGAGCATGGCCTGGCGCACGGCCTCGATCATTTCCGGCACCGGCATCCTGCGCCACATTGCCGCCAGCCGCGGCACGTGGTGGAAGATGTGGCGAAAGTAGATGCGGTTGTGCGCATAGGCGTCCCAATAGGCCTGGCCACGCTCGGTCTCGCCCAGGAAGGCCTGGAAGCGGCCGAGCAAGGTGTCGCCCGGCGGGCGCACGGCATCGTTCGCGGTCAGGACGCTCACGCCGAAGGCCTCCAGGATGCGGTCGATGGGCGTGGCGACACCGATGCGGTTCGCGTTCGGGGCCTTGCCCCACAAGAGGCCGACGACCAGGTTGCGCTCCGCGTCGACCGGGTGGACGATGGCCGCGCCGGAGTCGCCGTGGTCGACGAATTCGTCGTTGCGCCCATCGATGAACAGCATGTCCTGGAAGCGCTCGAGGTTGGCGGCCACGCCGCTGTAGTGGATGGCGACGACGCTGCCGCGGGTCAGGCCGGTGGAGGCGCCGCGCTTGGCGATGGGCAGCGGCAGCGCCTCCCTGCCGATGTCGCGGGTGCCGCTGACGGCGCCGATCTCGCGGATGTGGGCCAGGCCGGCGTCGTAGTAGTAGTCGAGGCTCGCGATGGCGGCATCCATCTGCGAGCAGTCCTGCACCTCGCGCGTCACGCCGATCTCGTCGCACTTGACCTTGGCCGGCTGGTAGACGGTGGCGCCGACCTCGCCCAGCACGTGGGCGGCAGAGAGCGCATAGCAGCTGCCGTCGGGCTTCCTGACGATGCAGCCGAGGGTGCCGAAGGAATAACCGGCGCTGAGCTTGGTGCCGCCGACCAGCGGGCGGTATTTGCCGTTGTCCTCGTACACGGCACGCCGCTCGGATTGGGCTTCGCAGGGAATGACCGGCGCGTGCTCGATCACGTCGGTAAGGAAGCCCTCGACGTCGAGCGGGATCTGCTCGTCGGGCGGGATGCAGGACAGCGCTCGCTTGCGGCTGAGATGGACACAGATCGCCAAGTGGCCGCTCGGCTGGCCATTCACGCGCTTGACCCCGATGCTGGTGCCATGCACGCCGGGAATGGTCATCGCGGTGGCGTGGAAGTACTCCTTTGCCTGCTTCATCTGCTCGAACGTGACGTCGTCCATCGTTGCTCTCCCCCTTAGAAAGTAACGCTGCGGAAATTAAGTTTGTGCAAACAAAGTGGCAATTTAGCACTAAGCCATGGATGAGTCACGGAGTATTTACGCGGGTGGCATAGGCGTTGACCCGCCAAAGCCAGGGTGGCAGCGTCGGCGGTTGCAGTACTGCAGGTGCGACCGTTCACGGATCGCGAGCGGGGTCCCGCCTGTTTGTGGCGGAGCACACAGGGATTCGCCCACGTGCCGCGGGCCGCCCTTGCGCAAGTATGCGCAAGGCTTCGAATCTCCCACGCAGAGCCCGCAGGGGCTCTGCTTCTCTCCGCCATGAAACAAATAAATTGTGGCGGAGCACACAGGGATTCGCCCACGTACCGCGGGCCGCCCTTGCGCAAGTATGCGCAAGGCTTCGAATCTCCCACGCAGAGCCCGCAGGGGCTCTGCTTCTCTCCGCCATGAAACAAATAAATTGTGGCGGAGCACACAGGGATTCGCCCACGTGCCGCGGGCCGCCCTTGCGCAAGTATGCGCAAGGCTTCGAATCTCCCACGCAGAGCCCGCAGGGGCTCTGCTTCTCTCCGCCATGAAACAAATAAATTGTGGCGGAGCACACAGGGATTCGCCCACGTGCCGCGGGCCGCCCTTGCGCAAGTATGCGCAAGGCTTCGAATCCCCCACGCAGAGCCCGCAGGGGCTCTGCTTCTCTCCGCCATGAAACAAATAAAAAATGGCCACCCGAGGGTGGCCATTTTCCATTTGTGTTCCTGGCGGAGAGAGGGGGATTCGAACCCCCGGTAGGCTATGAACCTACACACGCTTTCCAGGCGTGCGACTTAAACCACTCATCCATCTCTCCTGATGGTTCTCGTGTGTCCACGAAGCCGCCTATTATAGCAAGGATTCTCTTCTATACAAGACTGTTCGGACATCAAAGTTGCAAGGGTGATCCGGTCCAGTGGACCAGATCACAAGCCGCCCACCCCACGAAAAGCCGGGCGATTGGCTGTTACGCGCTTTCTTTCAGCTGCTCCAGGATGGCCGGGTTTTCCAGGGTCGAGACGTCCTGGGTGATGTTCTCGCCCTTGGCCAGCACGCGCAGCAGGCGGCGCATGATCTTGCCGGAGCGGGTCTTCGGCAGGTTGTCGCCGAAGCGGATTTCCTTCGGTTTGGCGATCGGGCCGATCTCCTTGCCCACCCAGTTGCGCAGCTCGGTCGCCAGTTTCTTGGCGTCCTCGCCGCTCGGACGGGCCTGCTTCAGCACCACGAAGGCGCAGATCGCCTCGCCCGTGGTGTCGTCCGGCTTGCCTACCACCGCCGCTTCCGCCACCATCGGGTGCGCCACCAGGGCCGATTCGATTTCCATCGTGCCCATGCGGTGGCCCGAGACGTTCAGCACGTCGTCGATGCGGCCGGTGATGGTGAAGTAGCCGGTGTCCTTGTTGCGGATCGCGCCGTCGCCGGCCAGATAGTACTTGCCGCCCAGTTCTTCTGGGAAGTAGCTGGTGCGGAAGCGGTCCGGGTTGTTCCAGATGGTGCGGATCATCGACGGCCACGGACGCTTGACCACCAGGATGCCACCCTGCCCGTTCGGCACGTCGGCGCCGGCTTCGTCCACGATGGCGGTCATGATGCCCGGTAGCGGCAACGTGCACGAGCCCGGCACCAGCGGGGTGGCGCCCGGCAGCGGGGTGATCATGTGGCCGCCGGTCTCGGTCTGCCAGAAGGTGTCGACGATCGGGCAGCGCTCCTGGCCGACGTTCTTGTAGTACCACATCCAGGCTTCCGGATTGATCGGCTCGCCGACCGAGCCCAGCAGGCGCAGGCTCGACAGGTCGAAGTTCTTCGGATGCACTTTTTCGTCCACGTCGGACGCCTTGATGAGCGAACGGATGGCGGTCGGCGCGGTGTAGAAGATCGAGACCTTGTGCTTGGCGATGGTTTCCCAGAAGCGGCCGGCATGCGGATAAGTTGGCACGCCTTCGAACACGATCTGGGTGGTGCCGACCGCCAGCGGGCCGTAGGCGATGTAGGTGTGGCCGGTGACCCAGCCGATGTCGGCGGTGCACCAGAACACGTCGTCCGGCTTGATGTCGAAGGTCCACTTCATGCTCAGCGCCGACCACAGCAGGAAGCCGCCGGTCGCGTGCTGGACGCCCTTCGGCGTGCCCGTCGAGCCCGAGGTGTAGAGGATGAACAGCGGATGCTCGGCGTCCACCCATTCCGGCTCGCAGGAGGCGCTCTGGTCGGCGACCAGCTCGTGCAGCCAGCTGTCGCGGCCTTGCTGGAAGGCGATGTCGCCGCCGGTGCGCTTGTAGACGATGACGTCGCGGATGCTGTCGCAACCGCCCAGCGCCAGCGCGTCGTCGACGATGGCCTTGAGCGGCAGCGACTTGCCGCCGCGGCGTTGTTCGTCGGCGGTGATGACGGCCACGGCGCCGGCGTCGATGATGCGTTCCTGCAGCGATTTGGCCGAGAAGCCGCCGAACACCACCGAGTGGGTGGCGCCGATGCGGGCGCAGGCCTGCATCGCGCTGACGCCTTCGATCGACATCGACATGTAGATGATGACGCGGTCGCCCTTCTTGATGCCGCGGCTCTTGAGCGCGTTGGCGAACTTGCAGACGCGCTCGTGCAGTTCGCGGTAGGTGGCGCGGGTGACGCTGCCGTCGTCGGCCTCGAAGATGATCGCGGTCTTGTCGGCGTTGCCGTTGCTCAGGTTGCGGTCGAGGCAGTTGTACGATGCGTTCAACTGGCCGTCGGCGAACCATTTGTAGAAAGGTGCATTCGATTCGTCGAGGGTGCTGGTGAACGGCTTGTGCCAGTCGATGTTTTCACGCGCCAGGCGCGCCCAGAAACCTTCGTAGTCGCTGGCGGCCTCGGCGCACAGCTTGTTGTAGGCTTCCATGCCGGAAATCGCGGCCTTCGCGGCGAACTCGGCCGGAGGAGGAAACACGCGGTTCTCTTGCAAGCCCTGGATCTGGTTGTGGTTGCTCTCGTTCTCGGCCATCTTCGTCTCCATAGTTGGTAGGATTTTACCGAACACCTTAGGGGCGCTGGCTTACTGAGCCCTTACAGCGGCTTCGCATCGAAGTCATTCTATCAAGCTTGTCGCAAAGGGCGACAGAAGCCCGCATGCGGGCGCCGGCGGGTGTAGAATGCTCGGCTGTATTTGTCCAGCATTCCAGGAGTCAGCACCCCGATGGCGCAGTTAATCCCGCAGTCCGAAGCAAAGAAACTTACCCCGCTAAATAACCTGATCTTCGCCAGCCGCTGGCTGCAGCTGCCGCTCTACCTCGGCCTGATCCTGGCGCAGTGCGTCTACGTGTTCCATTTCTGGGTTGAACTGAAAGACCTGATCGGCGCGGCGATGGGCAATGTCGCCTCGCTCCAGCACATCCTGGATGCCGTCACCGTCCCGGGCGCGCCGCGTCCGACCAAGCTGACCGAAACCACCATCATGCTGGTGGTGCTGGGCCTGATCGACGTGGTCATGATCTCGAACCTGCTCATCATGGTGATCGTCGGCGGCTACGAGACCTTCGTCTCGCGCATGCACCTCGAAGGCCACCCGGACCAGCCCGAATGGCTGTCCCACGTGAACGCCTCGGTACTCAAGACGAAACTGGCGATGGCGATCATCGGCATCTCGTCGATCCACCTGTTGAAGACCTTCATCAATGCGGCGAACTACCCTTGGGAAACCATGATGTTCCAGACCATCATCCACATCGCGTTCCTGCTGTCGGCCATGGCCATCGCCTATACCGACCGCATTGTCATGACCACCCATTCGAAACATTAATTCCTCCTGATCGAGAACTTTATGGCAACCGTCATCACCCAGAGCGACCTCATCGAATCGGTCGCGGCAGCCCTCCAGTACATCAGCTACTACCATCCAGCCGACTATATCCAGCACCTGGCGCGCGCGTATGAGACCGAGCAAAGCCCGGCCGCGAAGGACGCCATTGCCCAGATCCTGACCAACTCGCGCATGTGCGCCGAGGGCAAGCGTCCGATCTGCCAGGACACCGGCATCGTCAACGTGTTCCTCAAAATCGGCATGGGCGTGCGCTTCGAAGGCTTCACCGGCAGCGTCACGGACGCGGTCAACGAAGGCGTGCGCCGCGCCTACGGGTTCGAAGACAACAAGCTGCGCGCCTCGATCGTGGCCGACCCGCACTTCGAGCGCAAGAACACCAAGGACAACACCCCGGCCGTGGTCCACATGGAACTGGTCGAGGGCGACACGGTCGATGTGAAGGTCGCGGCCAAGGGCGGCGGTTCGGAAAACAAGACCAAGTTCGTCATGCTCAACCCGTCCGACTCGCTGGTCGACTGGGTCATGAAGACCGTGCCGCTGATGGGCGCCGGCTGGTGCCCGCCGGGCATGCTGGGCATCGGCATCGGCGGCACCGCCGAGAAGGCGATGCTGATGGCGAAAGAGTCGCTGATGGACGACATCGACATGTACGAGCTTAAAGCACGCGGCCCGCAGAACAAGCTGGAAGAGCTGCGCATCGAACTGTGCGACAAGATCAATGCGCTGGGCATCGGCGCCCAGGGCCTGGGCGGCCTGACCACCGTGCTGGACGTGAAGATCAACATGTACCCGACCCACGCGGCCTCCAAGCCGGTGGCGATGATCCCGAACTGCGCCGCCACCCGCCACGCCCACTTCGTGCTGGACGGCTCGGGCCCGGCCTACATCGAACCGCCGGCGCTCTCCACCTGGCCGGAAGTGCACTGGACCCCGGACACCGAGAAGTCCAAGCGCGTCGACCTCAACACGCTGACGAAAGAAGAAGTCGCCTCCTGGAAGCCGGGCCAGACCCTGCTGCTCAACGGTAAGATGCTGACCGGCCGCGACGCCGCGCACAAGCGCATCCAGGACATGCTGTCCAAGGGCGAGCAGCTGCCGGTGGACTTCACCAACCGCGTGATCTACTACGTCGGCCCGGTCGACCCGGTGGGCGACGAGGTCGTCGGCCCGGCAGGCCCGACCACCGCGACCCGCATGGACAAGTTCACCGACATGATGCTGGAAAAGACCGGCCTGATCTCGATGATCGGCAAGGCCGAGCGCGGCCCGGCGGCGATCGAGTCGATCCAGAAGCACAAGTCGGCCTACCTGATGGCGGTCGGCGGCTCGGCCTACCTGGTGTCGAAGGCGATCAAGTCGGCGAAAGTGGTCGGCTTCCAGGACCTGGGCATGGAAGCGATCTACGAGTTCGATGTGACCGACATGCCGGTGACGGTGGCCGTGGATTCCACCGGCACCTCGGTGCACAACACCGGTCCGAAGGAATGGTCGGCCAAGATCGAGTCGCTGAAAGGCATCCCGGTCAACGCCGCCTGAGCGCAGCCTTTGCAGGGTGGGCGGGTTTTCCCGCCCACGCGTCCAACTCCCCTATCCGCCGCCAGATGGTATCCCCTACCACTCCAAACGACGCCCCGATCGGCATCTTCGACTCGGGTGTCGGCGGCCTCTCGGTACTGCGCCACATCGGGGCGCAGTTGCCGCACGAACATCTGCTGTACTTCGCCGACTCCGGTTTCGCTCCTTACGGCGACAAGCCGGAACACGTCGTCATCGAGCGTGTGCTGGGCATCGCCGCCTTCCTCGCGGCGCGCGGCGTGAAAGCGCTGGTGGTGGCCTGCAATACCGCGACGGTGGCCGCCGTGCGCATCCTGCGCCAGCATTACCCCGACATGCCGATCGTCGGCGTTGAGCCGGGTCTCAAGCCGGGCGCCGCCAGCACGCGCCAGGGCACGGTCGGCGTACTGGCCACCGAGCGCACCCTGGCCGGCGAAAAATTCCTGCTGCTGCGCGACCAGATCGTCGCCGCGACCGGCGCCCGCTTCCTGCTGCAGCCCTGCGTGGGCCTGGCCGACCAGATCGAATTCGGCGAACCCGGCGCTGCGGCGCTCGATGCAATGCTGGAGCGCTATATCGCGCCGCTGCTGGCGCAAGGCGCCGACACCCTGGTGCTGGGCTGCACCCACTACCCGCTGGTGCAGGCCGCGATCGAGCGCGTGATTCGCCGCCATACTGCCGGCGAGGTGACGCTGATCGACACCGGCGACGCCGTCGCGCGTCAACTGGCCCGCCTGCTCGCGGCCGCCGGCCTGCTGCGCCCTGCCGGCGGTGCAACCGCGCAGCTGACCGGTTTCACCAGCGCCAGCGGCACTGCACTGCGCGCCGCGTTCGCCGGTTTGCTGGGGCAAAATCCGCCCGTCCACGAGGTCGCGCTCGGGGCGACGCCATCCAACCCGACGGGCACGCACATTTAAACTTGCCAGTTCGCGAAGCGCTTTGTATAATCTTGTTCTGTCTCGGAAACAGCGAAACAGAACAAGAAGTAAAGCAAGACAATGGTGGCTGTAGCTCAGTTGGTAGAGTCCAGGATTGTGATTCCTGTTGTCGTGGGTTCGAGTCCCATCAGCCACCCCAAGAATTCAGCAGTAAAAACAAAGGGTTACACGCTTTTAGCTTGTAGCCCTTTTGTCTTTTTGGAAGATGACTTCCAATTTTTGGAAGATGAGTGACGGCTGCATCTCGAACGGAAGGCCATTACTCAGCCCCTCACCAAGGAGCAGCCATGGGCAAGGCAAGTCGCGGCAAGAAGAAGCTTCGTGTGTCGACGTATGTTGCTCAGGATCGACGGATCATTTTTGGCAACTCCGACTCTCCAGTTATAGACATTGCGCCTATGGCACCGGCCGCGCCAACGCGCCCCTTTAACTTCGAAATCAAGCGGGGGACGCAAAAAAGGCACATCAAGAAGGTTTATCGATTTCTCAACGAAGAATCCTATGCCGATGCATTCGCTAACGGAGAACTGAGAATATCAACTATCGAAACGTGTAGAAAATACGAAGATCCGCTACAAGGTGATGCGCATGAGGGCACGGTGCTATACCGAAGCAGAGACTATTCGAAAGCTGACTGGGACATGCCCGGATTTCGCGAGGACGCTCTTCGATCTGGAATACATATTGGGCCTGGTGTAGACGGGATCACGATGTATGGCAATACCAGCCAAAATTCTATTCAAGATGCCCTAGTTCTCTGCACTACTGTGAATTTCCGACCTGAAGATCTCTCAACATTTGGAAAATACTGCGTCGAAATTCACGATATAGATGAGTTCTTTTCGGTGCTGACCTCGGCGCTGTATCAGCGTTACCCGATCCATAAATTTTATGCTGGCCTTGTTCAATACAGAAATCGTGAATTCGTAGGAGAGGCGCCCCCGGTGCATATCGGATTTATCAAGCCTCGACACCCCTATGAACCGCAGCAAGAGTTTCGCATGCTATGGACTGTTCGAACCCGGAAACCGCTTACTGCTGGAAATATCGTAGTTCCGGAGCTGTCCCAGTTCTGTCGGCGTATCGCATGACTATTCGGTGGCCCTGGCCGCCCTCGTTTTCCGCCTGTCGTAGACTTGCCGCACCATACGGTCGCTGCTATGCCCGGTAGCGTTCGTGATCGTCTCGTCCCCCTCCTCTACCCGGTCGGTCACGGCCGCCGGTCGCATGTCCTTAAGCGTGAACCGCTGGAACTGGATGCCTTCGTCGTGCGCCTTCTTCTCGGCGTGCACCATCAGCCGGCGCAAGTTCGTGTTCCAGCCGCTAACCGTGTAGGGCTGTCCGTCACTGTTGCCGAAAACATACAGGCTGGTAGTGCGTTGCAGCGACAACGCTTCCTTGATTACCGCGCGCAGCTCGTCCGACCACTCGATCAGCTTAAACTTCTCGGCCCGGCCCTTCTTCCGCTTCCCGACCGGCATTTCCATGCCCTGCTCGGTGATCGCTTGGCGCGTGATCTTGCGCATCTCGTCCGGGCGGCTCACGGGTCAAGTATGCCGCGCGCAGGCACAGCGCGCCGACCAAGTACATTCCGCCGCGCTCGCGCACCGTGCGCATCACCAGGTCGAGCTCGGCCGGCGTGACGTAGCGATAATCCGGCCGGGTCTTGTTGTACTTGATGTCGCGGCAATGGGTTCGTCTCGAGCTCGCCCTTGCGGCGCCCAAACTCCAGCACCGCCGACAGTAGCGCGATTTCCTTGTTCGCCTTAGCCGGCGCGCCCTCGGCGGCCCGCAGGTCCAAGTATTTGTAGCTGTGCACCGGCTTACCGCTGTCCGCAGCGGCGCGCAGCCAACGGAGGATCGTCACCAAGTGGGATGAGTCGACGACGGCCGGGCCGTCCGTGCTGGCGTCGGGTTCGTCGAAGGCCAGCTGCGGGGCCGGCGGGTCGCCAGCGCGGCGGCCGCCCAGCATCGGCTCGCGGGAGTCGCTGCGCATCAGCCGGGCCACACAGTCGGTAGCGCCGACCACCATCGTGCAGGACACGACCACGCCGGGGATTTCGAAGGCGATGCAGTCGGTACCGGCGGCGCGGAGCAGTGCGCGGCCGTGCTCGATCAGCGGGGCTTTGTACGGGGCTAGCAATTCGGTTGGGGTCTGGTTCATATGTGACCTTTCGTTAGAAATCCGGCTTCAGCGCCGTGCTAGGATCTCGGACTCATAAACAAATGGGTTGGCTATGCGCATTGGGTTCTTGCAACGGTGTCGTTGGGCGTTTATTTGCGGCGCTGCTGGCGGTGTGGCTATCGCATTTCCGCTTGCAGCACCCTTCTGGAGCGCAAATATTCCAGACCCGGTCGCTACGCTTTGGGGGAATGCTCTGGGTGCCGCGGCGGCCGTTGCAGGTGCTGCTTGGGTAGCAGATCGCCAAGCACGCTCCCAGCAAAGAAGTGCAGCTGGACTCATCCATACGATCATTCAGCCGGTGGCGAACGAACTGGGCAAGATTGTCAATATCTACGGACGCCCGTCTGCGACGGGAACTGGTGACGATCAAGAGCAGGACGTGCTCGACTACCCGCAATGGGTCGATCTTCGCGCTCGTTATTTTGAGCTTCGGAAGCATTACGATGGACTCACACAAAACATGAAACGCATCGAGCCAGTGTTCAGCAACCTTGGCCCTGGCGAAATGCAGGTAGTGCTGCAACTTGACGCCTTCTACGGCCCTACAATGATGGCGATACTGGCAGAGGTTGTAGCCAGCGGAAACATGATTGTGGAAGGCGAGGCATCTAATCCGAGCCGCATTTTGCGAGATCGTCTTGCCAGCGCCTATGATTTTATCTACAGCCAGCTGACAATCCTGGAACGGGCTAGTCACTGATTTACTCACGTTGCCATTCCCAAGGCCGGCCCGCAGAGCGCCGCGACCAGCGGAGGTGGCCTTTCTTTTTCCTGAAAGGCTCTCCATGAGCAAGATTAGCGCGCCCGAACTGGGCAGCTACGCCGGCGGCGCCGTATCCGTTGGCGCATCTCTCACCCTGACGGAGATCGGCGTACTGGTCGGCATCGGTACCGCCCTGCTGACGTTCGTCCTTGACGCCTGGTACACCCGTCAGAAGAACGCCCGCGAGCAGATGCTGGCCGAGCTCGACCGCCGCGAGCGCGAAGTGCGCCTGGCCCAGATGGAAGCCGCCAAATGACCCCGCTCCACCTCCTCTGTACCGCAATTATCCCCGCGCTCGGCGCGCTGGCCTTGCGCACGGTCTGCAGGAACATCCCTATGGGAACCTGGCGCCGGCTGTACGGCACAAACCCGACCCGGGCGAAGGCCTGGCGGGAACTGTGCGCGAACCCGGTCGATACGCCGGCGGGCTCCTGATGGAAGCCCGGTTCCTATCAACACTCCGGGCCGGTCTCGCCAAGCAGCGACAACTGGAAGCGGCTGGCCGAGCTGGCGTTCTCCTCGGCGGTGCTGGGCCGGCTGATCATCGTGCCGCCCAGGCTCGTCACAGACTTCGCCGCGTGCCGTGGCTGCCGCTGGCCTACCTGCTGTTCGGGAACGTGGCGCGTGAAGCAGCTGTGGTGCACGACTGGCTCTATCACTCCGGGGCTTGCTCGCGCAAACTGGCGGACGAGGTGTTCGCTGAGGCGTCAGAGACCTGTGGCGTCTCAGCCTGGCGCTGCGGCCCCATGTAGCTGGGCGTTCTCCTGTGTGGTGCCAGCCAGTACCGCGCCGCGCTGACGTCCGGGCTGGAGCAATACCGGTGGGCGGACTGCATACAGGCCCGCCGTGACAATGTCACATATCATGCTTTTTTGTATCTTGCTGACTTATCGGCGAATTTCTGCGTACAATGATGCTTATGGCCGTTGCAAAAACAAAATCGTCCGAGGTAGTTGACAAGCTCAACAATGTCCTCGAAGAAGGCAAATACGCTGATTCGAACAGCTTCGCAATGAGAGCAATCCTTCGGGACTGCGAACAGGTGCGCGCTGTTGATCCGGCGCATGGGTGGTCCTTGCTCGGGTGTTACCATACGTTGCTTGGTGACGAGGAGGAAGTAGAAAGATGCTTCCGTGCTTCGCAAAACCTGATGAAGTCCCCGCACGCTTGCAGCAATTACCATACGAATCTGACAAACCTTGGGTTCTTCAGTCGAGCCCATGCCTTTTACAAGGCTAATGGGAATCCGGAGAGCGGCAATTTTTCGATGATCTCGTTAATTGGATTCCTTTCTGGATCGTTCCAGACCTTCGTGTCCTATTACGATAGGGCGGTAGCTATGAATATGGAACTGCCGCAGTATCCGATCACCCAGCTTCGCCGGGTCGCAGAGCTTTTGTCCCGTGCCGGCTGGTCGGATGAAATGACCACCAGACACATGGATGCAGCTGGCCTAATTTTACGGCGCCATCGTTTGCTTTGCTCCGAGGATTCCCAGGTCGATGTCGTTGACGAACCAGGGGTATTCCAAGGCGTTACCTGCGCGATTCCGTTGCAGATGAATGCTGAGAAAGTTTTTGAGCTCAACATGGAACTTGCTGCAGCCGAAGAGGAACTCCAGGTCGAAAAGTCGCCTGTGTTCGACGTGATGTTTCTGTCCGCATGAGTTGCAGCCCCGATGAATTGCTCGCGGCCGCAAAAGCAGTGCGTGACATGGCCAGTAATCAAGCACTATACCGTAGTGCTACGAATCGGTTCTATTACGCGAGCTACCACTGCTGCAGGGCATATAACGCCGAGCTCCCAATTGCTCCTATCCAGGGCGCCGGCGTGCACGAACAGCTGATCAATCAGCTCACGTTTCCCTCTAAAAAACTCACAGCAAACGGGCGCCATCGTGCTGCGGCGATTGGGAAGTATCTTCGTGCAATCTGTACTCGCCGTGCGTTAGCGGACTACGAACTGGCTACGGAATTTTCTAGGGAGCAGATGGATCAAGCGTCCCAGATTGCCGAGATGATCTTCGCGGGATCGAAAGTAAAGACCGGCCTGATTGAGGAGGGTCCGCAGGTCAAAATCGTTTGAACGAAGCGCGCGGATATGCCGAGTTCGAATGAAGACGACTACCCTCCCGAGGCATACGACGACCCGCGCCTTTCGCCCCCGGCGGGCGCGCTCGATCGGGAGCCCGAGCTGGAATAGTTCGCGGGCGCCGGCAGCGACACCGTGCGACCCGGCCAGATTGATGGCCAGGTCGACGTGGAACGCGGTCAGGCGGTCAGTGTGCTTGTGCATCGAGGCAGAATAGCAGGGGCCGGCCTGCTCGGCTTGATGCTGCTCAACTTTAAACGAAAAAGCCCGCACAAAGCGGGCTGTCTTTCGACGCGTAGTTGGTTACGCGTGCTCGGTTTCCTCAGCAATTACAGCCAAAGCGGCACGGGAAATGAATCCGCTTCGAGTTTCATGCTTTGATTCCGCATAGCTATCGATCTTCTTTAAAACAAAACGCGGAACAGAAATATTAATCCTTTCCGGTTTTGAGTCAAATTTTGAGGCGTCAACTTCGACCAAGGCCCAGATTGCCCCGGCATATTCCTCATCGTTCTGCAGATCCTCAATCTTTGATACCTTAAGATTTATAGCCTCGCCGGTTTCCGCGAGTACTTCATAGTGGCTATAGATAGCTTCCTTAGCGTTCTTGATTGCTTCGTCAAGAGTGTCACCCCAAGAATAACATCCTGGAGCATCTGGAACAGTCACGCCATACACGCTATCCCCATCTTTGTGAATTGCGATCGGCATTTCCATATCTAATTCCTTCCTTCTTATAATCCAACTCCTTGTTGCTACTTTTTTGCTACTTTGCGTTGGATACCTAATGGGTTCTACTTGTGTGGTCCTACTTGTGTGATCCTACTGGTGTGGTCCTGCTTCTTAAAGGTCGTACCTGTAACCTCCTCTAACTCCGGATCTACATTTAAAAATGTAAATCCGGAGGTGGAAAAAACCGGGCTATTTCAGCCCGGCTTTCTTTAGGATGCTATTTACAGTCCCGATCGGTAGATCTTTCTTAGGGTGAGGTACCGTTAGAATCATCGCCCGGTCAGGGTGCTTAAAGGTGTGGTGACTTCCAACTACTCGAACTTCTTTCCACCCACCCTCAACAAGCATCCGAATCAAGGCTTTTGAATCCACAGGATCTCCCTTCTTCGTATTGCTGTGTGTGTAATTATACACACGAATCCTACTTGTGTGTAGTCGTGTGTAGAAATATTTGATTCAATGCACTCGGTCTCGTACACTGGCCACATGCACGGAAAAGTGAAAGCCCTGCGCAGCCGCGGCGTGCGCCTCTCGGACCACGACATTGGCCGGGTCCAACCTGCGCAGGGAGAAGTAACGCTGGCCGCCTCGGCGCCACCCTGGTGCTGACCGTGGTCGAACCGAATTCCCAGATCGGCGATTCGCTGCTGCCCCAGCTGTACGACGCCCGCCTGATCACGATGATCGAGCACAAGATGCTGTTCAAGGGCGAGGAGCGGCCGCAGGGCGATGCCGGGCCGGCCTACGTGCAGAAGTGGGCGCCGGTGGTCGAACGCCCTTGAAAAGCGTTGGAAGATGCTGAACTAGGGCCTCTATCCATGCGGGTTTCAGCGTGGACCATCTTCCAACAAGTTCACGCAGCAACCTCGAACAATCAACTACTTAGCCCATTCTGCGCACCGGATTGTGATTCCTGTTGTCGTGGGTTCGAGTCCCATCAGCCACCCCAAGAATTCAGCAGTAAAAACAAAGGGTTACATGCTTCGGCCTGTAACCCTTTTGTTTTTCCCCTTTCCGCAGCCGCAAGGCTTAGCCCTGGGGACTTTCACTCATCTGCCGGCAATACTTTCCGAGCTTCTCCGGCAGGTCATCCGGACACACGCCACATTGCTCGTTTCCGGGCACCGCATAGTCGATGAACTTGGGGTACGGCAGATTGAGCCCAGCCATGATCTCGCGAAACTCCTCGATGCTGCGCTCACCGCCGAGACGGGGGTTGCGCTGTTTCTCTTGCATGACGGAAGATACCCATCGGTTTTGGTAATCGTGGGCAGGGTAGACGAGCGTGTCGTCAGGTAATGCGAACAGCTTGCCCCGCACGCTGTGATACAGCGCATCCGCGTCCCCCTGCTGGAAGTCGGTTCGCCCGCATCCTTCGATCAGCAGTGCGTCACCCGTGAACACACGCTCTCCCAGCACATAGGCGAAGTGGCCCGCGGTGTGGCCGGGTGTGTGGACAGGTTGGAACGCCATCGCTCCGACCCGGAATGGCCTCCCCTCCTCCAATTGGACATCGGCGCAGGAAACGCGCTCGGCGGCAGGCGCGGCGATCGCGCTCCCCACCTTCTTCTTCAGTTCTAGGGCGGCCGTGATGTGATCGGCGTGGACATGCGTATCGATACTGTATGAAAGCGTCAAGCCCAGGCGCCGGACTTCTTCCAGGTCACGCTCGAGCGTGACGATGACCGGGTCGATCAAGACAGCCTTTCCGGTTTCCGGACAGCCGATCAGGTAAGTGTAGGTGCTCGACAAAGGCTCGAAAAGCTGACGGAAGATCATGCGGTTTCTCCTCTGGGAAAACGGTCATGCGTCCCTCTCGCGTGGGTAAGCGACTCGCTGTCGCGCAACGCCATTCGTAGGCGCAGTATAGGCCGCGGCCGCGATATCGGGCGCGCGCGGCAGCACTGGCCGGTCCCGCTGGAATGCTAACGCTCCGTTAATCCCGGGCCGATAACATGCGCGCGAAGTGGCCTGGCAGGGCGCCGGGGCCGCGCATGACAGCCAGGCCGGCTGTCCACCGGGAGCGCTTGATGGACGATGTCGACCTGAGTAGATGGGGCGTGCCGGCGCTGGCCATGTCCGCCAGCGCGGTCGTCAGCAGCTGGTACCGGCGCAGGCATGGCTGGCGCAGATGGCCGGTGATATGGAAAACGATTCGTGTCCGGGAGACAGGACGACGAACCGGATCGTTCGCCATGCCGGCCACGCTCTTCTACGGCAAGGATGGGCGCCTGTTGCTGCGCCACATGGGTGAACGCGACCGTGACGGCATCGACCAGCGCCTGAAGATGCTCGCGGCCTCGGGAACAGGTCACCCGCGCTGAGCAAGGCCCGGCGGGCCCTTCGGTTTTCAGATCACGCTGCCATCGCCGGCAGCGCAAGACGGGACGGGTGCACACCGGCGCCATCCAAGCGGGGCGAACGTGGAGCTGACTCCGGTGCGAGCTTGAAGGTAGCAACCACTGCCAGCAGCTCCTGTGCCTGTACCTGCATCGAGTCGGCTGCCGCGGCGGCTTCCTCCACGAGCGCCGCATTCTGCTGCGTGACCTGGTCCATCTGGGCAATGGCCTGGTTAACCTGGGCAATGCCGGCGCTCTGTTCCTGCCCAGCAAGCGTGATCTCGGCCATGATGTCGGTCACGCGCTTCACGCTCGCAACGACCTCGGTCATGGTGTCGCCCGCGACATTGACGAGCTTGCTACCGGCATCGACCTTCTCCACGGAATCGCTGATCAGCGTCTTGATCTCCTTCGCCGCGGCCGCGCTGCGCTGGGCCAGGTTGCGCACTTCGGATGCCACGACGGCGAAACCACGGCCCTGCTCGCCCGCACGGGCTGCTTCCACCGCAGCGTTCAGCGCCAGGATGTTGGTCTGGAAGGCGATGCCGTCGATCACGCCGATAATGTCGGCAATGCGCCTGGATGCCTCGTTGATCGCCCCCATCGTGCCCACGACTTCCTGCACGACCTGGCCGCCTTTCAGCGCGACCCCGGAAGCCGTCGTGGCCAGCGCGTTGGCATGACGCACGCTTTCGGTATTCTGCTGGACGGTGCTGGTGAGCTCTTCCATCGAGGCGGCGGTCTCTTCGAGCGAGCTGGCCTGCTCTTCGGTGCGGGCCGACAGGTCCAGGTTGCCCGCGGCGATTTCGCCCGAGGCGGTCGTGATTGTATCGGTGCCGTCGCGCACCTTCTGCACCAGGGTGGCAAGGCTTTGCTGCATCTGGCGCATGGCGAACATCAGGCTGTGCTGGTTGCGCTCGTCTTCGAGGAGAATCTGCACGGTCAGGTCGCCGGCTGCAATCGACCCGGCGATGCGCGCGGCGTAGTCCGGCTCGCCGCCGAGCTGGCGGGTGATGCTGCGGGTCAGCCAGAACGCGACGGCGCCACCGGCGACGATGGCGAAGGCGGCAAGCGCCAGGCTCAGCGAGAACATCATCTGCGTGCGTGCGGCCAGTTCGGTCTTGACCGCCGCTGCCGCCGCATTCTTTTCCTTCAGGATCTTCAGCAAGTCCGCACGCATTTCCCGCCATACCGGCGTTTCCTCGCCGTTCAGGATCGTGGCGCTGGACGCCGCATCGGTCTTCACCAGTGCGACGATACGGTCCTGTACCGCGGCGCGCTGCTGCTGCAGGCTTGCCAGCCTGGCCAGCCTGGCATCGATGGCGGCATCGCCTTTTGCAAGTGCGCGGGCCGACTGCATGGCCTTGTCAAAGTCCTTGCGTGCCGTCGCCAGGTTCTTGTAGCCGGTCTCGTTCTCGGGCGACAAGATCACATTGCGCAGCGCCTGGCCCATCTGCAGGCCCTGCGCATACATCGTGTTCGCTTCGCTCAGGAAGGCCTGGTCCTGGTCCACGAAACTGCCAAAGCGCGAGCTGGCGTCGCGCATGCCCGAGATCGCGACCGCCAATGCGACCGCAAATAACATAAAGACAATGGCCATGCACAAGGCCATCTTGTTCCGTAGTTTCATCCGTTCCTCACCCGATATCCGTCGCGCTGTCATCCAGCAATCAACAAAATTATCAGTGGTAAATCAAGATTCCACACAGAAATAAATGACGAATTCGGTATGTACTTCCCGGGATGACGCGGCCAAGCAACAGATGTCGCTGTTGATGGACCGGTGCCAGTTTGCCTCCTTCAAATAGCAAGCAGGCTGGAGCGACTAGTCGCTCGTCACGTCATCCGCGCTTGCCGCGAAAGCCGGCGCATACCCTTTGCCATGCCCCGTGGATGAAGGCGGCATCAAC
Organism: Massilia sp. UMI-21; assembly: GCA_015277795.1. Lineage (NCBI taxonomy): Bacteria > Pseudomonadati > Pseudomonadota > Betaproteobacteria > Burkholderiales > Oxalobacteraceae > Massilia > Massilia sp. UMI-21. The sequence continues at coordinate 1,585,356 of CP063848.1, read as the reverse complement.
AAAAATGAATAGCAAAGCCAGCTCGACGCTAGTCGGGCATCGGCAGATCATCGACGGCTGGCCGCGCCGGAGGTGGAATCGCCATGCAAGCGATCGTGCTTATCCGTCCAGCGGGTCGCGGCACCAAAGCCAGTACGGCGGCATGCAAACACAGGCTTCGGTGCCGCCGCATCGCCGCCTGTCAAGCGCGTCACCGAAAAACAAACCGCCTGCATGCAGGCGGTTTGTCTCTCACAAATCCCGTGCTCAGTAACGGCTCGGATTGTTCGGACGCGCGTCGCGGCGGTTCGGGATGCCGTCGCCGTCACGGTCGCGGTCGAAGCGGTTGCGGACGCCGTCGCCGTCACGGTCATTGCGGGCCATGCGGTGGTCGTCGCGCACCCAGCCGCCGCGCACCAGGTACCAGCCCTTACGGTCCTGGCGCCATTCCGGGCGATGGTAGACATAGCCCGCACGCATCCGCTCGTAGTGGCCGCGTTCCCACTCGTAGCGGCGGCCGTTCCAGCTCCAGTAGCCCGGCACCCACTCGTAGCCGCGGCGGACCGCGGGAACCGCCTCGCGACGCAGCGGCGGCGGGGCCTTGTGCACCACGATCACTTCAGTGCGACCCTGGGCCTGGGCCTGGACCGGCGCGAAGGCTGCGGTGCTGATCAGGACAGCTGCGGTAGCGGCAAGAATCGTTTTCATGGTACTTCTCCTTTCGGTTGGTGTTGGAACCACTATAGCCAGCCTCATCCGCATTAGGGGGAATTGAAAAGAGTTCTTACACTCGAAACAAGCTGCCATGAAAATGTAACCGAGGGGCCAGGCACCAATGAAAAAAGCCGGCAAGGCCGGCTTTTTTCGGGAGGAAACCTGGATTAGTCCAGCTTCCAGGCGTAGTCGACCTTGGTCCAGGTCGCGGCCGGTGCGCCGTCCTTGGTGCCCGGCTTGAACTTGCACGACGACAGGCCTTTCAGGGCGGCACGGTCCAGGTTCTTGAAGCCGCTCGACTTGTCCAGCTTCGACTCGGCCACGGTGCCGTCCGCATTGACCAGGAACGATGCCGAGGTGGTGCCCTGCTCTTCGTTCATCAGCGACGCCTTCGGGTACTCGACCGCGCACTTCTTCGGGTCGAACGAAGCCGGCACTTCGGCGGCGAAGGTGGCGCCGGCGGCGGTGGCGAGGGTCATTGCAGCGATCAGTTTCACGGTCAGGTTTTTCATGGTTTCCCCAGTAGGTTTTTGTTTAAGGTTGGCAGTCTCACTGCGTGCCGGCGCGGAGGCCGGCGTTCTTCTCTCTTAGAATTCTTCCCACTCGTCGCTGGCGACGGTGGCGGCCTTCTTCGGCTTGGCGGCCGGCGCCTCGTCCTGCGCGGCGGCCGTGGCCGCTGCTGCAGGCTTCTTCACTGCCGGCTTCTTCAGGGCCGGGGTCGGACGCTTGGCGGCGGCCGGGCGCACCGCCACGGCAGTGCTGGTGACGGCCGGGGCCGGGGCCTCCACCTGGTACTGCTCGCCCTCGCTCAGCTTGAAGATGCTGACGACGCGGGTCAGTTCGCCCGCCTGGTCCTGCAGGCTCTGCGCGGCGGCAGCGGCCTCTTCGACCAGGGCGGCGTTCTGCTGGGTCATGCTGTCCATCTCGATGATCGACAGGTTGACCTGTTCGATACCGGCGCTCTGCTCGGCGCTGGCGTCGGCGATGTCGCTCATGATATCGGTCACGCGCTTGACGCTCGCCACCACTTCGTCCATCGTCACGCCGGCCTGGCCGACCAGCTTGCTGCCGCGCTCGACCTTCTCGACCGAGTCGCCGATCAGGGTCTTGATCTCTTTGGCCGCCGCGGCCGAGCGCTGGGCCAGGTTGCGCACTTCCGATGCCACCACCGCGAAGCCGCGGCCCTGCTCACCGGCACGCGCCGCCTCCACCGCGGCGTTCAGCGCCAGGATGTTGGTCTGGAAGGCGATGCCGTCGATCACGCCGATGATGTCCGAGATCTTGCTCGCCGAGCTGTTGATCTCGCCCATCGTGCCGACCACCTGCGACACCACTTCGCCACCCTTGCGGGCCACGTCCGAGGCGGTTGCGGCCAGGGCATTGGCTTCACGGGCATTGTCGGCGTTCTGCTTGACGGTCGCGGTCAGTTCTTCCATTGCCGAGGCCGTCTTTTCCAGCGAGCTGGCCTGCAGTTCGGTACGCGAGGACAGGTCGATGTTGCCGGCTGCAATTTCACGCGAGGCGGTGCCGATGGTCTCGGTGCCGCGGCGCACCTGTTCGACGATGCCGACCAGGCTATTGCGCATTTCCTTCATTTCGACCAGCAGGCTGCCACGGTCCGACTCTTCGGTCTCGATGGCGATCGACAGGTCGCCGTGGGCGATGCTGCCGGCGATCTTGGCGGTATAGGCCGGCTCGCCGCCCAGCTGCTTGCGCAGGCTGCGCGAGATCACCCAGGCTGCGGCCACGCCGATGGCGACGGCGGCCAGCAGCATGCCGATCATCAGGTTACGGGCATTGACGAATTCCGACTCGGCGTCCATCTTGCTCTGGGCATTCTGTTTCTCTTCCAGCAGCGCCAGCTGGTCCAGGGCTTCGGTCCACTTCTTCTGCACCGGACGCACTTCGCGGATCATCACGCGGGTGGCATCCATCGCGTTATTGGCCAGGTAGAGCTCGGAAGCCTTGGCGATGGCCGGCATGGCCGCGCCTTCGAATTCCTTGATTTGGGCCAGCAGGGCTTTTTCCTTGTCGCTGGCGTGGGCCGCGAACAGGGTCGACAGCTTCTTCTGGGCGTCGTCGTACTTGCGGGTCTGCTCCTTGAACTTGACCAGCTCCGGTTCCATGTCGGCCGGATCGGTCATCAGGGTCAGTACGCGCAGCGAAGTAAGACGATCGCTGACGTTGTTGCGCATGTCGATCACGAGGCCGGTCGAGACATTGCTGACGCTCACGACCTTGTCCAGGCGGTCCTGGATCTGCGCCATGCGCACGATGCCGACCGCAGTCACCACGATCAGCAGCACCAGCACCAGTGCGAAGCCGAGTACGAGGCGGGTGCCGACCTTCAAGTTATTCAAAAAAGACATTCCTGTTTATCCCTGTATCTATTGATCGAATTCGCTCGGAACCTGGCGCCGTGCGACGCGTGTCGTATGCTTCATGACATACGGATATTTCCGACAGGATAAATCAAAAGTTCTGCCTGGAAACCCGAAATCGACCTCGGCAACCGAACTTGTTTCAGCTCAACAACGGTGTTGATCTCGTTCAACTTGTGGGAGCGAAGGAAATTATGCGCGTCCAATTTCCATACGGCAAGTCCTTCAGAGCATGTCTATACAATCCGACAATAAAATGTCGCGATTTGCCGACAAGAAATAACAAAGGCGTACCGAAGTACGCCTTTCGAGGGGCCCAGCTGCTCAGGCAGCGGCCGGCATGCGCCCCGCGGCCTCCAGCAGCAAGGCCGGATCGGCGCCGGCCAGCCGCTTCGGATCGGACAACATCTGGCGGAAGGCGCGCGCCCCCGGCAGGCCGGTCATGATGCCCAGCATGTGGCGCGTGATGCTGTTCAGCTTCAGCCCGTGCTGGCCGTACAGGCGCAGCTGCTCGGCGATGTACGGAACCATGGCTTCCAGCACCTGCACCCGGGTTTTGACGGGGGCATCGGGGTCGCCGTAGAACAGGCGGTCCCAGCTCGCCATGACCCAGGGGTTGTGATACGCCTCGCGGCCCAGCATGACGCCGTCCACATGCGCCAGGTGCAGGGCAATCTCCTCGTCGGTCTTGACCCCGCCGTTGATGATGATCTCCAGCGCCGGGAACTCGCGCTTGAGCTGGTAGGCCACTTCGTAGCGCAGCGGCGGAATCTCGCGGTTTTCTTTCGGCGACAGGCCCTTGAGCACGGCATTGCGGGCGTGGACGATGAATGTGCGGCAGCCGGCGTCGGCAATGGTGCCGATGAAATCGCGCACGAAACCGTATTCCTCGTTGTCGTCGATGCCGATGCGGTGCTTCACCGTGACGTCGACCGACACGGCGTCGCGCATCGCCTTGACGCAGTCGGCCACCAGCCCAGGCTCCTGCATCAGGCAGGCGCCGAAGGCGCCTTTCTGCACCCGTTCGGACGGGCAGCCGCAGTTCAGGTTGATCTCGTCGTAGCCCCACTGCTCGCCCAGCTTCGCGCTTTTCGCCAGGTCGGCCGGGTCGCTGCCGCCCAGCTGCAGCGCCACCGGGTGCTCCATGGCGTCATGGCGCAGGTGGCGCTCGACGTCGCCGTAGACCAGGGCGCCGGTGGTCACCATCTCGGTGTACAGCCAGGTATGGCGGGTGATGTGGCGATGGAAGACGCGGCAGTGGCGGTCGGTCCAGTCCATCATCGGCGCCACCGACAGGCGGCGGCTCGGCAGGGAGGATGCGGGAACGGAACCGGCGGCCTCGAGGCCGGGGTCGATGCGATGGGAAGAATGCATGCGTGAAGTCGAGAATGGCCGGCAAACGCCGGAAAACCCGACATATTAAGCCATCCACGCCAAACCCGCCGCGCCTGGCCGCGCAGGACGGAGCGCTTTGCCAACACCGGCAAATTTTCTCGGCGGCGCTGCAACAAACCCGGTACGCGCAAGCGCGAGTCGATCTACAATCGCGACTAATTTCCGCACAGAAACCGTTTGCCCATGACCGTCCTTCCCCGCTCCACCGCCCAGGATCCGCTTGCGCAGCACTGCCGCGCCGTGCGCCTGAACCCGCGCGACGCCAATGCCCATGCCCTGCTCGGCCTGGACCTGCTGCGGGCGCGCCAGCTCGACGAAGGCGTCGCCTGCCTGAAGCGTGCGCTCGAACTCAACCAGAAACTGCGCGGTCTGCAAGGCGTGCTGGCCGCCGCCCTGTTCGACCAGGCGCGCTACGAGGAAGCGGCCGAGGTCTATCGCGCGGCCTTGCGCTTCGAAAACGGCGCCGACCTGCGCCGGGGCCTGCAGGACTCCCTGCTGCGCCTCGCTTCCGTCCTGCACAAGGACAAGAAAATCGCGGAAGCCGCGGCCGCCCTGCAGGACGTGCTCGCGCTGGATCCCGAGCTGCTCGACGCCCGTTACGACCTCGGCAACCTGCTCTACCAGTTGCACCGGCACGAAGAGGCCGTGGCCTGCTACCGCGCGGTGCTGGCACAGCGCCCCGAGCACCTGTCGGCGCTGATCCGCCTGGCGCAGGCGGAGCGGGTCCTGAAACGCTTCGAGGCGGCACGCGAGGGTTTCGAGCGCGCCCTCGCCCTGTCTCCGGAACGGCCCGACCTGATGGTCGACATTGCCAATACCCTGCGTTCGGAAGGCAGGCTGACCGAGGCCGCCGCCCTGCTCGCACGCGCCGAAGCGCTGGCCCCGGACAGTGTCGACGTGCTGCATGCGCAGACCGGCATCCGCTTCGCCCTGGGCGAATGGGAAGAAGCCCTGCGCCTGGCGCGGCGCGCATTCGAACTGGCGCCCTCGCCGGCCGCGCACAGCGTGATGCTGTTCATCCTGAGCCACACCGCCTTCGATCCCGAGGAACTGACGCGCGAGCACTTCGCGTTCGGCGAGCGCTGGGAGCCGCCATTGCGCGCGCTGCGCCAGCCGCATGCCAACGAACGCGACCCGGAGCGCAAGCTGCGCATCGGCTTCGTGTCGGCCGACCTGTACGAGCACGCCGTCACCCGCTTCCTGGCGCCCGTGTTCGACGCGCTGCGCGAGCATGCGCGCGTCTCCCTGTATGTCTATTACAACAACAATATTCAGGACGGCATGACCGCCGGGCTGCGCGCCTGCACGGCCGGCTGGCGCCAGATCGCCGACCTGGACGACGAAGCCGCCGAGCGCCTGATCCGCGAGGACGGCATCGACATCCTGATCGACCTGTCGGGCCATTCGGCCCTGAACCGCCTGGAACTGTTCATGCGCAAGCCGGCGCCGGTGCAGGCAAGCTGGATCGGGTATGCCGGCACCACCGGCATGGAAACGATGGATTATTTCTTGTCGGACCCGTTCGTCCTGCCGGAAGGCCGCTACGACGACCAGTTCAAAGAGCAGATCCTGCGCCTGCCGCTGGTCGCGCCCTTCCTGCCCGACCAGCACGCCCCGCCACTGAACGACTTGCCCGCCCTGCGCAACGGTTACCTGACCTTCGGCAGCTTCCACCGCGCATCCAAGCTCAGCCGGGCCGTGATCGCCCAGTGGTCGAAGCTGCTGCATGCCATTCCCGACGCCAGGATGCTGCTCGGCGGCCTCCAGGCGGGCATCGACGACGTCCTGATCGACTGGTTCGCCGCCGAAGGCATCCCGCGCGAGCGCCTGCTGCTGCGCAACCGCGCCAGCGTGCACGAATACCTGAAGCAGCACTACGACGTCGATATCTGCCTCAGCCCCTTCCCCTACAGCGGCTCGACCACGGTCGGCCATGCGCTGTGGATGGGCGTGCCGACGCTGGCGACGGTCGGCGCCACCAACCCGAGTCATGCCGCGGTGTCCTTCCTGGCCCACCTCGGCCTGGGCGACTTCATCACCGACAGCGACGACACCTACGTCAAACTCGGCGTCTTCCTGTCGCGGAACGTGCCGGCGCTGGCGGCCATGCGCGCCGGCATGCGCGAGCGCTTCGTCAATTCGGTGCTGGGTTATCCAGGCATTACGGCGGCCGGACTGGAAGTCGGCCTGCGCCGGATCTGGCAGCACTGGTGCGCGGGCCAGGCGCCGGCGGCGCAGCGGGTACGCCTGTCCGACCTGGCGCCTGCCCAGTCCTGAACAAGCGCAGCGCGCTCGATGCTGCGTTCACGTCCGGACACCGCACCGCATGGCCATTTCGACAAGTTTTTACCGAATCAAAAAATATCTTAAAAAATTTCCATGCGGCACTTAATGCCGGATTGAAACCGGTCGCCCTGTACTTGTGAGAGCGAGTGACGCACTCGACCACGAATCGAATTCCCTAGGAGCTACCATGCTGAGCCTTCACACCAACAACGCCGCACTGTCCGCACAAAACTCGATCAGCCGCACCCAGAGCTCGCTGTCGACCTCGATGACCCGCCTGTCGACCGGCTACCGTATCAACTCGGCAATGGACGACGCCGCCGGCCTGCAGATCGCTTCGCGCCTGAAAGCCCAGACCTCGGGCATGGCCGTCGCCATGCGCAATACCCAGAACTCGACCTCGATGCTGCAGACCGCCGAAGGCGCGCTGGACGAAGTCGGCAACATGCTGGTCCGCATGAAGGACCTGGCAACCCAATCAGCCGACGCCTCGTCGACCGCCGACGACAAAAAAGCCATGCAGTCGGAATACGATGCCCTGGGCCTGGAACTGTCGAACGTCCTGAAGAACACCACCTTCGGCGGCACCAAGCTGCTGGTGGGCGGCACCGTCGCTTCCTCGATGACCTTCCAGATCGGCGCGTCGTCGAGCGAGACCATGACCGTGAACCTGGCGACCGACATGTCGCAAGTGGTGTCGGACGTGACCTCGGCCACCGTCAACTACGCCGGCACCGCCGGCGGCACCGAACTGACCAGCGCCGCCAACGCGTCGATCACCAAGCTGGAAACCGCACTGGCATCGGTCAACAAGGTCCGTTCGGGCCTGGGCGCCGCGGCGAACCGCCTCGAGCACGTGTACAACAACCTGTCGAACATCAGCACCAACAGCAAGGCCGCGGCCGGCCTGATCATGGACGTGGACTTCGCGACCGAAAGCGCGAACATGACCTCGAACCAGATGCTGCTGCAAGCCGGTACCGCCATGCTGAAGCAGTCGAACAGCATGTCCTCGATGGTCATGTCGCTGCTGCAGTAATAAAATAGATCGTTTCGCGGCTTAGTTCCCGGCTGATCCAGCCGGGTTCCGCACAAGGCCAGCCGCATTGCGGCTGGCCTTTTTCACTTGGACTTCCCGATTGCCATGGCCAGCCTGAGCTTCAGCCCCCTTCCGCCGCCTCCCGCAACCACGCTCGCGGTCGGCGCCGTGCCCGCGGTCACGCCGGCCGCCTTCGTCGCCGCCGAGCTCGCCGAGCTGCCGCTGCCGGCGGCACTGGCTTCCCCTGCCCCGGCGCCCGGCACGCCGGCAGCCCCCACGGGCGATGCGCTCGATGGCGCGGCCATGCGGCCCGACCAGCTGGCCATGGCACGCCAGCTGTCGTTCCAGCGCGCCGACGCCGAGGCGCTCGGCAGCAGCTGGCGCGCGATGGTGCGCCATTACGGACGCCAGCTCGAAGCCCGCGAGCAGCAGGCCCTGGACCGGCAATTGCCGGCGGCTGTGCTGCTGGCGGCACAGCACGGCAAGCTGCCGCCGCAGCCCGACCCGCGCCATCCGCCGGCCGACGCCTGGCGCTTTACCGTGCATGCCGGCAGCGCGCAGGCGCAGCACCTGAACGTGATCGCGCAGGAAGGCGACACGCCGCCGGGACGCCGCCGACGCGGCCGCGCCTCGCTGCGCCTGGAACTCGAACTTCCCGACGGCACCCGGGTCACGGTCCAGCTGGAGCCGGTGCCGGGCGGCGTGGCGCTGGAACTGTGCGCGCCGGACGCCGGCGCGACGAAGCGGCTGCGCGCCTTGCAGCCCTTGCTCGAGCGCGCGGTGCAGCGCGCCGGCCTGCTGGTACAGCGCTGGTCCTTCCGCGACCACCTGCCGGCCGCGCCGGCGCACGCCTCGATCGCCTACTGGCAGGCCGAATCGGTGCTGACCCTGCCGGTGTTCAAGGCGGTGGCCGAACTGGCCCTGCTGCTGCCGCGCGCGCCTGAGGCGCCGGGCGGTGCCTGAGCGGCGCGTACAATACACACCCAGTCAACCACCACCAGCGAGGTCACCGTGGAGCATTCCCCAGCAGTGCCGAATCCGTTCAATCCGGGCTATGCCGAGACGGCGGAACTGCGGCTACTCGGGTTCCGACGGGTCGGCCGCAACGTCAGGATCGCCCGCAACGCCACCATCATCGGCCTGGAAAACATTGCGATCGGCGATAACGTGCGCATCGACGGGGGCGTCGTCATCGCGGCGCATGCGGGCCGCCTCGAACTGGGCGACTACATCCATATCGGCGGCGGCTGCTACCTCGGCTGCGCCGGCGGCATCACGCTGGCGGATTTTTCGGGGCTGTCGCAGGGCGTGCGCATCTATTCCGGCACCGACGATTATTCCGGCGAGGCGCTGACCAACCCGACGGTGCCGCATGCCTACCTGAATGTGAAGACCGCGCCGGTCGCGCTGGGCCGGCACGTCATCGTCGGCTCGGGCAGCGTGATCCTGCCCGGAGCGTCGATCGGCGACGGCAGCGCGGTCGGCGCGCTGTCGCTGGTGGCGCGGCCGCTCGCCGACTGGGGCATCTATGCCGGCGCCCCCGCCAGGCGGCTGAAGGCGCGCAGCCGCAAGCTGCTGGAACTGGAGCAGGCCTTGCGCGCCGGCACGCCGGCCGGCTGAGCGGTTCAGGCGCGGCCCGGTCCCCCGTCGGCGATGACGGCGGCGATCCGTTCCACGTCGGCGTCCGCGAGCGCCGGGTACATCGGCAGGCACAGCACCCGGCTCGACGCCGTGGCCGCCACCTCGAGGTTGTCGCGCCGTGCCGAAGGCAGGCCGCGGTACATCGGGAAATCCGAAATCAGGGGATAGAAGTAGCGCCGCGCATGCACGCCGTGCTCCTTGAGCTTCTGGTACAGGGCGTCGCGGCCGAGCGCGTAGCCGGGACCGACCAGGATCGGGAAGTACGAATGGTTCGCGACCGTATCGGCGGCGGGCGTCATGCACGCGATCCCCTCCACCCCGGCCAGCAGCGCGCGGTAGCGGGCATCGATATGCCCGCGACGCGCGATCGCCTCGTCGATCCCGCGCAGCTGCAGCATCCCGAACGCGGCATTGATCTCGCTCATCTTGGCATTGATGCCCGGCGCGACCACGGTCACCTCGTCGACGAAGCCGAAGTTCTTCAGGTGGTCGATCCGCTGCTTGGTCCGGGCGTCGGGACAGATGATGGCGCCGCCCTCGAAGGTGTTGAACACCTTGGTCGCATGGAAGCTCAGCACCGACAGGTCGCCATGGCGCAGGATGCTGCCGCGCGCATCGCGCACCCCGAAGGCATGGGCGGCATCGTAGATCACTTTCAGGTTGTAGTTGTCGGCGATCTTCTGGATCGCGTCGACATCGCACGGACGTCCGTAGCAGTGCACCGGCATGATGGCGGTGGTCTGCGGCGTGATCGCCGCCTCGATCTTCACCGGGTCGAGGTTGAGGCTGACCGGGTCGACGTCGACGAATACCGGCTTGATCCCGTTCCACAGCAGCGAGTGCGCGGTCGCCACGAACGAGTACGGCGTGGTGATCACTTCGCCGGTCACGCGCAGCGCCTGGAGCGCCGTCACCAGCGCCAGGGTGCCGTTCGAGAACAGCGCCAGGTGCTCCACGCCCAGGTAGGCGCACAGCGCCGCCTCCAGCTGCTGGTGGAAGGGGCCACCATTGGTGAGGATCTTGTTCTCCCAGATCTGCTCGAGGTAGGGATAGAACTCTTCCAGCGGCGGCATCTGGGGCTGGGTGACGTAGATCGGCTTAGGATTCATGGGAGCTTCCCGGTGTGGAATCGTGACGGTTCGGATGCGTTCAGGCGTCCCGCTCAACCCACCGTGCCGACGATCGACACGTCGCGGTTCTCGGGAATCTCGTTATACGACAGCACATGCAGGCCAGGCGCGAACAGGCGGGCGTAGCGCGCCAGCAGCGGGCGCACCTGGGGCAGCACCAGCAGCAGCGGCGGCGTGTGCTGCTGCTTCATCTGCTCGCGCGCCACCGGCATGTTGATCTGCAGTTGCGACAGCAGTTGCGGATCGATCGGGTAGTTGTCGAGCGCCACCTTGCCGCCGCCGTTCTGGCGCGCCTGGTTCAGGGAACCGAGCAGCATGTTTTCCAGCTCCGCCGCCAGGTTAAAGGCCGGCATGTCCTTCTTCTTGCCGTACAGGCCGGCCACGATCTGGCGCCGCAGGGCGCAGCGCACTTCGGCCGCCAGCAGGATCGGGTCCTTGGTGGTCTCGGAACTGTCCAGCAGCGTGGTGGCGATCACCACGATGTCCTTGAGCGACACGCCCTCCTGCAGCAGCACGCGGAACACCCGCAGCAGCTGGGTGTGGGTCAGCGCCTTTTCCAGCGCCCCGGCCAGCTTGGGCGACAGCGCCTGCAGGCGCTCGATGATGGCCGGCACGTCTTCGTGGCGGAACAGCTCGTGCAGGTACTCGCGCACCACCTTCGAGGTGTGGGTGGCGATCGCGCTCGACACCTCGACCACCTGGTAGCCCAGGCCCAGCGCGTCGGCTTTCTGCTCGGGCAGGATCCAGGTGATCGCCATGCCGTAGGCCGGCTCGATGCCCGGCACGCCATCGAGTTCGCCGTAGACGTTGGGCGACGGGATCGCCATCAGGTGCTCCGGCATCACCTCGGCCTCGGCCACCACCACGCCCGACAGGCTGATCGCGTACTGCGAGGGACGCAGCGCCAGGTCGTCGCGCACGCCGATGCTGGGGACCAGCATGCCCATCTGCTCCGACAGGCTCTGGCGCACGCCCTTGATGCGTTTGGTCAGCGGCTCGCCCTGGGCCTGGTCGATCATGCCCACCAGCTTGTAGCCGACCGCCACCGTCACCGGCTGCACCACGGGCAGTGCCTGCCAGTCGAGGTCGGGCGCGCGCTCGTCGCGCAATGCCGCTTCGATCGCGGCCACGCCGGCGTCGTCCGGCGCCTTGACGACCTTGGTCAGCTTCCAGCCGACAAAGGCTACCACGCCGGCGAAAATGAAGAAGGTGATGGTCGGCATGCCCGGCACCAGGCCCAGGATCACCATCACGCCGGCCGCCGAGAACAGCACCGCCGGTTGGGCCAGCAGCTGGCCGCCGACCTGCTTTTCGAGGTCGCCCGATTCGCCGATGCGGGTCACCAGGATCGCCGCCGCCGCCGACAGCAGCAGCGCCGGAATCTGGCCGACCAGGCCGTCACCGATGGTGAGCAGCGCGTAGACGCGGAACGACTCGCCCAGCGGCAGGCCGTGCATCAGGGCGCCGATCGCGATACCGCCCACCAGGTTGATGATCAGGATCAGGATCGACGCCACCGCGTCGCCGCGCACGAACTTCGAGGCGCCGTCCATGGCGCCGTAGAAATCGGCTTCGGCCGCCACGTCCTTGCGGCGCTGGGTGGCCTTTTCCTGGTTGATCAGGCCCGCGTTGAGATCGGCGTCGATCGCCATCTGCTTGCCCGGCAGCGCGTCCAGGGTGAAGCGCGCCGACACTTCGGAGATGCGTTCCGCGCCCTTGGTGACCACGATGAAGTTGATGATCATGAGGATCACGAACACCACCAGGCCGACCACGTAATTGCCGCCAATGACGACATTGGCGAAGGATTCGATCACGTTACCGGCCGCGTGCGGGCCGTTGTGGCCGTTGAGCAGCACCACGCGGGTCGAGGCCACGTTCAGCGCCAGGCGCATCAGGGTGGTGCCGAGGATCACGGTCGGGAAGACCGAGAAGTCGAGCGGTCGCTTGGCGGTCACCGACACCAGGATCACGATCAGCGCCAGCACGATGTTGAACGTGAACAGCACGTCCAGCAGCACCGGCGGCAGCGGCAGCATGATCATGGCCAGCAGCGCGATCAGGAAAATCGGCGCGGCGAACTTCTGGCGCTTCAGCTCGGAAATGAAGACCTTGAAGTTGGTGAAAAAGCTCATGCAGAAACCTCGCTCAGATGAGATGGAACGACCACCTCGTTGGGGAACCGTGGGGGCGCCTGGCGCCGGCCTGCACGGAACGCGTTCAGTTGTAGGACGTAATTCAATACCTGCGACACCGCCCCGTACAGCTGCGCCGGGATCTGCTGCTGGACCTGGCTGGTGTTATAGATCGCGCGCGCCAGTGGCGGCAGCGACAGGGTCTCGATCTTGTGCTCGCGCGCGACGCTGCGGATGTACAGCGCCATCTCGTCCACGCCCTTGGCCACCACGAAGGGCGCCTCGGCGCGATCGGTATCGTACTTCAGGGCCACCGCGTAGTGCTCCGGGTTGACGATCACCACGTCGGCGGTCGGCACGCTCTTGCGCACGCTGCGCTGGGCCAGCTGGTGCTGCAGCTGGCGGATGCGCTGCTTCACCTCGGGCTTGCCCTCGTTGCTCTTGTGTTCTTCCTTCTGTTCCTGCTTGCTCATGCGCTGGTTTTTGGTGAACAGGAAGGCCTGCACCGGCACGTCGACCAGCGCGAACACCACGAACACCGCCACCATCGCCATCAGGCCGTCCAGCATCAGGGAGGTGCCGCCCACCAGCGCATCGCTCAGGGGCATGCGCTGCAGCTCGACATAGGCCTTCATGCCGGAGCTCATCACGTGCCACAGCACGAAGCCCAGTACCGCCGCCTTGGCGGCGGAGGTGGCAAACCCGATCCAGTGCTTTTGCGAGAACAGGTTGCCCAGGTTGGTGATCGGGCTCAGGCGGCTGAACTTGGGCGCCATGTTCTTGCCGGAGGCGACGAAGCCGCCCGGGATCGCGCCGGCGGCGATGATCGCGACCGGCACCGCCAGCAGCGGCAGCACCATCTTCACCAGCAGCATCAGGGCGCCCGTGAACACCACCGACATCGCGTTCTCGATCGCGCCGGCCTCGCCCAGCGGCACGAACACCAGCCGGAACAGCGAGCGGAACGACTCCAGGTAGCCCGGCACCAGCATCGAAAACAGCTTCAGGCTGCACAGGATGCCGACCGCGGTCGCAAGGTCGCGCGAACGGACCACCTGGCCCTCCTGGCGCGCCTTCTTGAGTTTCTGCGCCGAGGGCTTTTCTGTCTTGTCGCCGCCGGTACCGTTATCGGCCATGCGCTATCCTCATCTGCTCCTGCAGCATCTCCAGGATCTGGTTGGTCATCGCGACGTAGTGCTCGGGGATGAAACGCACCACCTGCACCAGCATCAGGAGACCGAAGATCGTCACCAGCGAGAAGCCCAGCGAGAACAGGTTCAAACTCGGCGCCACCCGGTTCAGGAAACCGAACCCGATCTGCACCACCATTGTCGAAAACACGATCGGCAGCGCCAGCAGCACCGCCGCCGAAAACACCCAGGCCAGGTTCAGCGCCACCGCTTCCAGCAGCAGCGGCGCGTAGCCGGCGCCCACCGGCCAGGCCTTGAAGCTCTGGGCCACCACGCCCATCAGCACCAGGTGGCCGTCGATCCCGAAGAACACCAGGATCGCCACCAGCGACATCAGGCCGGACACCACGTCCGAGGCCTGGCCGTTGACCGGGTCGTTCATCTGCGCCATCGAGAAGCCGATCTGGCTCGAGGCCAGGAAGCCGAGCATCGTGATGACGGCCATCGCGAACTGCAGCGCCAGCCCGATCACGGCGCCGATCACGGCCTGCTCGGCCATCGCCACCACGCCGGCCAGCGAGAACGGGTCGGGCATGGCGCCGCCCTTGGTCACCGGCAGCATCACGAAACTGAGGGCCACCGACAGCAGCGCGCGCACCGGCACCGGCACCGAGCCCTCGCCCAGCACCGGCGCGGTCGAGAGCATGGCCATGATGCGGGCGAACGGCCACCACAGGGCGGTCATCAGCGGCAGCAGGAAGCCGACCAGCTCCATTCGTTCGCGCTTTCCGTCAGGACGCGAGCGTGGCCGCGCGCTGGAACACCGACACGCAGTAATCCATCAGCGTGGACGTCATCCAGTGCCCGGCCAGGATCACCGCAGCCAGCGTCACCAGCAGGCGCGGCAGGAAGCTGAGGGTCTGTTCGTTGATCTGGGTCGCGGCCTGGAACAGGGCCACGATCAGGCCCATGACCAGGCCCGGCACCACCAGCACCAGCACCAGCAGCATCACCACCTTCAGGGCTTCGGCCACCAGGTCGACCGCGATATCAGGACTCATTGGACAATTCTCTCGTTCGGTCGCGTGCGGCTAGTAAGCATGGATGCTGCCGACCAGCGTGTTCACGGTCAGGGTCCAGCCATCCACCAGCACGAACAGCAGCAGCTTGAACGGCAGCGAAATCACCAGCGGCGAGAGCATCATCATGCCCATCGCCATCAGCACCGACGACACCACCAGGTCGATGATCAGGAAGGGAATGAACAGCATCGCCCCGATCTGGAAGGCGGTCTTCAGCTCGGACAGCACGAAGGCCGCCAGCTTGACGGTGAAGCCGCGCCGTTCGGGCGCCAGGTTGGCCGGCTCGCCCGCCAGGTGCGCGACCTGGGCCAGCGAGGTCTTGCTGGTCTGGGCCAGCATGAAGCGCGACACCGGCGCCTCGGCGATCTTGAGCGCCTGCTCCAGGCCGATCTTGTCGCTATCGTAGGGCAGGAAGGCGTCACGCCAGACGGCCTCGCCCACCGGGCGCATCACCAGGAGGGTCAGGATCAGGGCGATGCCGGTGATGATCCGGTTCGGCAGGCCCTGTTGCAGGCCGAGGGCCTGGCGCAGCAGCGACAGCACGATCACGAAACGGGTGAAGCTGGTCATCATCATGACCATGACCGGCAGCAGCGCCAGCAGGGTCATCAGGACCAGGATCTGCGACTTCACGGTCATGCCCTGGCTCGAGCCGGGAATCACGCCGGGCAGGATGCTCGGTTGCTGCTGGGCCGCGGCGGGCAGCGCGCAGGTCAGCAAGATGAGGCAGAGCGCACCGCCCAACAGCGGCGCCGCGCGGCGCAAAGGTGGTCCCACCCGAGCACCGCCGGTACACAGGATCATGACGTCAGGGCATCCAGGTTCAGGCCGTCGAGGTCGATGACCTTCAGGCCATACTGCTCGCCGGCGACGACGACTTCGGCGCGGCCGATCGGCGCGCCGTTCACCTTGATGACCAGCGGCTCGCCGGCCAGGGCGTCGAGCGGCACCACCGAGGCCGGGCCGATCGCCATCAGTTCCTGCAGCGAGATGCGGGCCGAGCCCACTTCCAGCGTCAGGGTCACCGGAATGCGGCGCATCATCTGCGGCAGCTGGCGCGCAGCGTTCTTGCCCGCGATCGCGGTGGCGGCTTCGACGCCTTCGAGGTCGTCGATGATCACGTCGCCGCTCATCTGGTCGCTGAGTTGCTCGTTGATGTTCATATCCATTTACTCGGCATCTTCAAAAGAGGTTAAACAGAGTTTTCCTTTGTGCTCGGCCACGGCGGCCGTGAACAGGCGCGATTCGTCCAGCAGCACGTCGGCGCGCCCGACCGACACCGGAATGATGTCGCCCACCTTCAGCTCGAACAGCGCGCCCAGCGTGGTCTCCTTGCTGGCCAGGCGGCCGTCGAGCTTGACGAACAGGCCGGAAGACAGGCCGTCGTTGCCGGCGCGCGCCGTGCGCACGCTGCTGCGCTCTTCCTTCAGGCCTTGCAGCACATGCGACATCAGTTCCTGGTCCAGGCCGATCCAGCAATGACTCTGCTGCTCGCCCGGGATGTCCTTCGGTCCCTGCGTGGTCAGGGTCACGCGGATGACCCAGCCGGCCTTGCCGGGCGGACTGGCCAGGCCAGGCGCTTCCACCACCGCGGCGTCCGCGCCCGGCACCTCCACGCCCACCGCCGCCAGGCCCTCGGCCACGCGCGCATGCAGCTGTTCGGCCAGTTGCGCAGTGAGGGTCGCCGCCAGCCGCTCCTCGGTCGCGGTCACGCGCTCGAGGCTGGGGTCGCGCGGCGCGCTGGGGGCGGCGTTCTTGCGGCCATAGCGGCCTTCCAGCAGTCCCAGCAGCAGGCTGCGCTCGAACGCCACCGCGGCGGTGCCCAACGGCCCCGCCACTGCCAGCCAGCGCAGTCCCTGCGCATCCGGAGCGCGTTCGAACGCCAGGCTGACCAGGCGCCAGGCGCCCCAGTAGCGGCGCCCGCCCGGCCCGGCCATCGTCGTGCCCAGGGCATCGGCGAAACGGCGCGCGAACTTCGGCAGCAGGTGCACCGGACGGCCCAGCAGGCTGGGGTCGAGTACCTGGTAGTCGGCCCCGTCCTTGCGCGATCGGTCGAGTGGATTCATCGGCATTGTTTATTGGTCACTAGGAAACGACGAATGACTTTTTTTCATTCCTCAGGGAAACTATTATACATGGAGATTTATGCCAAAGACTTTGACATTCGCCTTTGATTTCCCACTTGCCCTACGGTAATATCTCTTCTATCGCAGCGGATCAAGCAGCCTCTTCCGAGCACGCACGAAGGGGAAT
Organism: Massilia sp. UMI-21; assembly: GCA_015277795.1. NCBI lineage: Bacteria > Pseudomonadati > Pseudomonadota > Betaproteobacteria > Burkholderiales > Oxalobacteraceae > Massilia > Massilia sp. UMI-21. The sequence continues at coordinate 1,568,191 of CP063848.1, read as the reverse complement.
CCCAGCCAGAGGGTCAAGAATAAGACGGCCGTTCGTAGACATCGATTTAACAAACACCGCTCTTTATCGGGCTTTAAAACGACAAACGATGACACAATTTGTCGCCTCCACACAACAAGCGCAACACATCTTTTCGTACTGGACGACGTAATGGGAACTGAACTTGCCGGTTTGATCAAAGCTGACCTTGCCGCACTGACAAATGAAGCCAATCGCCTTGCGATCGCCCCGGCTGCGGACCTGTCGGCCGGCTCCACATTTAACAATTCTCCAGCTTCGTTCTCGTTTACCCAAACCATGAAGGACGCGATCGCCAGCGTGGACCACGAAGACCGCGCTGCGGCGGACCGCATGGCGGCCGTCGATGCCGGCAAGAGCGACGACCTGGTCGGCGCCATGCTGGCCAGCCAGCAGGCCAGCCTGTCGTTTTCGATGCTCATGCAAGTCCGGAACAAGGTCATGGGCGCCGTCGACGAGCTGATCAAGCTGCCGGTCTGAGCCCGCCCCTGTTCAAGAAAAGCCAAGAGAACATCCTGTGATTTCCTCCCTGAGAGCCGCCGTCGGCGGCAAGAAGCTGGCACTGCCCGACATGCCGCCGGCGCTGCGCAACAACCTTACCCTGCTGCTCGGCCTGGCCGTGGCCATCACGGCCGCCGTCATGCTGTTCCTGTGGCAGGACCAGTCGAACTACAAGCCGGTCTTCGGCGCGCGCGAGAAGGTCGCGGCCAGCGACATGATGACCGTGCTCGAGGCCGAAGGCGTCCCCTACCGCATCCACCCGGACAGCGGCCAGGTGATGGTGCCGTCCGGCGAGTTGGGCAAGGTGCGCATGCTGCTGGCCGCCAAGGGCGTGACCGCCCAGCTGCCGGCCGGCCTGGAGCTGATGGACCGCAACGATCCGCTCGGCGTGTCGCAGTTCGTGCAGGACGTGCGTTTCCGCCGCGGTCTCGAAGGCGAGCTGGCGCAGAGCATCCTGACCATGGATGCGATCGCCACGGCGCGGGTGCACCTGGCGATCGCCAAGTCGAGCTCTTTCGTTGCCGGCGCCGGCGACCAGTCTTCCGCCTCGGTGGTGGTCGCGGTCAAGCCGGGCCGCTCGCTGTCGAACGAACAGATCGCCGCCATCGTCAACATGGTGTCGAGCAGCGTCGCCAACCTGAACCCAAGCCGGGTGTCGCTGGTCGACCAGGCCGGCAACTACCTGTCCTCGCGGGTCGACCTGGCCGACGGCTTCGACGGCCAGGCGCAAGGCGACACGGCCGCCAGGCGCTACACCGACGAGGTGCGCAACAACGTCAACGAACTGCTGGCGCCGGTGCTGGGCGCGAACAACTTCAAGCTGAGCGTCACCGCCGACGTCGACAACGACAAGATCGAAGAGACCCAGGAAAAATACGGCGAAGCGCCGAAGGTCACCAGCGAAGCGATGCGCGAGGAGATGGAGCGCAACCGCATGGCGCTGGGCGTGCCGGGCACCCTGTCGAACCGTCCGCCGCAGATGGCCGATCCGGCCGCTGGAGGCGGAGCCAATGCGGCCGATGCGCAGAACCCGGACGCGGCCAAGGACAACGGCAGCGCGCGCAAGAACGCCACCACCCGCCAGTACGCCTACGACCGTGCGATCACCCAGATCAAGCGCTCGCGTGGCCGCCTGAAGAAGCTGTCGGTGGCAGTGGTGCTGAACAATGCCAGCGCCACCGACCCGAAAGTCGGCTACACCCCGGCCGAACTGGCCAACATCGAGAAGATCCTGAAGGGCGGCCTGGGCATCGACGCCGCCCGTGGCGACGTGCTGACCGTCTCCAGCCTGAACTTCCCGGCCGCGCCGGTGGCCCAGGAATGGTGGCAGGAACGCGACAACGTGGTCGACATGACGAGCTACGGTATGTATGCTCTCGGCGCGCTGCTCGCCTACCTGCTGCTGGCCCGTCCGCTGCTGCGCGCGGTGACCTCGCGCCTGGCGCCGCAAGCGCCGCTGATGCCGGCCGCGCCGGCCCTGCCGGGCATGCCTGGTGGCGCCGCGGCAAGCGCGGACAAGGTCGTCGCCCTCCCGGCTGGCAGCGCCGCCGCGCTGGCCGCCCCGGGCGCCGTTGCGATCAGCGGCGCTGGCGCCGATGCCGCCGGCGCGATGCCGGTGGTCCCCCTGCTCGAAAACTACGACCTGCCGCCGGCCGGTTCGGCCGTCGACGTGATGGTCGACCATCTCAAAGTCCTCGCCGGCAAGGAACCCGAGCGCGTCGCCGAAGTCGTCAAACAATGGGTACAGAAAAAACATGGCCGAACTGAATAACGATGACGGCATGGAAGCCGTCCTGACCCCGGTCGAGCAGGCCGCCATCGTCCTGCTCTCGATCGGCGAAGAAGGCGCCGCCGCCGTGCTGCGTTGCCTCGAGCGCGAGGAACTGCTGGAACTGACCCAGGTGATGTCGCGCATGAGCGGCATCAAGGTCGACACCGTGAAGTCGGCGGTCCAGAACTTCTTCGACGACTACCGGCAGCAAAGCGGCCTGCACGCCGCCTCGCGCAGCTACCTGAAGCGCTCGCTCGACCTGGCGCTCGGCAGCGATATCGCCAACAGCGTCCTGAACACGATCTACGGCGACGAGATCCGCCCGATGATGGCGCGCCTGCAATACGCCTCGCCCAAGTGGCTGGCCGAATTCATCGCGACCGAGCACGTGCAGATGCAGGCCGTGTTCCTGGCCTTCCTGCCCCCTAGCCTGGCTTCGCAAATCCTCGAATCGCTCCCGGCCGACGGCCGCGAACTGGTCCTGCTGAACATGGCCCATCTCGACGAGATCGAACGCGACGTGCTGCACGAACTCGAAGAACTGGTGAACCGCTGCCTGTCCGCGCTCGATACCCAGAGCGCGAGCGTGGAAGGCGTGCGCCAGGTCGCCGAGATCCTCAACCGCCTGCAGGACAACCGCGCCGGCATGGTGGAACTGCTGCGCGCCCACGATCCCGAGGTGGTGTCGCAGATCGAGATGTCGATGTACGACTTCTTCATCCTGTCGCGCCAGACCGAACAGGTCATCACCCGCCTGCTCGACGAAGTGCCGCTCGAGCAGTGGGCGATCGCGCTCAAGGGCGCCGAACCGGCGCTGCGCGACGCGGTCCTGGGCGCCATGCCGAAGCGCCAGGCGCAGAGCTTCGAGGACCTGATGCGTCGTTCGGGCCCGATTCCGATGTCGCGCATCGAGCAGACCCGCCGCGAGATCATGGCCACCGTCAAGGCCCTGGCCGATGCCGGCGAAATCGACATCGCCCTGTTTGCCGAGGCGACCGCCGAATGAAGCAATTCCGGTCCTATCACTTCCCGCCGCTGTACCAGCTCACCAGCGCGCTGCCGAAAGGTTCCGGCGCCGCCGGCTCGGGCGCGGGCGCCGGCTCGGCCGAGGAATGGCAGGCCGCCCTCAGCGACGGCTATCGCCAGGGGCAGCGCGAAGGCTACGAGGCCGGCCTGGACCAGGGCCGCGCCGACGGCTACCCGACCGGCCAGGCCGAGGGCCTGCAGCGCGGCATCGAGGAAGGCCGCGCCATGGCGCTGGCCGAGTTCGAGCAGCTGTCCAAGCCGATCGATGCCATGCTCAAGGGCCTGAAAAAACTCAAGACCGACATGCGCGCCGCGCAACGCAAGGAAGTCGTGGAGCTGGTCGGCAAGATTGCGCGCCAGGTAATCCGCGCCGAGCTGGCACTGCAGCCTGTGCAGTTGCTGGCCCTGGTCGAGGAGGCGCTCAGCGTGATGCCGCCTTCGCGCGACCAGGTCGAAGTGTTCCTGAATCCGGAAGAACTGCGCCGCGTGCTCGAACTCGATCCGAAACGCGCCAAGAAATGGACCCTGCTGCCCGACCCCGCCCTCGAGCCGGGCGAATGCCGGGTGCGCTCCGGCGACAATGAAGTCGATGCCGGTTGCCAGGGCCGCCTGTCGGCGGTGATGGACCAGGTGCGCGAACAGCTCCTCGACGAGGAGGACGGCGAATGACGGCCCTCGCCGCCAGACTGCGCGCGGTCGAGCTGGGGACGGTGCCGGTCGCCACCCCGACCGGCCGCCTGGTGGGCGCCCAGGGCCTGCTGCTGGAGTCGAGCGGCTGCCCGCTGCACACCGGCCAGCGCTGCCGCATCGAGACCGTCGATGGCGGCTGGCTGGACGCGCAGGTGGTCGGCTTCAAGGAGAAGATCAGCTACCTGATGCCCTTCAAGAAGGCATCCGGACTGGCGACCGGCGCGCGCGTGCTCCCCAGCCAGGAAAAGGCCGAACTGATGATCGGCCAGTCCTGGATGGGCCGGATGGTCAACGGCATGGGCGAACCGATCGACGGCCTCGGCAAGCTGGGCGGCGACCAGCCGCTGTCGATCACGCCGCCGAAAGTCAATCCGCTCAGAAAAGCCCCGGTCGACGAGCCGCTCGACGTCGGCGTGCGCGCCATCAATGCGATGCTCACCATCGGCAAGGGCCAGCGCGTCGGCCTGATGGCCGGCTCGGGTGTCGGCAAGTCGGTCCTGCTCGGCCTGATCACGCGCCAGACCGTGGCCGATGTGATCGTGGTCGGCCTGATCGGCGAGCGTAACCGCGAGGTGCGCGAGTTCGTCGAGAAGTCGCTCGGGCCGGAAGGCCTGAAGCGCGCGGTCCTGGTGGTCGCGCCGGCCGACGAGTCGCCGCTGATGCGCGTGATGGCCACCGAACTGTGCCACTCGGTCGCGGCCCACTTCCGCGACCGCGGCCAGAACGTGCTGCTGCTGTGCGATTCGCTGACCCGCTACGCGATGGCGCTGCGCGAAGTGGCGCTGTCGCTGGGCGAGCCGCCGGCCACGCGCGGCTACCCTCCCTCGGTGTTCTCGAACCTGCCGCAGCTGGTGGAATCGGCCGGCAATGGCGAGAACCCGAACGGCAGCATGAGCGCCATCTATACCGTGCTGGCCGAAGGCGACGACCAGCAGGACCCGGTGGTCGACTCGGCCCGCGCCATCCTCGACGGCCACATCGTCCTGAGCCGCGAACTGGCCGAGCGCGGCCACTACCCGGCGATCGACGTCGCCCAGTCGATCTCGCGCTGCATGGCGCAGGTGGTCGGCCAGGAGCACGCCCTCGCCGCGCGCAAGCTGAAGGCTGCGCTGGCCAAGCATGCGCGCGTGCGCGACCTGATTCCGCTCGGCGCGTACGTGCCGGGCGCCGACCCGGAAACCGACAAGGCGGTGCGCCTGCACCCGCATATCGAAACCTTCCTGTGCCAGGGCACCCGGGAACAGGCGCCGATGGACGGCTGCGTCGAACAATTGAAAGCGATGATGGCATGAGCGCAGGCATGAAAGAGCGCACGATCGCCAGCCTCGGCACCCTGGTCCAGCTGCGGTCGCTCGACGTCGACCGCCTGCAGGCCGACCTGGCGAGCCAGGAAGCGACCCGCGCGCGCTACCAGAACAACCTGGCGCGCCTGGACTCCCTGGCGAACGGCAGCGGCGCCTCCGGCGCGCTGCCCCCGGTGCTGGCGCTGAACTGCGGCGCCTACAAGCAGAACGTGATGGCGATGGCCGACCTGCACCGCACCGACCTGGCGCTGCACGAGGCCAACATGGCGGTGTCGCAGCGCACGCTGAGCGACGCCTATACCCGCCGCGAGCTGCTGGGAAAAGTGCTGGAGCAGCAGCAGGACCTGCACGCCCGGGACCAGGAACGTGCGCTGCGCAAGCGCGAAGACGATATCGCCACGCAGTCGTGGTTGGCAGGCCGGGCCGCGTGAGCGGAACGGCATCACAACAGCAGCACGCAGTACGAAGCACGGCACACAGCAGAACAAGGAGAACGACATGGCATCCGCAATCACCGCACCGACCTACGATCCGATCAACACCGCGAATTCGCTGGCGGACAAGTACGTCATGGCGCGCCAGCAGATCCTGAATACGCAAGGCGCGGAAGCCAAGGGCACCCTGAAGGGCCTGAACGAGCTGAACTCTGCGATCCTGGCATTCCAGAGCAGCCTGCTCAGCGTGACCGGCATCGGCAAGAGCATGTATGCGCAGGCCGCCACCTTCAACGACACCGCGTTCGGCAGCGCCACCGCCAGCGCCACCGCGGCCGCCGGCACCTACTCGTTCTTCGTCAAGCAGCTCGCCAGCGCCAGCCAGGTCTCCTACGCTGGCCTGGCCGACAGCAACAGCACCGGCACCCTGGCCGTCAACATGGGCGGTTCGCTCGCCTTCGACGTCGACCTGGACGCCGCCGACACCGATGCCAACGGCAGCCTGTCCCCGCGCGAACTGGCGGCGGCGATCAACGGCGCCAGCGGCAACACCTCGCTGGTCACGGCCTCGATCGTCACTACCGGCACCACGTCCGAACTGGTGCTGACGGCGAAGAACACCGGCGCCAACACCGCGATCACCATCGACACGTCGGCGGTGGGGGGAAGCGCCAGCATCGCGGCGGCGAACGCCGACCCGGCCCGGGTGCGCACCCTGGTGGCGGCGCAGGATGCCGAGATCCGCATCGGTTCCGAGAACGGCACCGCGATCACCAACACCACCAACACCTTCACCAACATCGACGGCGTGAAGATGAGCTTTACCAAGGCGCACCAGACCGGCGACACGCCGCTCACGATCACCGTCGGCGCCGACAGCGCCGGCACCACGGCCAACGTGCAGGCCTTCGTCGACGCCTACAACAAGCTCAAGCTCATGCTGAACAAGCTGACCGACGCCGGCGACCCGTCCACCGGCGCGGCCGCGGGCGCGTTCGCCCACGACGGCGGCATCCGCGCCCTCAACGACCGCCTGGTCACCTTGCTGCGCCCGACCACCACCGGCGACACGCTGGCCTCGTTCGGCATCATCGCGACCCGGGACGGCAGCCTGGAAGTGCGCGCCGACCGCCTGCGGTCCCAGCTGGCGCTCAAGCCCACCGGGCTCGACGCCATCATCGGCAGCGCCTCCTCGTCGTCCCCGACCGGCATCGCCGGCGCGCTCGACACCTTCCTCAAGGGCTGGAGCAGCAGCGCCGACGGCCAGATCAAGAAACGCAAGGAAGCAGCCACCGACAAGCAGGAACTGCTTGCCGACCGCCAGGCCTTCCTCGACCAGCAGCATGAAGCGGCCTACAACCGCTACCTGAAACAGTTCACGGCCCTGGCCTCGATGCAGGGCGTGATGAACAACAACGTGTCGATGTTCGATGCCCTGTTCGGCAACGACAAAGACTGACAACGCCTAACCGGGATCCACCATGTCCTATCAAGAAGCCTACGGCAGCTACCATGCCGTCAACCTGGATGCGCAGACCTCGCGCGCCTCGCCGGTCGAACTGGTCCTGCTGCTCACCGACGGCCTGCTCGACGAGCTGGCCCGCGCCCGCGCCCACATCGCCGCGCGCCGCTACGAACAAAAGGCAGCCAGCATCGACAAGTGCGTCGAGATCATCAACGGCCTGTCCAGCTCGCTCGACTTCGAGCAGGGCGGCGAGACCGTCGCCAACCTGGCGCGCATCTACGATTTCTGCGCCAACCACCTGCACGGCGCCGGGATCAAGCTCGACCCGGCCATGGTGGACGAAGTGATCCGTATCCTGACCACGATCCGCCAGGGCTGGAAAGGTGTCCAGGAACGCAATGGATAGGACGCGCGCCATCGACGGCCTGGCCCGGGTGCTGGTCGACGCCGGCGCCGGCGCCGACTGGGATCTGCTGGGCCGCGCCGTGCGCGAGCTCGGCCCCCGGCTGCAGGCGCTCGCCGCCGGCACGCCCTGGAACGCCGGCGAGCGTGCCGCCCTGGCGCGCCTGCGCCTTGCCCACGCGGGCGCGGCCGAGGCGGCAAGCGCCGCCAGCGCCCAGCTGCAGGCGAAGATGAGCGACATGATCGCCAACAAGGAAGGCTGGCTGGCCTATGCCCTCGCGGGCGAACCCGAACCTGGTATGACCCAACGATGAACATCACGATGAATAGTGCTTCCCTGCCGGCCTCCGACGCCGCAGCCGCAGCCGCGCCCAAGGATGCCGCGCCGGCGGACGGCCTGCCGCTCGACCCGGCGCTGGCCGCCGCCCTGCCGGGCGCGCCCGTGCCGCTGCCCTTCCTGCAGTTCATGCAGGCCGATGCGGCGCTGCCGGCCGAGCCGCTTCCGGAAGAAACTGCCGGCGCCGTCCCGCCGGGCGCGGATGCGCAGGAAGAAGACAGCGCGGCCAGCGATGCCGCCCAGCCGCAGCTGGTCGCGATGAACATGCCGCTGATGCCGTCGATGATGGCAACGCCGGCCGCCCTGTCCGCCGCCATGCGCCTTGGCGCCGGCACGCCGGAGCGCCAGGCGCGCGCCGCCGACGCGGTTCCGGCCACGGCAGGCGACGCCGGCGCGGTCGAGCCGCCGCTCGCGGCCGCCCTGCCCGCGCCGCGCGATCCGGCCGGCGCGCTGCAGGCCCGCGCCGCCACGCTGCCGCAGGTGCCGCAGGCGTCGCAGCCGGCCGCCGCGGCCCAGCCGGTCGTGGCCGCGGCAGGCGACGGCGCCGACAGCCAGGCCCCTGCCCCCCATGCCGCCACCGGCGCCCATGCCGGCTTCGGGGTGGCCCCGGCCGCAGCCAACGCCGCGCCCCGCGACGGCGGCACCCTGAGCCTGTCCGGCCCGCCGA